>JBMYYE010000057.1:0-15184 GCA_049609065.1 Halocynthiibacter sp.
CTATCCCCATGCAAGACAAAATAGCGCTGTAAATGGGCGTAAACGCTTTCTGAAAGCGACCCGGAATGAGACGGCACATCTGAATGCACGTCGTGGGATGGCCCTGCGCGCGCGCCATCGACTTCTGACGCTTCGACTTCAAGGCCACTTGCGGATATGGCCAATTGGCGCATCATATTTTGCAGCTGTCGCAGATTTCCAGGCCATGACATTGCCATCAAGGGAGCAATGGCCGCCTCAGACAAGTGCCGCGCAGGGAGGCCTTGATGCTGCGCTTGTTCTAAAAAATATGTGGCCAGCGCGGGGATGTCTTCGCTGCGTTCGCGCAAAGGGGGAATGCGAATGGGCATACCATTTAGACGATAGTAGAGGTCCTTTCGAAACGCCCCTTGGGTGAGGTTTTCTTCAAGCGTGGGTTGGCAAGTTGAAATAAACCGCGGGCCATTTTTGAGGTTCCTTTCAATAAAATGCAAAATCTTGGCCTGTTGCGCATGATCAAAATCGGTAATTTCATCAAACACAATCGTGCCCGCATGACAGGCCGCGTCATCTTCTAGCTGATCAAGGCTGGCCGCACTCACCGTGATCATCGGTTGATCTTGTCGACCACCCAGATCGTGAATGGATTGGGCAACAACCGTTTTCCCTGTCCCGCTTTCCCCCGTCAATAAGATAGGCAGATCCGTTTTCATCACACGCGCCACAAGTCTGAAAAGATCCTGCATCTTGGGGCTATGCCCCACAAGCGGGAGTGTTCGCCCCTCCTCATCTTGCTCTTGTGAGGGGTCCTTTGTGTCTGCTTGTACCGGTTTTGGTCGATGTTTGAGCGCCGTATTCACCCGTGTCATCAAATCAGGGAGGTCAAACGGTTTTGGCAGATAATCAAAGGCCTCCGCTTCGGCGGCTTTGATGGCGGTCATGATGGTGTTTTGCGCAGAAATCACAATCACGGGCAGCATCGGGCGCTTGATGCGGATCTCTTCTAACGACTTTAGCCCATTTCCGTCGGGCATCATGACATCCGTGATCACGGCATCGCCCATGCCTTCATCCACCCACCGCGCCAAGGTTCTAAGGGACCCCGTCGCATGCACCTTGCACCCTGCCCGTGTGAGAGCTTGGGTCAAAACCGTGCGAATTGTACGATCATCATCCGCAATGAGAACAGTTCCATCCATCTGTGTTTACCTTTCTTATTGCACCTGTGATGTCGCGCGCGATTTAGGCGGCCGTGGCAGGGATACTTTAAACGTTGTGCGCCCTACCGTGCTATCAACTGTGATCCAACCTTGATGCTGCTCAATGATTTTTGACACCAGCGCCAGACCAAGCCCAGATCCGTTTTCACGTCCTGATACAAATGGGTCAAAGACCTGATCTTGGATATCGGCGGGCAATCCAGGCCCATTGTCGATAATTTCAATTTGGAGCGGCACAGTTTGCATCTGTCCATCCTCACCCACACGGCGCATGGATGGATCATAGAAGCTACGCAACCGGATCTCACCGCCGTCAGGTTGGGCTTCGGCTGCGTTTTTTATCAGGTTGAGGAACACTTGCATCAATTGATCCCCATCGGCAAAACAATCAGGCAAGGACGGATCAAAATCATCTTTGAATGTCATATGTGCAGCAAAGCCAACCGCTGCCATTTTACGGGCCCGGTCCAATATATCATGGACATTCACCGCCGCCAGATTTGGCCGTCGCAAATCGCCAAACTGTTCCACCTCATCCAAAAGCGTCACAATACGGCGGCATTCTTCGACGATAAGCCCCGTCAATTCACGGTCCTCGGCTTGCAAACTCATTTCTAGAAGCTGCGCCGCCCCCGTGATGCCCGCAAGCGGGTTTTTGATTTCATGCGCTAACATTTCCGCCATGCCGATCGCCGATTTCGCGGCCCGTTTGGGGGCTTTCACCGACAGATCATGGACCCGCAAAGAGGTGGCATCAAACACCAATAAAAACTCCGCCTCATGTTTGATCAAATGAAACGAAAGTGCCCCTGCGCGCATTTCAACCAACGAGGCCGCTTTGTCCGCGTAGAGGCGTTCCCCCCCTGCGGTCAGTCGATTTGTTAAAGCAAGAAAACCACCATCAATGTTCAAAAATGCGGTGATCATCTTTCCTGAGACAGAGCGGTTTGAGCGCCCCAAGAGCATCTCAGCACTTGGGTTAACACCTGTTATCAGGCCCACATCCGTCACGGTGAGGATCGGCATCGGCAGGCTTTGCCATAAGGTGGTATCCCCAATCATGCGACGGCCTTTTGTAGAAATTTTTCCGTGAAAACAGCGTCTAATGCCGGTTTTACAACCTGTGGATCCGGTTCCATTAATATGGGACGTTTGCGGTCTACGGCGATGCCACACGCGTCCATATACCAATTCAAATGTTTGCGCGCGACACGTTTGCCAAGGTCCACACCATAAAACGCTAACATATCTTCATAATGGGACTGCACCATTTGGATATAGGCCGCGCCTTCTGGGATGACGGGCTGAGGGGTGCCATAAAGTGCGGCGGCCACTTGCGCCAAAAGCCAGGGCCGGCCTTGGGCCCCGCGTCCAATCATCACGCCATCCGCCCCTGAGTGTGATAAGGCCTCTTGGGCATCTTTCAGCGAACAGATATCGCCATTTGCGATGACGGGAATGGACACCGCGTCTTTGACGGCTCGAATGGCGCGCCAATCGGCGGTGCCTTTGTAAAATTGGGCCCGCGTGCGCCCATGGATCGTGATCGCCTGCACCCCAGCATTTTCGGCGCGCGTCGCCAACTCAGGCGCATTGCGCAGCGCATCATCCCACCCAAGACGCGTTTTTAGCGTTACAGGCACATCCACCGCCGCCACAACCGCATCAATCAACCGAAGTGCATGATCCAGATCCTTCATCAGCGCGGAACCTGAATAACCATTCACCACCTGCTTTGCAGGGCACCCCATATTGATATCGATAATGGGGGCGCCGTCCGCTTCTAAAATCTGGGCAGCGCGGGCCATCCATTCGCCATCACGCCCCGATATTTGCACCGCACGTATGGCATCCATGGGGGTTTCAAGCCCCAGCTCCGCGCGTTCGCGGACCCCTGGTTTTGCTTGAACCATCTCTTGGCTCGCGACCATTTCACTCACCACCATGCCCGCGCCAAAAGACGCCACGCATTTGCGAAATGGTAAATCCGTAATCCCCGCCATAGGCGCCAACACCACAGGTGGCGTAAGTGGGATATGCGCAATCTTCACATGCTGTTCCATGATTTTTGGTCCCATTGATGGCTATGTATCCTGCCATAACAGCAAATTTGCCTAAATATAAGGCAAACCACCGAAGAAAGTGCGACAAAAGCCGTTTTACCATAATAAGTGCTTAAATTTTAACCACTCGTTTTGTGCTCCTTTGCAAATACGAGCATTGTGATTTTAGAAGAAGCTGCTACATCATAGGAATGAGGTACACGACATAATGAACACAGCTGCCATCATTGTTGCCGCAGGACGCGGGCGCCGATCGGGTCTTGATCACCCAAAGCAATTCGCGACACTCGGGGATAAAACCGTTCTAGAACACACAGTTAGATCGATGTCTTCACACAAATGCATCCAGTCTATTATTATCGTGCATCATCCAGACGACCAAAAAATCATGGACCAACTGGACTTACGCGGCACCATTTTGACCCCAGGGGGGAAAACACGCGCGGCTTCTGTCTATGAGGGGCTTCTGGTTTTACCAGAGGCGACCGAACATGTGCTGATCCATGATGCCGCACGCCCATTTGTATCCCATGTGCTAATTGATGAGGTGCTTGAGGCACTAAAAACATCAAAAGCAGCGGCTCCTGGCCTCCCTATTGTGGATGCGCTTTGGCACGGCGATGACGGACATGTGGATCATAGCGTGCCGCGCACCAACCTTTACCGGGCGCAAACCCCCCAAGGGTTTCGCAAAACCGCCATTATTGCAGCCCATGAGCGCGCCTTAAAGGCGGATATTGACCCCAAAGATGACGTTGAGGCTGCTCTTGCGGCGGGCCTTAAGGTTGCCATCACCAAAGGCGATGATGGGAATTTTAAGATCACATATCCAGACGATATTTTGCGCGCGGAGCGGATTTTAAACAATAAGGATACGGCTTATGGACGTTAGGTTGGGAAATGGATTTGATGTTCATGCTTTCACTGAAGGGAATTCCGTCATTTTATGTGGCGTGGAAATCCCGCATTCATACGCCCTTAAGGGGCATTCAGACGCGGATGTGGGCATGCATGCCATTACGGATGCGATTTATGGGGCGCTCGCAGAGGGGGACATCGGTCAACATTTTCCGCCAAGCGATCCCCAATGGAAAGGCGCCGCCAGCGAAATTTTCCTAAAACACGCGGTGACACTTGCCGCCCAAAAGGGATATAAAATTGCGAATGTCGATTGCACCCTAATTTGTGAATACCCAAAAATTGGACCGCACCAAAGCGCCATGCGCACTGCGTTGAGCCAAATCATGGGTCTCGACAAAGACCGCATTTCCGCCAAAGCCACCACATCCGAGAAGCTTGGATTTACAGGCCGCGAAGAAGGCATCGCAGCCCTTGCAACCGCAACACTGGTATCTCTATGACACAAAAAATAGCACATATTATTGCCACCTTCTTTGGTATTGGTCATTTGCGGCCCGCCCCTGGCACATGGGGATCTGCCGCGGCCATTCCATTTATTTGGCTCATTCATGGCCTTTTGGGGCCTTGGGGTCTTTTGATCATGACTGTGTTTGTATTTTTCATTGGCTGGTGGGCAACACAGGTCGACACAGCGGGAAAAGACAATCACGATCCTTCTGAAATTGTCATTGATGAAGTAGCGGGCATGTGCATTGCGCTTTTGCCTCTTTCATTTGGCATGGCTTTTGCATCAGACAACCCATGGGCGTTCCCTTATCCTGGTTGGGTTGCTGGTTTCTTGGCCTTTCGTTTGTTTGACATCACCAAACCGTGGTTGGTCGGATGGGCTGATCGGCGAAATGATGCGTTCGGCGTTATGTTCGATGATGTCATTGCGGGCCTATTTGCAGCGATTTCCGTATCCGTATTGGCCTATGTGGCCCATGTGGTTTTGGTATAATGCAGGCAAAAGCCGTCATAGAGGCCGCGCAACGCGCAGGCATCATGATCACCACTGCCGAAAGCTGCACAGGTGGCGGCGTGGCCAGCGCACTCACTGAGATTGCTGGTGCCTCCGCTGTCTTTGGCTATGGGTTTGTGACCTATTCAAACGCCGCAAAATGCAAATTATTGTCCGTGCAAGACGCCACTCTTGCGGAACATGGCGCGGTCTCAGAACCTGTTGCACGAGAAATGGTCATTGGGGCCTCTGCGACCTCTGGCGCGGATCTCGGCCTTTCAATTACGGGGATCGCTGGCCCTGGCGGATCGGAGTTCAAACCCGAAGGTCGCGTCTGCTTTGGGCTAAGCTATAAAGGTAAAATCACCACAAAAACCGTGGATTTTGGTGCTTTGGGGCGAAAACATGTCCGGGTTGCGGCAACGGATCACGGGATGGGCCTTCTGCTGACGGCCCTTCATGGGATTAAATCATAAGCATAACGTCTGAAATCTGCCCAATAATGTGGCAGATGCAATCTTGGTTGTGAAAAATCCGCCTTAACTGCCATCAGCTCTGGCCCCGCTGATCGGGTTGAGCCACTCACAGATGAAAGCCATCATGTGAGGAGAAGAGCAATGAATGCTGCCGATACTGCCTGGATATTAACCGCAACGGCCCTTGTGCTGTTTATGACCTTGCCGGGGCTCGCGCTTTTTTATGGCGGGCTCGTCCGGGCGCGCAATGTGCTTAGCGTCTTTATGCACGTCTATACCATCGCCTGTCTGATGAGCATTCTTTGGCTTGCCTTTGGATATTCCATTGCGTTTGGGGATGGCACGTCGGGGTATTGGGGCGGTCTTGAGAAAGCATTCCTCAGGGGGGTAACCTCCGATAGTCTCTCAGGCACACTTCCGGAAATCCTATTTTTCATGTTCCAAATGACCTTTGCCATTATCACCCCTGCCTTGATTGTCGGGGCCTATGTTGAACGCGTGAACTTTGCATTTATCGTTGTCTTTTCTGGGCTCTGGATGTTGCTGTGTTATGCCCCTGTTGTGCACTGGATTTGGGGCGGTGGCATGATGGCTGATGGCGGCATTTTTGGCGCAATCGGAACCAAGGACTTTGCCGGCGGTATTGTCGTACATGAAACCGCAGGTCTTGCCGCCCTTCTTTTGGCTTGGGAACTTGGACCGCGGCGCAATCGGACCACCCCACCGCATAGCCCTGGGCTTGTCATGATTGGCGCGGGAATGCTTTGGGTTGGTTGGTTCGGCTTTAATGGCGGGTCCCAGCTCGCAGCAGATAGCGGCGCGGCTCTTGCCATCGGTGTTACGCATATTTCGGCCGCAACCGCGTCTTTGACTTGGGCGCTTTGGGAACGCATCAAATATGGGAAAGCCTCCTTGATTGGGATCGTGACAGGTACAATCGCGGGCCTTGCATCCATTACACCGGCTTCGGGATTCGTCGGACCTATTGAAGCACTTATTATTGGCGCGGTTGCAGGCGTGCTCTGCCAAGAAGCCGTGACGTTTGTGCGTGGCAAAATGAAGATTGATGATACCCTTGACGTTTTTGCTGTACATGGTGTTGGTGGCATCTTTGGCACCATCATGATCGCGGTATTTGGCCACGGGACGTGGCTTGCACAGCTCGGTGCTTTGGTCATTGTTGGTCTTTTTACTGTGGTTATCAGCTATGGTCTTATAAAGTTTTTATGCCTCTTTATACCGCTTCGCGTTGATCATGAAACAGAAGTCAATGGCCTCGATTTAGCGGCACACGGAGAGCGCGCCTATGATTTAACGTCGTAGTCACCCGGCCTTAGGCAAATTTGAAAGCGGGATTGCCGACATTGGCAGTCCCGCATCTTCTTCTGAAAGAGCGTCTTTATCAATTTTAAAGCGGGCAACGGACTTAAACATAACCTCTGCCTCTTGTCGAAGTGACATTGATGCATTCGCGGTTTGTGAAATCATCACACTGTTTTCTTGTGTAGCGAGATCGAGAGCCGTAATCGCGGCATTAATTTCATTTAAGCTCAACGATTGCTCTTCTTGGGAGTTGGTAATATCGCGAACTTGATGCGAAATATTTTCAACGGCATCCAAAATTGTTGTGAGCGCACCGCCCGCTTGACCAACAAGACGCACGCCATGTTTAACATTTCGGTCACTGCTCTCAATAAGGTCCGTTATATCTTTTGCCGCTTCAGATGAGCGTGCGGCCAATGCTCTCACCTCAGAGGCGACAACCGCAAAACCACGCCCCGCATCCCCTGCCCGCGCGGCTTCCACGCCGGCATTCAACGCAAGTAAGTTGGTTTGAAAGGCGATATCATCAATCACGGTGACAATTTTAGAAATTGCACGCGAAGATGTTTCAATTTCTTCCATCGCTTGCACCGCAGACGTCACCGTAGATTGGCTTTCTTTTGCTAAATCTTGTGCAGAGGAAACCGTTTGACGCACCTCGTTAGCTCCAGTCGCTATAGATTGCATGGATAAGGTCAATTCCCCTAATGATGACGCCGTTTCCTCAAGCGTTTCTGATTGTGTTTTTGCCCGCGCGGCTAAGCTTTCAGATGCAGCGCCGATATCGCTACTTTCGCGATTAATTAGCCCCGCGTTTTCAACAATATGACGCATTGTTTCGTTGAGAGTCTGCACCGCGAGGTTAAAATCATGGCGCAATTCTTCGTGTGCGTCATTAAAAGGGTGAATAATTTCGACGCCGAGATCCCCTGTTGATAAAGTATCAAGCGCCTTTGACAATTCGTTAACGACATGCCCCTGTTCTTGTGACAGCTTGACCCGTGCTTCTTCGCTTCTTTTAATGCGTCCGATTGTCTCTGTTTCATCCCTCCCGACAAAAATAACTTTGAAGCAATTATTTGCGCTATCCAAAACCGGCATGAATGTCCCGTCCAAAACAATGATCTTATTGGTGAAGCGCGCTTCGTATATGCCCGATGTGGCTTGTTTGCCCATAAAGCAGATATCAAGGTTCGGTGCGTTTTGATCGGCAGGAAAAAACACCTCAGATGCGGATAAGTTTTCTAGATATTCTGTGCTGCCATCAATCAGGGATTGAAAGTTTTCATTCATACGCAAAAAACGGCCCGCTGCTGTGAATTCTGCCGTGACGCGTGTAAGTTCAATGGCTTCAAGCGCCGCACGATCCCCTCGGGCGCGGCTTTCATCGTTCCACTCAATGCTATAGCCTGCGACCACACCATCCGCGTCTTCGATTGCAACAAGTTTCAGAGATAAGTAAATCTCCTCATGAACGATATTGCCGCTGCCTTTACGATGGCTGCTTTGGCAATTTTCAATAAGATGAATAAAACGTGGCTCACATCCGAGGCCGATCACAGTTTGACCAACGGGCGCATCAATATCAAAATTTGGCCAAATTTCCTTCAATTGTTCGCGGTAGACGGCCCACAGTCCTTTTAAACTGTCATTGGCGTATAAGATATCGCCATTTAGATCGATAAGCGCCATCGCCGCTGTGGAGCTTTCGAAAGCGGCGCCCTTAAAGACGGCATCCGTTGTGGCCTCTTCGCCAATTTGTAAATCCGTTTTAAACTGCTGTAAAACTTGGGCAATTTCGCCAATTTCATCTTTCCGATGCAAATCTGGGATCACCGTGTCATATCGCTTATGGGCCACCTCAAACATCGCAGATTTTACACGTGAAAGAGGGCGACCAATATTACGTCCCAATGCAAAAGCCAGCAAAATAACACATCCGCCATAGCCAATTAAGTTCAACAAAAGCTTATTTTTAAGGGTTTCAATAGGTGCTGCAATCACAGATGAGCTTTGAAGAACTTCAACGCGCCATGGCTTACTTTGCCAATCCAACTCTTGGTGCGCCATAAAGAATTGATCACCATTCCTTGTCTGGACCTGCGCCTCTTGATCGAGGGAATATGGTGGATGGCCGAGATCATTTTCGCCTATGCCAATATCGTCCATGCCTCCAGGCAAATGGCCGCCCAATGAAATTGTGGGGCCAATCAAATGGATTTCACCGCCCTCTAACGTTTTTGGGACTGCGATGATGTCATCAAGATGATCTTGGGTAAAAGAAACACCAAGTGTTCCTACTATTTCATCGTTGGCGTTTACAATCGGTGTCAAAATAAATTTGGCCCAATCCGCCCCATATGCATTATATTTTATGAAAGGTGTTTCGAAAATTTGGCGTTTGGCACCCAAATTACGCGCCTCCGCGTGCATGGCGGCCAATGTGGTATTTTCGGTGATATTAGATCCAAAATCACCGTATTTTTGGACGGAATAGATCATGTCGCCATTTTGGTTCAGCATAAAAATATCATGCAGGCCATTTATATTCAGCTGTGAAAGGAAGAAGCCGTGAAATCTGCGATGGAATTGGCTAAAAATTGAGCCATCCGTTGCAGAGGCCAGCTGACCGCGATCCCCTTCTTCATAAGGGGACTGGTCAATGTACCAATTCTGAACGTAATCTTCGCGCCCTTTTGGAAGCGATTCCCACCCCATCTGAAGCTTTGACGCCGCAACCGTGGCAATTTCTGATTCAGCAAGTTGAATTGCGGTCAAATTGAGCGTTTGAAAGGTCTCTTCAAGCAACATCCGACGTTCCTGAGCCAGACCGAGCAAATTGGATTTGGCTCGTGTCTCAATGACGCTACGCGCAGAGTAATAGCTAAAAATCGTGAAACTCATCAAAGAGCCAATACACAAAAGCCCAATCATTACAGGCAATTTTATAAGAATGCGCATATTGTTGAAGAAAGTCATGCCGGCTGTCATCCTTTGAAACGTCACGGAGTTGTCAAAGACCATAAGCAAGGGAAATAAATATCCTCTTAAAATTCACAAGCACGGCTGACAGAAGCGACAGGAAATGTCGCGAAACGCTTGGATGAGGGGCAAAGAAACGGCCACGATATAAAGAACCAAAGGAGGTCCCCATGAAAAGCCATGTTAAAGTTTGCGTCATCGGCGGCGGCGTTGTCGGCGCATCCGTTTTGTATCATCTCACCAAATTGGGATGGTCGGATGTGATGCTGATAGAGCGATCAGACCTGACGTCAGGCTCCACATGGCATGCGGCAGGCGGCTTTCATACCTTAAATGGCGACACCAATATGGCCGCACTTCAGGGCTATACAATCAAGCTTTATAAAGAGCTCGAAGAAATAACAGGCATGTCATGTGGGCTTCATCATGTAGGTGGTATTACGCTTGCTGATACGCCTGAGCGCTTTGATATGCTCAAGGCCGAACGTGCAAAGCACCGGTATATGGGGCTTGAAACCGAAATCGTTGGCCCAGAGGATATCAAAAAAATCGCCCCCATCACCAATACGGATGGCATTTTGGGTGCGCTTTATGATCCACTGGACGGGCATCTTGATCCCTCGGGTACGACCCATGCCTATGCCCGTGCTGCAAAAATGGGCGGGGCAGAGATTGTGCTTCATAACAAAGTGTTGGAAACCAATCCTCAGCCAGATGGCTCATGGGAAGTTGTCACCGAAAAAGGCACTGTCATTGCAGAACACCTTGTGAATGCGGCTGGACTTTGGGCGCGCGAAGTTGGGGCGATGGCGGGTGTTTACCTTCCTCTTCATCCGATGGAGCATCAATATATTGTCACGGATGATCTCCCTGAGATTTACGAACGCAGCCACGAACACCCCCATGTCATGGACCCTGCTGGTGAAAGCTACCTGCGCCAAGAAGGCCGCGGGCTTTGCATTGGCTTTTACGAACAGCCCTGTCGCCCGTGGGCTGTGGATGGCACGCGGTGGGATTTTGGCCATGAGCTTTTGCCAGATGATCTCGATAAAATCACCGACAGTATTGAATTCGCCTATAAACGCTTTCCTGTTTTGGAAACTGCTGGCGTGAAAACCGTGATCCACGGGCCGTTTACCTTTGCTCCTGATGGCAATCCCCTTGTGGGGCCTGTGCCGGGGTTGCGAAATTATTGGTCCGCTTGCGGCGTCATGGCGGGCTTTAGCCAAGGTGGCGGCGTCGGCTTAACCCTTGCACAATGGATGATCGAAGGGGAGCCTGCGCAAAATAGTTTTGCCCTTGATGTGGCACGCTATGGCAAGTGGATTACGCCAGGATACACGTTGCCCAAGGTGATTGAAAACTACCAAACACGGTTTTCCGTGAGCTACCCGAACGAAGAACTCCCTGCCGCGCGTCCCTTTAAAACAACGCCGATGTATGACATCTGGGACAAAATGGGCGCCGTCTTTGGGCAACAATTTGGCCTTGAGGTTCCAAACTATTTTGCCCAAGGCGATGAGGCGCGCTATGAAACGCCGTCTTTTAGACGCTCAAACGCATTTAATGCCACAGCCCGCGAAGTGGCGGCCGTACGCCGCGATGTCGGCATTAATGAGCTACATAATTTTGGGAAATTCCGGGTCACAGGATCGGGGGCACGCGCGTGGCTCAACCGCGTGATGGCGGGTCGCATTCCAAAAATCGGCCGCGTGTCACTCACCCCGATGTTAAGCCAGAAAGGGAAACTCATCGGGGATTTCACCGTGACCTGTTTATCAGATGAAGAGTTTCAGCTAACCGCTTCATATGGCTCACAAACTTATCACGAACGCTGGTTTGAAATGACCCAATCAGATGATGTGAGTATTGAAAACATCTCGGACACATGGACTGGCTTTCAGATCGCAGGTCCGAAAGCGCGTGATGTTCTTGCCGCATGCACACGAACGGATGTGAGCCCCACCGCTTTGCGGTTCATGGACGCAAAACCCATGGTCATCGGTATGGTCGACTGCGTGGTGCAACGCCTATCCTATACGGGCGATCTTGGTTATGAAATCTATTGTGATCCTATGAATCAAAGGGCCCTTTTTGACGCCCTGTGGGCCGCAGGTTCCGCCCATAACATGACGCCTTTTGGGATGCGCGCCATGATGAGTTTGCGCCTAGATCGGTTCTTTGGAAGCTGGCTTTTTGAGTTTTCACCAGATTACACCGCAGCGGAAACGGGACTTGATCGGTTTATCGATTGGAAAAAACCCGATGATTTCATCGGCAAAGCTCATGCTCTCCTTGAACGCGACACACCACCAGCGCGCATCAACGTTGCCTTTGAGGTGGACGCAGATGACGCGGATGTCGTGGCTTATGAACCGGTTTGGGTCGCAGGCAAAGTTGTCGGATTTTGCACCTCTGGCGGTTATTCACATCACTTGCAAAAATCCATCGCATTGGCTTTAATCCCGCGCGACATGGCACAAGCAGGCTTATCGGCTGAGATCGAAATCTTGGGCAAAATGCAAAAGGCCACGCTCCTGTCTGAAAGCCCCTTTGATCCAGATGGATCACGCATGCGCAGCTGAACCGTGATGTCGAAAACACGCACCACCGGCATTCCCTAGACGACCTCGGGGATGCCTCTTGTTTTTGAGGGGGGCAATTGGTATCCAATTGGCAACAAACCACAAAATTATTTGAGTACCTTTATGAGCGCGCCCCTTCCTCCCTACACGGAAATTATCGAAACCAACGGTATCAAAGTTCCGTTCATTCCAGAAATCATTACTCCGAAAATTGAACGCCCGATGCGCAACAACCGCTATGAGCGCGGGGAATGTTTGTCTCTAAAAGAGCTCCTGCAAAAAGGGGACCGCGTGCTGGAACTGGGGGCTGGTGTGGGGCTCTTATCCTCTGTGGCGGCGCGCAATCCAGAGGTCGAGGCAGTCACAGCCGTTGAAGCCAACCCCAAGCTCATTCGCCTTATTCGCGAAACCCATCGCCTAAATGATGCGCTGCGCGTTATTTTGAAAAATGGCGTGGTGACCAAAGATGATACTGTGACGCTCCCATTTTATATCCGTAAGGATTTCTGGGCCTCCTCAATGGAACCCGATAGCCGCCCCTATGCGGAAAAAATGGACCTACCTTGCTTTAATATCAATGCATTGGTTAAGGATGTTAATCCGACCGTCATCGCATGTGACATTGAAGGCGGCGAAGACGGGCTCTTTGATAACGTAGATTTAAGCGGCGTGCGGGCGATGATTTTGGAGTTCCATCCAAAAGTATACGGCGTCGAAACCCAAGACGCGATTATCAAAATGATCGATGATCAGGGCCTAAAGGTTGTGCCGATCAAAAAACCGTCTTCTGTGCGCGTATTTTTGCGAGAAAACGTTGATGTCGTCGCCAAAGAAAACGTAAAAAAAGCCGAACCAAAACAAGAAGAGCCAAAACAAAAAAACGAACCAGTTGCGCCAACCGTTCTTCACAAGAAGACCATCGAAATTACACTTGGGGATGATGCGGAAAGCCAAAACATCATCGCTAAAGAAAAACGCAAATTTGCACGGAAACTCATCCGCACGGGCGTCATCCCTACCGATGCGCCAATGACGGATGCGGCCACAGCCCCACCTGAGCCCCCTGTACCGAGCACAACAAAGGCCGTAGAGGCCAAAGCAACCAACCGCGGTCTTGGGCTTAAGCCTTTGTTGCATTTACCTTATCCGCTGCCGGCTGCCTTTAAATCGCGTAAGCTTGATGCCATTAATTGGCCGCCCAAAGATCCGCGCATTGTCATTATGACCTGCATGAAGGATGAAGGCCCCTTCATCCTCGAATGGCTCGCCTGGCACAAATCCATTGGCATCAACAATTTTGTCATTTTCACAAATGACTGCAGTGATGGCACGGTTGAGCTTTTGAACCAGCTCGAAGATATGGGCGAACTACGCCACCTTCCAAACCCCGCCTTAGCCACCGAAGACCCGCGCTTTCAGCCAATTATGCTCAGATATATCAACCATATGCGCGATTATGCTGAGGCGGATTATTTCATCTCAATGGATGTGGATGAATTTATCGATGTGCAGCATGGCGATGGTCACATGCGTGAACTTTTCAAACGGTCTGGCCCATTTGATGTGATTTCCATGAGTGAATTGAACCACGGAAGCAACCGCGTTGAAGCCTACGAGCCTGGCCTGATGGTTGAACAATTCCCAGGGCATCAAAGCACTCGGCCAGGGGGGCTAAAATCACGGCGCGGTGTAAAAAGCATCGTGCATCTGAACAAAAACCTCATTCAAACCCGCAATCATAGGCCTGATTTCACCCAAGAAAACCCCGTGCGCTGGCTAGATGGGTCTTTGCGGCCATTGACATCCCTACATGCGGATCCTACGGAAAATGGGATCGATGTGCGCGGCAGCTACAATGACATCGTCATGCACCACTACCCCTTGCGGTCTTTGCACTCTTACCTTGTTAAAATGTTCCGTGGCGATGTTGTGGTGAAAGATAAAATGGTGTCACAACGGTATTGGCGTCAACGCGATCATCACGAAGAAACATCCTATGACTTTAAACGCCAAGAGCCCGCATTTAAAGCCAAGTTGAAGTCTTATATGGCTGATAAAACTCTGCGCCAATTGCATGAGGCGAGTTGTGCAAAACACAAAGCGCGCATTGATGAGCTTCTCAAGCTGCCCCTTTTCCAAGAGCGCATCGCATGGATCAGAAAAGAAGTCTGGGACAAGTCAGAAGATAAATAGCCCTTTTCACCTCAGTTTTGCCATGTGCCAAATTGGTCGCGAATTTGTTGTGTCGTTTGATTTAAAAAATCTTGGCCTTGCGCATCCAGCTTACGCTCGAAATCGCCCGGCCTGCCTTGGCGCCGATGCGCGCGCGGATTGTCCGCTTTGGGTTGGCCCTTTTGATAAAGGTTCGCGATATCAGCCAACAGATCAGGATCTTCGGCCACGCCCAATCCAGATAAGAAGCGCCTTGACCACGTATGAAAATCCCCATGCATGTCTTCATAGGTGAGAAATGTCACATTTGAATGCGGCAAAAGCTGGGCGGCAAATGTTGCGTATTTCGGAATATATTCTCGCGCCGCGACTGACAAATACCCCGTAAGGCCCAACTGGCGCGCCCTATTCCGCCGCGTCTGAAAGGCCCGATGTTCCGTTTGATTTGCAGGATGGGAATGGCTAAATGCAATGGAATAATAAGCGCTTACCATAACATCGCGCGGATCCCGTAGCATAAGAA
>JBMYYE010000058.1:0-15178 GCA_049609065.1 Halocynthiibacter sp.
TTACCTGCTGCGTTTGCTCCGTAAACCAATGCGACAGGAACTATGCGTTCATCCTTCAATGCCTTTGTTTGAATCAACCCTTTCTCGGATCCTTTCAGACTGGATGCGACAAAGGAGATTTCTTGGCGTTCATATATGGAGCGATAGTTCTCCATCTCAAATGAGATAATCATCTTCAATCCTCGAAGGTTGGATAGTGCCCTTTTTAGGGTTGAATATGTCAATATTTTCCAAATATCCAGCCTAAAACGTACATCGTGCCCGAGCAACTAGCAGAAAACTGATCTAACTGCCACTGTGTTTCTGCTTTCTCCCGTCTTCCGTAGGGGCTGTATCCACCGCTTAGTGCTTCAAGACAAATGGTAGTTTCGCGAATGTGAGGCAGTATTCGGTTCCCTTTAAATGTTTGGTTTGGATCGAAATCACCGTAATTTTCTTTCGTGTTGGCGCATAATCGTTCTGATATATGCCGTTTGGAACTCTCAAGTGTAGAAAATGTGCTCTGAACTACACCCTGAAAGGTGAATAAAATGGTGGTGGGTGGTTATCATTTTGTACGATATAATTACGATAATTTCTCTTACATGTTGTTTTTAAAGCTCATTAGTTGCTTCTCGACCGCACCAATATTTCCCAGAATATCTATCAAAACCAAAAGTTAGATCTCTCTCTATTATTGGCTTCACGTGCGCTCTCCCAACTCTTGTTTGACGGTACTTCAAATCATCATGGATTGCTTTTTGGGCTATGCTCTGTAGGCCTTCAACTGGGTGTGGCGTGCGGGTCGTTAATGACTGGCGCTTTATGGTGAATTGTTAAAATTTTAAATTAGCGAACTCCAATTAGACCAGATGGCTTGTTTATATAGTTGAATACCCTTTTTGACTTGCTATGTTGAGGCGGAGAATTTTTTAGGGAAATGTAATGTTTAAGAAAACGATTTGTGTGGCTTCATCTATTTTTATGCTTGCCACGGCCTCAGTGGCTTATGGCGATATAGTGACGGAGCCTAAAATTGGCTATCAAGTTGAATTGCCTGAAGGGTTTGTCGCCGTGAAGGGGCGGGCTGGCTTGCCGAGTGGAGAATCCGAAACAGACACGCGGTACGCAGGGTTTGTGCTCATTGGTATTCCTGCGAATGGTCCAAAGTTAAAGGACGCAAGAAGCGAACCAGATTTTACGTCTCACATGGGGTCTTGTGCAAAAGAATTCACGAATGAAACCGCGAATTCAATTGATATCGAATGTGTCAATTACCAAGGGGATAAAGGTGCTGAAATGATTGTGCGCCACCTGCACGAAGTTCACAACTGTGAGGCAGAAACAACATTGGCAATGATTGAGTTCGTGTTCTTTATGGGGGCACCGGGCACAAAAGAAGACTTTATTCACGAAGGTCGAGAGACCGCACAGGAAATTTTTTCAACCTTGAAGCCGTGTAAATAGAGAGCGATTTACCCCATCTCAATTGGATGGGGTCGATTTCGTCTGCATTGCTTACTTTGTGACATCGTTAGCTGTCTAACGCTAGACATCACCCGTCGTTTATGGGAAGAGCCGTTTTAAAGGAGACCCCTATGACTGTTACCCGTTTTGCCCCTTCGCCGACTGGCTATATTCACGTTGGAAACTTGCGCACGGCATTGATGAACTATCTCATTGCACGCAAGACAGGCGGGCAGTTCATTTTGCGTCTCGATGATACGGATCCAGAACGCTCAACAAAGGCCTACGCAGATGCGATCAAAGAGGATCTCGAATGGCTCGGGCTGACATGGGACCGCGTTGAAAAGCAATCGACACGGATTGAACGCTATGAGGCGGCGGCACAACAGCTCCGGGATATTGATCGTTTTTATGAGTGTTTTGAAACGCCGACGGAACTTGATCTCAAACGTAAAAAACAGCTCAACATGGGCAAGCCACCGGTTTATGATCGTTCGGCCCTTGCGCTGTCTGAGGATGAAAAAACGGCCCTTCGTGCGGACCGCAACGGTCATTGGCGCTTTAAGCTCAACCAAACGCGGATTGAATGGACCGATGGCATTTTGGGCGATTTGTCCATTGATGCGGCATCCGTATCGGATCCTGTGTTGATCCGCGGGGATGGCCAATTCCTTTATACATTGGCTTCTGTGTGTGATGATGTGGACTTTGGCATCACCCATGTGGTGCGCGGATCAGATCACGTGACCAACACCGCAACACAAATTCAAATCATCGAAGCCTTGGGCGGCACGGTACCAAGTTTTGCGCATCACTCCTTGCTCACAGGGCCACAAGGCGAGGCGCTTTCAAAGCGTCTCGGCACATTGGCGCTTCGCGATTTGCGCGAAAGCGGCGTTGAACCGATGGCGCTGCTGTCTTTGATGGCGCGCCTTGGTTCAAACCAACCTGTCGAAACGCGTATGTCCATGGCGGACTTGATCGATGGGTTCGATTTGGATCAGTTCGGATCCGCGCCAACGAAATTTGACGTAGAAGACCTCTGGCCGCTGACAGCGAAAGTGAACCAAAACCGCACGGTTGCGGATGTCACATCAAAGCTCACCGATCTCGGCGTGCCAGCCGATAAACATGATGCGTTTTGGGCGGCGATTAGCCCCAATATCACGGTTCTATCCGATTTGGAGATGTGGTGGGATATTTGCGCAAATGGCGTCGATCCTGTGATTGATGCAGAGGATGCTGATTTCATCCCCGCTGCTTTGGCGCTTTTGCCGGAGGGGCCTTTTGATGGCACCACATGGAAAGCGTGGACCACGGCTGTGAAAGAGGCCACAGGTCGCAAAGGCAAAGGGCTATTTATGCCCTTGCGTAAGGCGCTCACTGGGCAAAGTCACGGGCCAGATATGTCGGCGCTTTTGCCGCTTTTGGGGCATATTCGTTCGAAATAGCAAACCATCACTGGTCTGTTGAAAATTGCACAGCCCGTGTTGGGGGATTGAGGGTGGTGTTTCCCACCTAAATCCGTGATGCTGCCCAAAAGGGGACAGTCATGGCCACATCATCCACGCAAAATGCAAAATTCACCCAAGGAAATTTGCTTCGCCATGTGACGGTGATGTCGCTTACGGCATCATTGGGCCTCATGGCGATTTTCCTTGTCGATTTGGTTGATCTTATTTTTATCTCGATGCTTGGCAAAGCGGAACTTGCTGCGGCGGTGGGCTATGCGGGGGGCGTTTTGTTTTTCACGTCCTCTCTGGGCATCGGCATGTCGATTGCCGCAGGGGCCGTGGTGTCACGTGCGATTGGCGAAAACGACCGTGAAACGGGGCAAAGACGGGCGACGACGGCGCTTTTCTATGCTGTGGTTATGTCGTCGATTTTGGCACTTGTGCTGTGGTTAAATCGTGCGGGTTTGGCTGCGTCATTGGGGGCCGAAGGTGAGACGCTCGCACTGGCGAGCGGCTATTTGGCGATCATTTTGCCCTCCTTGCCGATCCTTGTGGTGGCGATGGTCGGGGGTGCCATTTTGCGGGCCAATGGGGACGCAAAATTTGCCATGTATGCGACATTGGGCGGTGGCGCTGTGAATGCCATCCTGGATCCTATTTTGATTTTTGGACTTGGTCTTGATTTGACAGGCGCTGCCCTTGCGAGCGTCGCCGCGCGCATCACAATCGCATTTTTATCGTTGCGGCCGATCATTCGAAACTACGGCGGGTTTGTGCGTCCAAGCGCCAGCGAACTGCGCGCGGATTTTCCGGTGCTTTTTAAAATAGCAGTGCCCGCGATTTTGACGCAATTTGCCACGCCCTTCGGGCAGGCTTTCGTGACCCGTTCGATGGCGGAGTATGGCGAAGAAGCGGTGGCAGGCATGGCGATCATTGGCCGTCTTATTCCTGTGGCTTTTGGCGTTTTATTCGCGCTTTCGGGGGCGGTGGGGCCGATCATCGGACAAAACCTCGGTGCGGGGAAATTTGACCGCGTCAAAGGGGCATTTCAGGCGGCTATTTTATTTGTGGCGGTTGTGATTGTGTTGATGACGGGGATTTTATTTGTGGCGCGTCCTTATCTTGCGGATCTTTTTATCGCGACGGGAATTACGCGTGAATTGCTCTATCTGTTTTGTGGGCCTTTGGCATTGTTGTTCTTCTTTAATGGTTTGATTTTTATTGGTAATGCCGCTTTTAACAATTTGGGGCGGCCCTTTTACTCCACATGGATTAACTGGGGGCGCCATAGTATTGGCACGATCCCGTTCGTTATTATCGGTGGCCAGTATTGGGGGGCCAAAGGGGTGATGATTGGTCAGGCGATCGGGGGTGTTTTCTTTGGGGCTTTGGCAGTGCTTATTGTGCTGCGCGTGATTTCGAACGCGGGACAAGAACCCGCAGTTGCGCGCTCAGATTTCAAACGCCAAATCCGCCTTTTGCAGCTTTTCAACTTCCACCGATAAGGTCATGAGCGCGTGGTCCGTTTGCGCCGTCTCAGATTTTGTTAAAGCCTGCGCGCGCGGATAAAGAGGCCGGGCACGGTCATTTAAGATGGGCGCATCCCAGCCATCGGTTGTGGCGATGAAATGTGCAATTCCGTCGTCGCCAAACAGGTCAAAATAGCCACGTAAAACAACATCTATATAGCTCAAAAGTATGGGATGCGCGTCCGTTGGGGCGTGATGCCCCCCTGTTTCAATGGCATAAATGGCCGTGTCGGTGGGGCGTGCGTCGGTGTTGAAAATATGATCGGTGATGTTATGGCGGTCATAGGCATATTCACGTGCATCCAGCGCGGCCCAATCCTTGTTGGGCACCTCCGCGACAACGCCCCAAATTTCGCTTTGGGGGCAGGGCACAGCCGTTAAGAAAGAAACCTTCCTGTGATGCGTGTGCCGCCACGTCCGCCGCCAGCCCCGCAAATACGCAGGTCGGGGATTGTGATAGCTATGGGTGGCACTATTCACCAAAGAGCCATAGCCAAAAAAATGAGGGCCCATCGTTGAGATCCTTTTAAGGCTGTTCGCATAGGAACGCATAGGCAAACTATTGACATAGACAAGACTGAAGGCAATCTCTAATCGAGAAACCAGTATTAGATGAGGACGACTATGAAATTTACAGAAGAACATGAATGGCTTTTGCCAGATGGGGATCTTGTTGTTGTGGGGATTACGGCGCATGCGGCGGAACAACTCGGCGATATTGTGTTTGTTGAACTGCCAGAAGCGGGGGATGATGTGTCCTCAGATGATGAGGTCGTGGTCATTGAATCGGTGAAAGCCGCATCAGAGGTTCTCGCACCGATCGATGGCGAAGTTGTTGAGGTGAACAGCCAGTTGGAAGGCGAACCAAGCATCGTCAATGGGGATCCACAAGGGGCAGGGTGGCTTTTTAAAATGCGCCCATCTTCCATGGATGATTTGGCGGAATTTATGGATGAGGCTGCATATTTAGCCTTTGTTGGTTAATCCCTTCCTTTGAAAAAAGTCCAGCCATCTGGACGACTCTCTCTGTTTTAGGTAAAGAACGCACACTTAGGCCCTATTTTTAAGGGCCTTCGGTGCTGTTTTTTGGAGCAATTGAGATGAAATTTAGTGCTTTTATATCGGCGGTTTTGATCGCCACGCCCGTATTTTTGGGTGGAACAGCTGTGGCTGTCGCGTCTTCGACTGGGGCGGCTGGGGAAATTATTCGCCCTGATGGTGCTCCTTTGCAAACCCCAAGCTTTCAGATGGCATCCTTGGACGGCACCGCGGAAAATGGTGAACGTCGTGGATTTGCTAAGATCCTGTATATGCTTGGGAAAAGAAACAAGGCAGATGAGGCACCGAAACCTGTAGCCGTGTCTTATACACGCGAATGGGTTGCAAAAATTCCCGCTCCAAAACAAAGTGAATCCCAAGAATGCTTGGCCGAAGCCCTTTACTTTGAGGCCCGCGGTGAAAGTGTAAAAGGGCAGTTTGCAGTTGCTGAAGTGATCTTAAACCGTGTCGATAGTACGCGTTTCCCCAATTCCGTGTGTGGCGTGATTCGTCAGGGCACAGGAAAGAAGTATCAATGCCAGTTTACCTATACCTGTGATGGGAATGCTGAGGTGGTACATGAGCGCGCAGCCTATGACCGCGTTGCTAAAATAGCACATGTTATGATCACAGGCGCGGAGCGTGGCCTCACAGGCGGGGCGACCTATTATCACACCAAAGCCGTCTCTCCTCGCTGGGCCCGAAAGTTCCACCGGACGACAACCATTGGTGTGCATCATTTTTACCGCCCAACTGTGCGTGTCTCTAGTAACTGATAACGATTTGACGTAAATCTATCCGAAGCGACGGATGGAGATGACCGAGATGAGTTCAAAGGCGAGACCTGCGATTTTACAACTGGAGGACCGCCTAGAAACTGAAGGCGATCCACGAGACCGTATTTTACTGTCAGATTATATCACATCCGTGGAAATTGGCGCGTTTCAGGTGGAACGCGGCATTGAACAGCGTTTGAAATTTAACATCGCCGTTGCTGTTGCGCCTCATGATGGGGCGGCATCGGATGATGTGGATGACATCTTATCCTATGATACTTTGAAAAATGCCGTGCAGTTTGAGCTTAAGGCAGAGCGGCTCAATCTGCTTGAAACATTGGCTGAGCGGATCGCAGATCGTATTTTGCGCGAAGATCAGGCGCAAAAGGTGATCCTTCGTATTGAAAAACTGGATCGTGGCGACGGGGATCTCGGGGTCGAAATGGTGCGCGAAAAAGGTGGGACGCGGGTTGAAACCTCTGATCGGGATATTTTGTCTGGTCGTGAAATATGGTGCTTTTCCAAGGCGGACCTGCCGGCGTTAAAAAACGCGGCAACAGCCCGCGCTTTGATTGCGGTTGATCAAAATGTTGCGGTTGAAGGGGCTGTAAACGATCCTCTTGCGCGGGCGCAGGTGGCGCTTTTGACATTGGATCAGGCGGCATGGCGGCTGAAATCGGTTTTGCCCGACGCCCAAGTTGTCAGCACCCGTACGGAACTGATCTGGGCTTTGGGGCAAACCGCGCCCGTTATTTGGGCGCCAAGCAAGCTTGCCATCGATACGGATGGATTTCTTGATCTTTCGCGCAGCGAGGTATCTGGCGTTGCTCTGGCAGAGATGCTCAAGGCCGAATTTGGTGCTGCAGCCGTTTTAAAAAAGGGCACGTCATGACCTATTACCGCCCAATTTGCCTATCGGATTTTGATGCCCCTGACACGGCATTTCGCCTTGCGGGGGGCTGGGTGAATTTCACCCATGTGGAAAAAATGGCCCGTGGCGGTGGGCGTGAAATCGTGAAGGCTGCGGATATCCCGCAAGAGGCGCTTGATCGCCTCACCGCCCCACGCGCCCCAATCTGCGGTCTGACATTTGAGCGCACCCGCCTTATGGGGATTTTGAATGTCACCCCTGATAGCTTTTCGGATGGGGGGGATTTTTATGTGCCTGAACACGCTCAAACCCAAGCCCAAGCCATGGCCGCGGCTGGGGCGGATATGATTGATATCGGCGGGGAATCCACCCGCCCTGGGGCCGATTTTGTGGAGGCCGCGATAGAAATCCAACGCACAAGCCCTGTGATTTCTGCATTGGCCGCCAAAAACATCGCCCCCATTTCCATTGATACACGAAAAGCCTGCGTGGCGGAGGCCGCCGTCAAAGTGGGCGCGGCCTTTATCAATGACGTGTCCGCCTTTGAATTTGACGCGGAAATGGCCGAAACAGCGGCCCGCCTTAAAGCCCCCGTATGCCTCATGCATGCCCAAGGTGTGCCCAAAAATATGCAAGATGACCCAAGCTATGGGGATGTTTTGCTGGATGTGTATGATGCGCTCGCCGCGCGGGTTGATCACGCGGTCTCCATGGGGATCCCTAAGGCGCGGATCATGGTGGATCCTGGAATTGGCTTTGGCAAAACCGTGGCGCATAATCTATCACTTTTGCGCGGGATGAGCCTATTTCATGGGCTGGGCTGTGTTGTGCTCCTTGGCGCCTCACGCAAACGTTTCATTGATGACATCTCTGGAGCCCCATCAGCAAAAGACCGCGTATCAGGCTCGGTTGCTGTCGCCATTGAAGGTGTAAAACAGGGTGTTCAGATGCTGCGCGTTCATGATACTTATGAAACCAAACAGGCAGTTGATATATATAATGCGATGAGCATTGAAGGGGCATTTGATGGCACGTAAGTTTTTTGGCACTGACGGAGTGCGCGGACAGGCAAACACATTTCCAATGACGGCTGAGATGGCGCTCAAATTAGGGGCGGCAGCAGGGCGTTTTTTTCGTCGCGATGGGTCGCATCGGCACCGTGTTGTGATCGGCAAGGACACGCGGCTTTCAGGCTATATGCTTGAAAATGCACTGACCGCAGGCCTGACATCCACAGGGATGAATGTTTTGTTGTTGGGCCCCGTGCCAACGCCGGCAATTGGGTTTTTGACCCGATCCATGCGTGCCGATGTGGGAATTATGATTTCGGCGTCCCACAACCCCCATACGGATAATGGCATCAAATTCTTTGGCCCTGACGGGTTTAAGCTTTCTGATGAGGCGGAAATCGAAATCGAGCGGCTCCTTGAATGTGATATTGAACCGAGCCAGCCAGAAAATATCGGGCGCGCAAAACGTATTGATGACGGGCGCGGTCGCTACGAAGAATATGCAAAAATGACCTTTCCTGCTGGCCGCCGTTTGGATGGCTTGAAGGTTGTGATCGATTGCGCGAATGGCGCTGCTTATAAGGCCGCGCCTGAGGTGCTCTGGGAATTGGGGGCTGAGGTTATTCCCGTTGGTGTATCTCCTAACGGCTTCAATATTAACGATAAATGCGGTTCAACCTATCCGCAAACGGCCGCTGAAACCATTTTGGCCCATGGGGCGGATATTGGTATTTGCCTCGATGGGGATGCAGACCGCGTCATTATTATTGATGAAAAAGGCCAAGTTGCGGATGGCGATCAGATCATGTGCTTGATGGCTGAGCAATGGGCGTCTGAGAACCGGTTGAATGGCAAAACGCTTGTCGCGACGGTGATGTCGAATTTGGGGCTTGAAAACCGCCTCAAAAGCCAAGGCATTGACCTTGTTCGCACCGGCGTTGGTGATCGCTACGTGGTTGAGGCGATGCGCAAAGGTGGCTTTAACCTTGGTGGGGAACAATCGGGTCACATTGTGATGACCGATTATGGCACCACGGGGGATGGGCTCATTGCTGGGCTGCAATTCTTGGCGGCGATGGTGTCGACGGGGAAAAAGGCAAGCGAATTGGCCAATTGTTTTGACCCAGTGCCGCAGATTTTGGAAAATGTGCGCTATGGGGCGGATGCAGCGCCTTTGGACGCGGATGCGGTGAAAGCTGTGATCAAAAGCAGCAAAGAGCGCCTCGAAGGGACTGGGCGGCTATTGATCCGCAAATCAGGCACCGAACCGTTGATCCGCGTCATGGCCGAGAGCACAGATGAAGTGCTCTTGCGGTCCGTTGTTGATGGCATCGTTGGAGAAGTGAAAAAAGCAGTCTAACCATAGAGTTTGACCAAAAATGCACCATCCCAGCCCGCCTATGCGGGTTTGGGTTGTGATGTCTGCGCAATGACGATAAGGACGGGGCTTGTTTGTGCGCGCAACCCTTGTGCGCATGCTGGGTTCGCTCGCAGCTGCGTTGATGTGCCCCCGAATTTGTCCCTTGAAAGGACCAAAAATGTCATTCCAAGACCTTGGGCTTGATCCACGTATCCTCTTGAAATTACAAGAGTTAGGCTTTGATAAGCCGACTCCAATCCAAACACAGGCTATTCCATTTGCAATGGCTGGGCGCGATGTTATGGGCCTCGCGCAGACCGGCACGGGTAAAACCGCCGCCTTTGGTTTGCCGCTTTTGCACCGTTTATCCGTCGATCGGGTGAAGCCGCGTCCAAAACATATTCATGGCTTGGTGCTCGCCCCGACGCGTGAATTGGTGAAACAAATCCACGATAGCCTGAAACCGCTTTCTGACAATCTCCCGCTGAAGCTTCAGGTCGTCGTGGGTGGTGTGTCGGTGAACGCACAGATCAATCGTTTGAACCGTGGGGGTGCCGATTTGATGATCGCAACGCCGGGCCGTTTGCTTGATCTCATCAAACAAGGTGCGCTTTTCTTGGACGAAGCGTCCTTCTTGGTGCTCGATGAAGCGGATCAGATGCTTGATATGGGGTTTATCCATGATTTGCGTAAGATCGCGGAGCTTTTGCCAGAAAAACGTCAAACCATGCTGTTTTCGGCAACGATGCCAAAATTGATGGCGGAAATTTCCAAAAGCTATTTGACCAATCCAGAGCGCGTACAAGTATCCCCGCCCGGTAAAGTGGCGGATAAGATCACACAAGAACTTCACTTCGTATCCCAAGCCTCAAAAATGGGCCTGTTGATGGAATTGCTTGAGGGCCACAAAGAGGATCGCACACTCGTTTTCTCGCGCACAAAACATGGCGCAGAGAAAATGAAACGTCAGCTCGAAAATGCGGGTTTTGCGGCGGGATCCATTCACGGCAATAAAAGCCAAGGCCAACGGGACCGCGCCCTTGCGGGGTTCAAAGATGGGTCGATCAAAGTGTTGATTGCAACCGATGTGGCGGCGCGCGGAATTGATATTCCTGAGGTGAAATACGTCTATAACTATGAATTGCCAAATGTGCCGGATAACTATGTGCACCGTATTGGCCGAACCGCGCGTGCGGGGGCTTCGGGCAAGGCGATCGCGTTTTGTGGGTCCCAAGAAATGGGCGAGCTGAAAGACATTCAAAAAGTCATGAAGATGGAAATCCCTGTTGCCAGCGGCCGCGCCTGGGCCCCTGAAGAGCAAACAGAAAAGCCAAAGCAAGGCGGCGGTCGTCGTCGGGGCGGTGGCGGTGGACGCCCACAAGGTGGCAAACCAAGATCGGGTGGCAAACCGTCTGGCGGTAAGCCCGCTGGCGGTGGTGGACGTCGCCGTAAGCCAGGGGGCGGAAAACCGAGTGGCGCAGGGCGCCGAAAGTAAGTTTATGTCTTTTTAAACAGTGGGATAATAGTTTTCCACTGGATGAGGAATACCCCCAGCAAAATCATTCCGAGCGCAATATATAATGTGCTCGGGAGGGCTTCTCCCAAAATGAGAGTGCCTAGGACCACGGACCAAATGGGCACTTGGTAATTGGTGAGGCTCATGAAGCTTGGGCCTGCTTCGCGGATGACCATCACCCGAAGCATATTCGCAGCCGCCGTCGGCAAAAGCCCCAGCACAATCACCGCAATGAGGGATGTTGTGGTGCTTGGAAAAACGGGCGCGCCTTCGGCAATGAAGGCAGCAGGGATTACAATCACCGACCCAATTAGCAATAAAACGGTAGCAAGCCCGATGGAATCCACAGGTGGCAAACGCCGCATCAAAACGGAGCTCAACGCATAGCAAAAAGTGGTGGCAAAACAGGCCAATCGCCCAAGTGTTTCCAAAGATTGCCCCGAGCTTTCAAAAACCTGCGGCCCAAGGAGCGTGAGAACACCGGCAAACCCAATGAGAAGCCCAATGCTTTTCACCCAAGTAAGCCGTTCACCCGGCACGAAAAAATGCGCAAGCGGCAATACCATAAGCGCAACAGCAGCCATGGACACGCCAGCAAAACCAGAGGCGACATATTGCTGTCCCCAGCTTAAAAACATGAAGGGCACGGCGGAGCTTAAAGCGCCAATGAGCAAAAGTGAGCGCCAATCGCGTGCGTCCGTTTTCCAAAACCGCCACCCGGAGATCCCCCAAATAAGCGTCATCAATAGGGAGGCAAAGCCAATGCGCCCTGCCGCAAGCCAAAAGGGGCTGAGCCCGGTGAGCGCGATTTTAATAACCATAAATGTCGCGCCCCAAGTGAGCCCCAAAAGAAGGATCATGAGCCAATGGCGAAATGTGATGTCCTGTTGCATGGAGGATCCTTGGATGGGGCATAAAAAAAGGCGATGCATTGCACCGCCTTTTCAATCATATTTGAAGCGGTCTTAGTTTTTTTCTTTGTCGACCATTTTGCCTGCGGAAATCCAAGGCATCATGTCGCGAAGTTTTTTACCAACAACTTCGATTTCGTGCTCGTCATTTGCACGACGGGACGCTTTGATTGTTGGCTGACCAACAGCATTTTCGAGCATAAAGTCACGAACGAATTTGCCAGACTGGATGTCTTGTAGGCTTTCTTTCATGGCTTTCTTCGTTGCTTCGTAAGGAAGGATACGTGGACCAGTGACGTACTGACCGTATTCCGCTGTGTTGGAGATGGAGTAATCCATGTTTGCGATGCCGCCTTCATAGATCAAGTCCACGATGAGTTTTGTCTCGTGGAGACACTCAAAGTAAGCCATTTCAGGGGCGTAGCCTGCTTCAACAAGGGTTTCAAAACCGCAACGGATCAATTCAACGATACCACCACAAAGAACCGCTTGCTCGCCAAAGAGGTCTGTTTCGCACTCTTCACGGAAGTTGGTTTCGATGATGCCAGAACGACCGCCACCGATTGCAGAACAATAAGAAAGACCGATTTCCAACGCTTTGCCCGTTGCGTCATTGTCGATCGCAACAAGACACGGCACGCCGCCGCCTTTGGTGTATTCGCCGCGCACTGTGTGGCCTGGGCCTTTTGGCGCCATCATGATCACGTCAACGCCTTCTTTCGGCTCGATAAGGCCGAAGTGAACGTTAAGCCCGTGTGCAAATGCAATCGCCGCACCAGGTTTGATGTTGTCATGCACGTATTTTTTATATGTTTCCGCCTGAAGCTCATCTGGCATGGTGAACATGATCACGTCACACCAAGCAGCTGCTTCTGCGATGCCCATCACTTTGAGGCCTTCTGCTTCGGCTTTTTTCGCAGATGCAGACCCTTCACGAAGGGCAACAACAACGTTTTTTGCGCCAGAATCACGCAAGTTCAACGCATGCGCGTGACCTTGGGACCCGTAGCCTAGAATGGCAACATTTGCTTCTTTGATGAGGTTCACATCGCAATCACGATCATAATAAACGCGCATAGTCTTTTCCTTTTGCGGTTGGTCTTTGTTGAAGGAACCATATACGGCGTTGTGCTGGATTTGAAAGTGAGTTGTTGAATAATTTTTCACATATGATAAATTTATATGCGCAATTATGATGATAATCGGAAAAATTATGCAAGTTGACGACGCAGACCGTAAAATTCTTCGGCATATGCAAGGGGACCCATCCGCAACCACGGCGGAATTGGCGGCGCGGGCAGGATTAACCGTGGGGACATGTTGGCGGCGTATTGAAAAGCTCACGACAACGGGGGTGATCCAAGGCCAAGAGGCCATCATCGCCTGGGACGCGTTGGGGTTTTCGGTGGAAGTGTCGCTTCGGATCACGCTTGATAAAACCAACCCGCGGGCGTTTGATGAATTCATCACAGCCGCGCGCGCCGTACCTGAAGTGCTTGAAATTCAGACCTTCTTGGGGCGGGTGGATGTGCGGCTCAATATCATCGCCCGCGATATGGCCCATTACCAAGACATTTATCGCCATCAGATCCTACCGCTGCCCCATATCAATGAAATCGAAGCACTCATGCATATTTCCACCATTAAACGCGATGAGGCGCTGCCCCTATGACCGATTTGGATGACATTGATCGTCAGCTGTTGGCGGAGCTTTCGCAAAACGCTGATCAATCGGCAGGCGCGCTTGGGAAAAAACTCGGGTTAAGCCAGCCTGCGACTTGGCGGCGAATGCGGCGGCTGCAATCGGATGGGGTGCTCCTTGGCACGCGGCTAAAACTGAACCGCGATGCCTTGGGCTTTGGGGTGACGGTGTTTTTGGGGGTCAAGCTCGCGACCAAAGGGCGGGTCAGCTTGGAAGATTTCGAACGCGCGGTCTCTGCCATTCCAGAGGTGCAATCAGTGGAACACGTGCTCGGGCTTTATGATTATCGCCTCCGCGTTGTCGCCCGCGATATTTCGGATTTTGAACGGGTGCTCAGGCGGCGGATTATGACTTTACCAGGTGCTGGGGATGTGGAGGCCAATGTGCTATTGTCGGAAGAGCGCAGACCAGGACCGCTTTGAAGGAATTGAAATTTTTGATACCAATGCGTATGGGTGGAGTATGGAACAATCTTTGGCAGTAAAACGACTGGGTGAATTGGGGCATGACACGCGCATGTCGGTGTTTCGGTTGCTTGTGCGTGCTGGCGATGGCGGGTTGCCAGTTGGCGATATCCAAAGCCGCTTGGATCTGAAAGCCGCGACTCTTTCACATCATTTGCATCGTCTGATCGCTGCGGGGTTGGTGCGCCAAACGCGTGAAGGGCGGGTTCTTTATTGTTTTGCCTGTCTGGATGCCGTGGCCGAAGTGGCGGCGTTTTTGGGATCGGAATGCTGCACGCTAGAGACTGGGGCCTAAATTTATTTCCTTGACTATTCGATAATATTGGAAATATGGAAATGTAGGACATAACGAGGCCCCCATGACCAGCACATTTCAATCACAACTCATCGAAACGGCAAAAATGTTTGTGCTTTTGTCGTCCGAACTTATCGCGCTTTTCTTGGGTATTAGTTTTTTTGTAGCGGTGCTCAATCAAAAACTCCCGCCTGAACGTATCCAACATGTGTTGGGGGCAAAACAAGGCCGCGGATATATCACGGCTGCGGCTCTTGGTGCGATCACGCCATTTTGCAGCTGCTCGACCATCCCAATGTTGATAGGTCTTTTAAAGGCGCGGGCCGGCTTTGGACCTGTGATGACATTTTTGTTCACCTCGCCACTTCTAAACCCCATTGTGATTGCGGTTTTTGTGCCAATCCTCGGGTGGCAGGCCACGGTGCTTTATGCTGGTTTGGCCTTGGTGTTTTCAATTTCGGCGGGTGTTTTGCTTGGGCGGTTTCGTTTTGATCGGTTCCTTCGCCAAGATATGCTTCAAACCAAAGAGCAGTCCTCATGTGGCTCGGATGGGGGCACATGTGGGACGGCGCCGTCCCAACGGGCCACGATTTCGTGGTCAGCAGCATGGGACGAATGCTGGAGCCTCTTTAAATCGATGTTTCCTTATATGCTTATTGCCATGTTGATTGGTGCGGTTGTGCACGGGTTCGTGCCGCATGATATGTTTGCGACCTATGCCGGCCCTGATAACCCTGCGGCAATCCCTGTGGCGGCGGTAATCGGCATTCCGCTTTATATCCGTGTGTCGACGCTTTTGCCGCTTG
>JBMYYE010000059.1:0-14813 GCA_049609065.1 Halocynthiibacter sp.
TTCCCTTCGGCGATGGGTTTTCCTTCTTCGCGTGCCAACAACGTCCCGAGCTCTTCTGCGCGCGCCATCATTTCATTACCGATAGACATCAAAACATTGTATTTGCGTTCGATCCCGTAGGCTTCCCACTCTGCCTGTGCAACACGCGCTTGATCAAGCGTCGCCTCAAGCTGATCCGCTGAGGCCTGTGCAAACATGCCAATGAGATCGCTTAAATCAGATGGGTTACGATTTTCGATCTCGGCTTCGCCAGCTGTCCAGCTGCCTGCGATAAGGTTGAGTTTGGTCTCAGTCATTCTGGGATCTCCGCTTAGGTCTAAATGCAATTGCATATTCATTATGGACACTATTGGCCATTTCAGTCAAATTCAAACAAATGAACTTAATTTCAGAAAAGTTGAAACATGGCCATAAAAATTGAAATGCTAAGATGCTTTGCCGCCGTGGCGCGCAGCGGCAAGCTTTCAGATGCCGCACAGCAACTGGGTCGGACGCCCTCTGCGGTTTCAATGATGCTCAAGCAGCTCGAAGATCATCTCGGTGAACCGCTTTTCATGACCGATCGAAAAAACCGACTGTCTGCGCTCGGCACTTTCGTTTTCGAACAGGCCGAACGCGAACTCCATCAATTTGACGCCACAATCTATGCCATTGAAAGCTTCGCCAATGCCCGCCACGGGCGCGTGCGTGTGGCCGCTGTTCCATCCATAGCGTCCGCCATCATGCCACAGGCAATTACCAAATTTATCAATAGGTTCCCTGGCGTTCAAGTCGACCTCCGTGATATGGATTCAACCGCGATTTTGCACGAATTGTCCCGTGGCCGTATTGATATTGGCATCGCCTCAGCGGGTCTTAGTGGTGGAACATTGCATTGTGAAAACCTCACCTCTGATCGCTTTGGTTTGATCTGCCCTGTGGACCATCCTTTGGCCAAAATCGGCCCAGATTTGACATGGGCAGATATGAAAAACTACCGTTTTATCGCCAATGATTTGTCGCGCCTAATCACCGCGCCGGAATTCCAAGATATCCACGCAAGCGCCCAACTTTCCATGCATAACATCACTTCATTGCTTGCGATGGTGCGCGCGGGGATCGGGATTACCATCCTGCCAGAAATGACATTAATGACCTCCGACACCCGCGGTTTTACATTCAACCCATTTCCTGATTCGCTCCCACGGCGGCAAATTCACATGCTACGCAAAGCAGATACCCCGGCGTCCCCTGCCGCACGGGAGCTGGAAAAACAGATTTTTGCCACAGTCACCGAACTGGAAAAAGAGGCCCCGACATGTCCGCCCCAATAACACTTGGATTTCTAATCTTTTCCGACTTTCCGATGGCCTGCCTCACATCCGCGATTGAGCCTTTGCGCGCAGCCAATGAAATCGCTGGCCGTGAGGCTTTTCGCTGGCACGTCATCGGCGAAGATTTATCCCCAGTGACGTCCTCCTCTGGGGTGGTTTTTGCCCCCGACAGCACGCTTGAAATCATTGAGACCCTCGATCACCTCTTCCTAACATCCAGCCCACAAGGCACCTTCGCCGCGCCGACAAAAATTCAAGCCATTTTACAGCGCCACCTGCGGGCAGGGCGAACGATTGGTGCTTTTAGCGGCGGGGTTTTTCCACTTGCGCGCACGGGGCTTATGAAAGGACATTCAATGTCCGTACATTGGTGCTACGACGCCGCCTTTCATGCGGAATTTCCTGATATAGACGCGGTCCAAACCGTGATCTGTGAGGGGCAACAGCGTCTAACCGCATCAGGGGCCGCCGCGGTTTTTGACCTCATGCTTGGCCTTATTGAAAAAGAGCTGGGGCCGGAAATCATGACCGAGGTTGCGTGCTGGTTCCAACACCCGTTTGTGCGCACGGGTGATGTGTCACAAAAAACGCCGTCCTTCACCACTGCAACCACAACCGACGCCATGCCCAAGCAAATTAGCAAAGCCATTCAAATGTTTGCAGAGCACATCGAGGATCCCGTTCAAATCAAAGATGTCGCACAAGCCGTCAATATGTCGACCCGCAGCCTCGAACGCAGTTTTCGGCGTGCAACCGGGGAAAGCCCGCTAAAATATTACCGCCTTATGCGCCTGAAACAAGCGCGTCAACTTGTGCTCTATTCAAGCGATAGCATCACAGAAATTGCCTATAGCGTCGGATATACATCCACCTCGCCCATGCTGCGCCACTACAAAGAAGTTTACGGCGTGACCCCACAAGAAGATCGCCGAAACCGCAACAGTTTTCGCGTTACAGACGGGACCTGCCTCCCGTCCATTTAGGCTCTAACACACGGATTTTGCCGCAGCTGTTAGCGCATGGTGCAAAGAGCGCGCCGAAGAGCGCGGCCCAATGACTGCAAATGTATTTGTATCAATGCACCACAAAAAACAGCTCAAATGATGGATTGTAGTGCGCGTCACATGCCCAACATCCATGCGTGCCACATCTGCGGCACAGAGGCGCTCAAAAAGCGAAACAACAGACGCGCCATCCACATCAAAACGACACCATCCATCCGTTTGTTCAACAACGGAAGCTGCATCAGATACGGCATCCTTCAGATCCTGCGCAAAGTTCGCATGCGCGTCATAATCCGCATCAATCATCCAGCTGTTTGGACCAATCCAGAACGCACCCAAATCATCCGTCAAAACCGCACGAGAAACATCAGGGAGTTGAAACCCAAAAGCTCCCTTAAACGCCGCCTCATACGCCGTGCCATCAACAGAGCGAAGCGTCAACGCCACCAACGCCCGAGACGGGTTTTCAGAAATTGTCACCCCATCAAATGTATCAACATGTGGCTCACATCCACCAAGCGGTGTGATTGCTTTTAATTTATGCACGGAGACGTTCCCCCTCTGGATCAACAAAATGCGCACTGACAACTTCGGCCCGTGTTTCGGTGCCTTCTAATGGATTAACCACACGAAGGATTTCCCCCATTCGATTCGCCCCGTCTTTCAAGAAACCAAGACCAATAGAAGAGCCTAACACAGGGGAATAGGCCGCAGACGTGACATAGCCCTGATCGGTTTTTGCACTTACATCCCCTGAAACCTGCATGAGATGTGCGCCTGCGGGGATCGCGTTGATAGCATCCACAGGGCGCAGGCCAACAAGGCGAAATGCATCATCCGTGTTCAATCCCTCACGTTCGCTAAGCGTATTGCCGATACAATCTTTTTTCTTACTGACCATGCGACCCAACCCTAGGTTCAGCGCCGTCGTCGTGCCGTTCAATTCGTTGCCCGCGGCATGCCCTTTTTCAATACGCATGACGCCCAAAGCTTCGGTTCCGTAGGGGACGACATCGAATTCTTCACCTTCAGCCATCAATTCACGGATTAGGGCATCGCCATACCGCGTTGGCACGGCAATTTCATACGCAAGCTCACCTGAAAACGAAATCCGGAAAAGACGCGCCCGCAGACCACCGCAAACCGTGATTTCCCCACAAGCCATGAATGGAAACGCCTCATTTGACAGGTCAAATTCTGGATCAACAAGCTTTTGCAAAAGCTTCCGTGAATTAGGCCCCGCAACCGCATATTGCGCCCATGCCTCAGTCGTCGAAATCAGCTGCACATCAAGATCTGGCCAGAGGCACTGACGCGCGAATTCCATGTTGCGGTACACCAAAACCGCATTGGCCGTGGTGGTGGTTACAACAAAATGATCCTCCGCCAAACGCGCGGCGGTTCCATCGTCATATGCAATGCCATCTTCGCGTAACATCAACCCGTATCGGGTTTTTCCAACGGGCAGTTTGGCAAATGCATTGGCATAGATTTTATTTAGGAATGTCGCCGCATCTGGACCTTGGACATCAATTTTACCCAAGGTCGTCACATCGCAAACACCCACGGATTGACGTGTTGCAAGGACCTCTCGATCAACGGATTGCCGCCAGTGGGTTTCCCCGTCTTTCGGGAACCACTGTGCGCGCATCCAGTTGCCAACCTCAACGAAAACGGCACCTTGTTCCGTGGCCCATTTATGGCTTGGGGTTTCACGGGTTGGGTGGAAATCCTTGCCAACAGAGCGTCCCGCAAGCGCACCCATCGCAACAGGTGTATAGGGGGGGCGGAAAATGGTTGTGCCTGTTTCTGGAATGGATTTTCCAGTCAGTTCAGCCATGACAGCCAAGCCACCCATATTGGACGTTTTCCCCTGATCCGTCGCCATCCCAAGTGTAGTATAGCGCTTTAAATGTTCAACCGAACGGAAGTTTTCCTGATGCGCAAGTTTGATGTCTTTTACGGTCACGTCGTTTTGATGGTCAATCCACGCGCGGCCTTTGCCTTCGTTCACATACCAAAATGGCGTCACATTCACCGGCGTGTCTTCGCATGTTGGAACATCAAGCGCTGATGCGGTGATCCCTAGATCTTGCAGCGCCGAAACCGCGGCTTCACCACCAGAATGAAGCGCGGTTTCGGTGCGCATGTCACCCTTCGCAGCGCCAGAAACCGACAGACCCATAGGGAGATCACGGCCCGGAACAAATGCCGCAAGGGTTTCATTCCAAACGGGTTTTCCACGCTGATGACATGTTAGATGTACGTTGGGATTCCACCCGCCCGAAACGGCAAGCGCGCCACATGGCACCATGTGTAAATCCCCGTTTTGCAACCGCACTTCAACCGATTTTAGTCCAAGACGGCCGGCGCTATTCACCACCTGCGCGCCTTTGAAAACCTCCACCCCATCAATAGAAGGGGCGTCTTCGCGTGTGTCGATCACCGCGCTCACATTGACGCCTTTGGCGATCAAGTCCGTGGCCGTCCGGTGGCCGTCATCATTGTTGGTAAACACAGCCACATCTGCATGCGGGGTCACGGCAAAGCGGTTCACGTAACTTCGCACAGCTCCCGCCATCATCACACCGGGGCGATCATTGTTTTCAAATGCGATCGGACGTTCGGTTGCGCCTGCGGCAAGGATGGCGCGCTTAGAATAAATGCGCCAAAGAACCTGACGTGGCTGATTTTCTTGTGGTGCGATCACATGATCCGCCACCCGCTCAAGAGCGCCGTAAATACCGTGATCATATGCGCCGATCACACTCGTGCGCGTCATGATGCGCACATTATCAAGGCTCGCCAATTCGGCCATTATGCGTGCCGCCCAATCCCTGCCAGACACATCACCAATATGATAAGTTTCAGAGTTGAGACGGCCACCCGCGACAAAATCCTCTTCCACCAAAATGACCCGTGCCCCTGCCCGGCCCGCAGTCAATGCCGCCATAAGGCCAGAGGGTCCAGATCCGATGATCAACAGATCACAATGCAAGAAACCTTTGTCATAGACATCTGGATCTTCTTCGAAAGAAATAGCCCCAAGGCCGGCTGCTTTGCGAATGATCGGCTCATAAATTTTTTCCCAAAACGCCCGTGGCCACATGAATGTTTTGTAGTAAAAACCAGCGCTTAGAAAGTTGCTAAACCGATCATTAATCGCCATGAAATCATATTTCAAAGACGGGAAACGGTTTTGTGATTGGGCCACCAGACCATCATAAAGTTCCGCCACGGTGGCGCGTGTATTTGGTTCTTGGCGCGCCCCTTCACGCAACTCCACCAACGCATTTGGTTCCTCTGACCCCGCAGTCATCACGCCGCGCGGGCGATGGTATTTAAACGACCGCCCCATGAGGCGCACATCATTCGCCAATAGCGCTGAGGCAAGCGTATCGCCCCCATGCCCTTGATAGGTTTTTCCATCAAACTGAAATGACACGTTGGTGTCCCGATCAATCAGGCCGCCATTCAATCTATTTTTCTGAAGGCTCATATGCTTCGTCCTTCTTTTCTTGCGACATCACGGGCCAATTCCACAGTGCTGATTTCATGGGTAACCGTGTTTCGGGTCACAACAAGCCACGACCGATCGCCTTGTTCGTGGAACCACAATTCGCGGTGTGTGCCGGCGGGGTTTTCACGTAGATAGAGGTATTCACTAAATTGCGCGGCGGCATCTTCGGCCTGCCAATCAGGACGATTGATCAAGGACGCATCACCAAGATAAGTGAATTCCTGTGCATCGCGAGGGCCCAAAAGCGGATGGTTTATAATCATATCTTTCGCTCTCTCTTAGTGAAGGTTGGGCTGTGCGCCCTGCCCTTTTTCGTCAATCATGTAGCCACGGTTAAAACGATCAAAACGGTAGGCTTTGGCGGTCTCATGTGGGGTATCTTTGCTAAGCAGATGCGCAAAACACCATCCCGCCGCTGGCGTGGCTTTAAACCCGCCATAGCACCAGCCACCGTTGAAAAAGAGACCATCGATATGCGTCTTATCAATAATCGGGGACCCATCCATGGACATATCCATAATCCCACCCCATGACCGCAAAAGCCGCACGCGACCAAGAGCCGGAATGAGAGAAATGCCGCCTTCTGCGACGTCTTCAATCACAGGAAGATTGCCGCGCTGCGCATAGGAATTATACCCATCGATATCCCCCCCAAAAACGAGCCCGCCTTTATCGGACTGGCTACAATAAAAATGGCCTGCTCCGTAAGTGATCACACCTGGCAAAATGGGTTTGAGGCCCTCTGACACAAATGCCTGTAGCACATGGCTTTCCATCGGGAGCCGCATGCCAGCCTTTTCCATCACGCGGCTTGAAGATCCCGCAACCGACACGCCTACTTTGCCTGCACCAATGAAACCGCGTGTGGTTTCAACACCCTGACATTTCCCGTTTTCAATGCGAAAGCCCGTGACTTCGCAATTTTGAATGATGTCCACGCCGCGCATATCAGCGCCGCGCGCATAACCCCACGCAACCGCATCATGGCGAACCGTGCCGCCGCGACGATGCAAAAGCCCGCCTTTGATCGGGAAACGTGCAGTATTGAAATTTAAAAACGGGTAAAGTTTACGCACGCCTTCTGTATCCAAAAGCTCCGCATCTGAGCCATTAAGGATCATCGCATTGCCCCGACGGCGCGCGGCATCACGTTGCGCATCCGAATGAACGAGGTTTAAAATCCCGCGCTGGCTTACCATCGCATTATAGTTGAAATCCTGCTCAAGACCTTCCCAGAGTTTGAGCGAAAACTCATAAAAAGGCTCATTCCCATCAAGCAGATAATTTGAGCGGATGATCGTTGTATTGCGCCCTACATTCCCGCCCCCGATCCAGCCTTTTTCCAAAACGGCAATGCGGCTTTCGCCAAATTCTTTGGCAAGATAATAGGCCGTTGCAAGCCCATGACCGCCGCCGCCAATAATCACAAAATCATAATGCGATTGCGGGTCAGGATTGCGCCAAGCAGGGGTCCAACCCCGATGCCCGGTTAATGCTTCTTTGATCACTCTAAAGCCAGAATAACGCATGACAGTTCCTTCATGTTCCAATTCAGAGCACAAGAAATACGCGTTTCCTTCCAGATCAGTTTTGGACAAATTGCTCACAAAAACCGACAAATGACCCTATTTGACGGGTGTAAAAGTGCTTACCTATTGCCGCTCGATAAGCTTTTCCGTCAACACCGCCGCCATTTCACAAACCGATTTCGCAATCGTAGGAATGGTCTCTATCGTCACCCGCGCCGCAAGGCCCGATACAGATATTGCCGCAACGGGATCCTGATCGCCCGACCACACAACCGCAGCAACACAGCGCATGCCCAATACGTATTCTTCATCATCAACAGCATATCCATTAGCCCGAATGCGCGCGATTTCGTCAAACACTTCTGATTTGGATTTCAGGCTCATTGGGGTCATGGGATAGAGCCCTTGACGTTGCACCAAATTCGAAATCGCATCATCAGGCCATGTTGCCACAATCGCCTTTCCCATTCCTGAATTTAAGATCGGAACCCGCCCACCAGGGGGGGCGATAGCGCGCATAATTTCACGGCTTTCGATTTGGGCGATGGTCACAGCTTCTTCGGCTTGGATCACCCCAAGATTTGCGGTTTCACGAGTCCGGTCGCGCAATTTGCGTAAAATCGGCCGCGCCGGCAAAACCAACTTATCATGGAGCGTGTAGCTTTCACCAATGCTATGCGCACGGGGCCCAATGGACCAAGTTCCGTTTGCGGGGTTTTGTTGAACAAAATGACGCCGTTCAAGCGTGGTCAAAAGCCGATGCACCGTTGAAATCGGAAGCCCCGTTTCAGGTGCAATATCAGACACCCGCTGCCCTGTCTTTTGCCGCGCCAAGCATTCGAGCACCTCTAAGGCCCGATCCACCGATTGCACAAGCCCCGTATCGCGCGTGTCTGCCATAGCTTTACCTTTCGTCAGAGATTAATTTTCCACATTATGGAAAACTATTTTTCATTTATTGCGAAAAATGCCGCAATCGCCAAGGATTATTCCAACAAAAAGGATTACATCATGACATATGAATTGCATTCTGGGCTGCAGGTGGCAAAGCCGCTCGCAGATTTTGCTGAAACCAAGCTCCTTGCAGGAACATCCATTACGCCAGTGGCTTTCTGGTCTGGTTATGCCGCGCTTTTGGAAAAATTGGCCCCTCAAAATGCCACGCTTTTGGAAAAGCGTGAAACATTGCAAACCCAAATCGATGATTGGTCACGCGCGCGCAAAGGCAAACCTTTTGACGTGGCTGAGCACAAAGCTTTCCTAACTGAGATCGGCTATCTTGTACCCAAAGGTGCGCCTTTTAAAATAACGACAGAAAATGTTGATCCCGAAATTGCACAAATTGCCGCCCCGCAATTGGTCGTTCCCGTGATGAATGCGCGTTATGCCCTCAATGCAGCCAATGCACGTTGGCGGTCGCTTTATGATGCGCTTTATGGAACTGATGCGCTCCCAGGTGTGGCATCTGGTTCTGGCTATGACCCTGAGCGCGGCGAAATGGCCGTGGCTTGGTCTGCTGATTTCCTCGACAAAGCGGTGCCTCTTTCTGCTGGATCACACAAAGATGTAACAAAATATATGCGAGATGGCGTGCATCTCATCGCGCAGATCAACGAGACGACCACCTCGTTTTCTGATCCAAGTTGTTTTGTTGCCTATAGCGAAACCGATACAACGGCGAACTATATTCTCAAACATAACAATCTCCATATTGAATTGGTCATTGATCCATCTCACCCGGTTGGTGCCGCGCGTGCTTCGGGGCTTCGGGATGTGGTGCTAGAAAGCGCGATGACCGCCATTCACGATTGCGAAGATTCCGTTGCCGCCGTGGATGCGGAGGACAAAATCATTGCCTATTCCAATTGGCTCGGCTTGATGGATGGGACATTAGAAGAAAAATTTGAAAAAGCCGGCAAAACCGTCACCCGCGTTTTACAACAAGACCGCCAGATGACGGCACCTGACGGCACAGATATCACATTAAAAGGGCGGACCGTGGCGCTTGTGCGCAATGTCGGTCACCTGATGACCACCGATGCGGTTTTGATGAATGGGCAAGAAACGCCCGAAGGAATGCTCGATGCGCTTTTCACCGTCGCCGCTTGTTTGCATGACCGCGCGCGTGCTGAAAACACCAATTCGGCCACAGGCTCCGTTTATGTGGTAAAACCAAAAATGCACGGGCCAGAAGAAGCCGCCTTAGCAGAAGATATCTATGCAGGGGTTGAAGACATTCTTGGCCTCCCTCGCAATACCGTAAAATTGGGCGTAATGGATGAAGAACGCCGCACATCAGCCAACTTAACCGAATGTATGCGGGCCGTGAAAAACCGTTTGGTTTTCATCAATACGGGGTTTTTGGACCGCACGGGGGATGAAATCCACACGGCAATGCAGCTCGGGCCGGTGGTACCCAAAGAAGAAATGAAAGAGGCCGGATGGCTCGCGGCTTACGAAGACGGAAATGTCGATGCGGGGCTTGAAACCCATCTCGTTGGGCGGGGCCAAATCGGCAAAGGCATGTGGGCCAAGCCTGATGACATGGCGGAAATGCTGGATGTTAAAATAGGTCACCCGAAATCTGGCGCCAACACCGCATGGGTGCCATCCCCAACGGCCGCGACCCTTCACGCGACGCATTACCATGAGGTCAATGTATTTGACATCATGGACACCCTAAAAACACGCGAAAAGGCCGCATTAGAGACGCTTTTGACACCGCCAATGATGACGGGTCGCAATTTAACCGAAGGCGAAGTTCAACACGGGCTCGACAATAATTGCCAATCCATCCTTGGCTATGTGGTGCGCTGGGTGGATCAAGGTGTTGGGTGCTCCAAGGTGCCAGATCTTAACGATGTGGCCTTAATGGAAGATCGTGCAACATTGCGGATCAGTTCACAAATTCTAGCCAATTGGCACATGCATGGTATTGTTTCAGAAGAACAAATCATCGACAGCCTCAAACGAATGGCTATAAAAGTTGATGCGCAAAACGTGGATGATGCCGCCTATCACCCTATGGCACCCGCCTATGATGGGCCGGCTTTTGCCGCGGCGCGCGATCTTATCCTTAAGGGTGCGTCACAACCATCAGGCTATACGGAGCCGCTTTTGCATGCCTATCGCCGCAAGGCCAAAGCACTTTATAACGCATAAAGGACACGTAAAACATCGATTATGGTGCGATTATTTCTTATAAGTGTCGCACCATAAGAGGACAGGCCAATGACCCACACCCAAAACCCATCCATTAAAGCGATTGCATTTGATGCCTATGGAACGCTTTTCGACGTTTTTTCGGTCGGGGCCTTAATCGAAACGTTCTTTCCAAACAAAGGAGCCGCCGCAGCCATCACCTGGCGCGATAAACAAATTGAATACACACGGCTTCGCACCATGTGTGATCGCTACGTGGATTTTTGGCACGTCACAGAAGACGCGCTTCGGTTCACGGCCGCATTTCATGCGTTAGACATGCAACCGGAGCAGTTTACGGCACTGATGGATCAATATGCCGAACTCGCTGCGTTTCCTGAAAATAAGCACGCACTCACTCAACTGAAAGAGGCGGGCATTCCCATGGCCATCTTGTCAAATGGCACACCAAAGATGCTTCAATCTGCACTCACATCTTCAGGGTTAACATCATTTTTTGATCATGTTCTGAGTGTCGAAGATGTAAAACAGTTCAAAACCGCACCCGCCGCCTATCAGCTCGGGCCTGACGCCTTTCGCTGTGATGTAAATGAAATCCTGTTTGTGTCTTCAAACTGCTGGGACATTTGTGGGGCCTCATGGTTTGGCTATCAAACATTGTGGCTAAACCGCTACAACCACCCCCTAGAAGAACTAGGCCCATCCCCAGATCACATTGGCCGCGCGCTCACGGATGTTGTTGAGCATACCTTCATGCTCTCTTCAAAGTAACGGATAAAACTTTAAGAAATTTACACTTTTAATACTTCATTTTTTGAAGTATGTTGATATTGTCATTTTCTTGAAAGAAAACCATGTCCAATACCGAAGGTTTAATAACCACTGGCACCCCGACCGATTTACCGCCTGAGGTAAATATCCTCATGGGCATCTATATGTCCTATTGGAAGATTGATGAGGTCGTGGAGCAGATCAATATTATGTCCGCTCTCAATCGAAATGAGCGACAGCTTCTTGTCAATCTCGCGGCACCGCGGCGCATGAAAGAACTTGCAAGTGAAATGCAAATCTTACCTTCAACCCTAACAGCAGTCGCCAACGGGTTAGAGGAACGTGACCTCCTTATACGAGAGCGCGACCCAGATGACCGTCGATCGTGGTTCTTAACCCTCACCGACAGCGGCATCCAGAAACGTCATGCCCTTCTGGCGCGCGCGGTTGAAGTATTCACTGAAATTTCCGGTCTCAATGCCACCGAGATCGCCGAGCTTTCAACGCTTATGCAAAAAATCACACATAATATAAAAGCAAACGGCTTACCTGAAGGAGCGAAATTATGCTCATAAAACAAACTGCTACACTTGCGCTTTCTGCCTTTCTCTTCGCGGGACATCCTGGCTTCGCCCAAGAAGCCCTAAAACCCGTAAAGATTATCACAGCCAGTGACCAAGGCCCCGAAATGACACGGCAATTCTTTGGACAAGTGGTTGCGCGACAAACGGTTGACCTTGCGTTTCAGGTTCCGGGACAGGTTATTAACTTCCCTGTTATCGAAGGCGCCACGCTCCGCGAAGGGGACCTCGTTGCACAGCTTGATTTGGAAAGCTTTGAGCTCAAACTGAAGCAAGCAAAGCTACAAAAAGACCAAGCCGATCGCACATTAAAGCGGCTCCAAACTCTTTCAAAATCCTCAGCAAGCCAAGTGCGCATTGATGATGCTGCCACCCAAGCCGCACTTGCTGATGTTGCTGTCGAAAACGCCGCTTTTGCGCTCAAACATGCAACATTAACCGCACCGTTTGAGGCCCTCGTCGCCACACGCAATATCGCGAACTTTACAACAATTGGCGCAGGCGCACCTATCGTGCGACTGCATGACATGTCGGAAATCCGTATCGAAGTAGATGTTCCAGAAGTGCTTTTCTTACGCGCGGAATCGGCACCAAACGTAGAAATCAACGCAAAATTTCCATCCTCAGATCAACTTTTCCCGCTAAGCTTACGAGAATTTAACGCGGAAACGTCCAAAGTTGGCCAATCATATCGCGTGACGCTTGGCATGACACCACCAAAGGGGCTCCGGATTTTACCTGGGGCATCCGCAACGGTCATTGTAACGTTCAAAGATGAATTTAAGGGCGTGATTGTCGTACCCAAAACATCCGTTTTCACAGACGAACGTGGGACGCCGAACGTATTTATTTTCACACCAAGTAATGAAACTGACGGCACCCTTTCAAAGGCCGTGGTCGAAATCACACCCGCCCCAAATGGTATGGTTGCCATCACTTCTGGCGTACCAACCGGAAGCGAAATCGTCGCTGCGGGTGGTGCTGCGCTCAAAGATGGTGAACCTGTTCGCCGCTTCAACGGTTTCGGAAATTAGGCTGGCCCATGAACATCGCACGCTCTTCAATTGAAAAACCGCTGATCATTTGGTTGGTCATTCTTGGATGCTTCTTAGGTGGCTTGTGGGGGTTTACCGCCCTTGGTCGCCTTGAGGATCCCGCCTTCACCATCAAACAGGTTGTGGTTTCGACCCGCTACCCAGGTGCCACAGCAGAACAAGTCGCCACCGAAGTCACCGAACCCCTAGAATCGGCCATTCAAAAAATGGGTGAGGTCGACAAAATCACATCCATAAACCAACCTGGTCATTCCCTCATCACGGTTGAGGTTTTTTCAACCTTTGGCGGCGATGCGCTACCGCCGATTTGGACCAAGCTTCGAAACCGCGTTTCTGATGCAGCACGATTTTTACCCGAAGGCGTGGATCAGCCTTATGTAAACGATTCCTTTGGGGATGTGTTTGGCATCTACTATGCGATCACTGCCAGCGGATTTTCCGATGCGGATAAACACCAGCTGGCAACATTTTTGCGCCGTGAACTCCTCACCGTAGAAGGTGTTGCAGATATCGATGTTATGGGTCTTCCGAATGAAGCAATTTTTGTCGAACCCAACATGGCCGTGGCGGCCAATCAAGGCATGTCCCCACAAGCCGTCGTAGGGGCCTTAGCCAAAGCAAACTCCGTTATTGATGCTGGGTCCATCACGGATGACACAGGCACACGCACTATTATTCAAGCCCCTGAAGGATCAAATTCCGTTGATGCCATCGCATCCCTGACAATCGGATCACGTGGTGAGGTTATTAATCTTTTTGACATCGCAAATGTCTACCGCGCCCGTCAAGACAACCCAAACCTCATGGTGCGCTTTAACGGCAAAGATGCCTTTACGCTCGGGGTGGCTGGGCTTTCATCCGATAACATTGTCGACATTGGCAAGCGCATAGATGCGCGCATTGCAGAACTGGACAACAAAATCCCCTATGGGGTTGAGCTCCATCCAATTTATCAGCAACACACAGTTGTTGACGAAGCCTCAAGCGCGTTTTTGGTCAATCTCGCCATGTCTGTTGCGATTGTTGTAATTGTGCTCGGGGCTTTTATGGGGTGGCGGGCCGCAATTGTTGTGGGAACAACGCTTTTGCTAACCGTTGTCGGTACGCTTTTCTTCATGGCGCTCTTTTCGATTGAAATGGAACGTATTTCTCTGGGCGCGCTCATTATTGCCATGGGGATGCTTGTTGATAACGCCATTGTGGTGGCGGAAGGCATGCAAATATCAATGCGCCGCGGCAATAACAGTCGCACAGCCGCAGATGATGCCGCATCTAAAACACAGATCCCATTATTAGGGGCCACAGTTATTGGCATTATGGCCTTTGCAGGTATCGGGCTTTCGTCCGATGCAACGGGTGAGTTTCTCTTCTCACTGTTCGCCGTGATTGCAATTTCTCTCATGCTATCATGGGTGCTCGCCCTAACGGTTACACCACTTTTGGGGCATTATTTATTTAAGCAAGGCACAACCGATACCGCCGATGCCTATGGCGGATGGGTTTTTCGCACCTATGGAACAATATTGGAACGCGCGCTTGCCATGCGCTGGCTGGTCATCGCGGGGCTTGTTGCCATAACCATCACCTGTTTTGCAGGATTTGGATTGGTCAAGCAAGCCTTCTTCCCCGACAGCAATACCCCCATGTTCTTTGTCCATTACAAGCTCCCGCAAGGTACGGATATCGAAACCACGTCGGAGGATCTCCGGCAAATAGAAGCATGGCTTTCAAAGCGAGAAGAGGTGACATCCGTCGCCACATTCATCGGGCAGGGCGCGTCTCGCTTTATGCTCACATATGAATCCGAAAAACCAAATCCGAGCTACGGACATTTAATCATTCAAACCAAAACGCTCGATCAAATTCCAAAGCTCCAAT
>JBMYYE010000060.1:0-14724 GCA_049609065.1 Halocynthiibacter sp.
TTTAGAAAAATAGGGCGATTTTTGATAAAACCGCCCGTTATTTGCAACACTAGGCTTGGTTTATTCGTCTTTTGCTAAAAAACGTTCCGCTTCGAGTGCGGCCATGCAGCCCATGCCGGCACTTGTGACGGCCTGGCGGTATTTGTGGTCTGTTAGGTCACCTGCGGCGAACACACCTGGGATGGAGGTTTCGGTCGAATCAGGCTTTGTTACGACATAGCCCCCCATATGCGTTTCGAGCGTCTCTTTGACCAGTTCATTTGCCGGTGCATGGCCGATTGCAACAAATACACCTGTGCATGGCACGATGCTTTCTTCGCCCGTTTGCGTGTGCTTAACCTTCACGCCTGTTACGCCTTTGGGGTTGTCATCGCCTAAAACCTCAACCATTTCGTGGTTCCAAAGGGGGCTGATTTTTTCATTCTTATGAAGGCGATCTTCGAGAATTTTCTCAGAGCGCAATGTATCACGGCGATGAATGAGCGTCACTTTGGATGCAAAATTGGTGAGGAATAGGGCCTCTTCGACCGCGGTATTGCCGCCACCGATCACAACGATTTCCTGACCGCGGTAGAAAAAACCGTCACAGGTTGCGCAGGCCGAAACGCCAAAGCCTTTGAAGGCCTCTTCACTTTCAAGCCCGAGCCATTTGGCCCGTGCGCCCGTGGCCAAAATAATCGCATCCGCCGTATAAACCGTACCGCTATCAGAATTTGCCGTGAACGGGCGCTTTGATAGGTCGAGATCCGTAATCAAGTCGGAAATGATTTCTGTGCCCATGGCGCGCGCGTGGCTTTCCATGTTGACCATGAGATCGGGACCTTGGATTTCGGTGTGCCCTGGCCAGTTTTCGACTTCGGTGGTTGTGGTCAATTGTCCACCTGGTTCCATGCCTTGTACCAAAATCGGATTGAGCATAGCGCGAGATCCATAGACCCCCGCCGTATAGCCCGCAGGTCCAGACCCAATAATAAGAAGCTTTGTGTGACGTGTATCGGCCATGGTGGTTCCTTTATTCTTACCCAAAATGGGATCGTTTCTTTTCATATATGGCGCATTCTTCCGCAAATAAAGCCCAGAGAGGAAATCAACCTTGCGTGATTGAAATGAGTCAGATACTTACCCGTTTGTGAAATATTATTGCGCTTCGCTGGGGATTTGCCTAAAATCGCGAAAACAGGGTCGTTTCAAGGAGAAACAAAATGCCAATGTCAAAACTCGATCCCATCGACCGAAAAATTTTGGCAGAATTGCAGGCGGATGGCCGCATGACCAATGTGGAGCTCGCTAAGCGCATTGGGATTTCTGCGCCGCCTTGTTTGCGGCGTGTGCGCACGCTCGAAGAGAACGGCTATATCAAAGGCTATCATGCGGATGTAAATGCGCGCGAATTGGGTTTTGAGGTTCAAGTTTTTGCGATGGTTGGCCTCGAAAGCCAAGCAGAGCGCGACCTCACCGCATTCGAAGCGCAATGCAATGCATGGCCATTGGTTCGGGAATGTCACATGCTGAACGGTGAAGTGGATTTTTTACTGAAATGCGTCGCGCCAGATCTATCAACATTTCAAAATTTCCTGACGGAAGATCTTTTGACGTTTGACAATGTAGCCTCCGTGAAAACCTCTTTGGTGATCCGGGGTGCAAAAGATGAACCAGGTGTTCCTTTTGAAGTCTTAGAAAAGCGCCTTTCCAAAGACGCCTAGGTGTTGGACTTAGGCGGCCGTTTTTTTATAGGTCTCGGACATTTTCCGGAGACGCTCTTCCCACGGTGTTTCAAACTTAGCTGACTTAGATTTTGTGACAATCCAGTGCATCCAGCGGCTTTTCTGTTTCATGAGTTTATCCTTATCCGCCACGTGAGTGAGGCTGGTTCAGTTGCGATAAGGAAAATGTGACAGGCAATTGGGGCGTGAATTGGGCAATTTCGAGTGGATAATTTGATTTATGTGCGGATAACGGAAATCAGGCGGCCGTAATCTGACGTGCCAGTTTTGGTTGATCTGCGATAGGAAAAGAATCGCTCTTCATCTTGTAAGGTACAGTGTTGGCACCAATTCGCATGTTGAATGCCTGCGGCTTTGAGCCGCGAAAGCCCAAACCCAGGTAAGTCAAAGAGATAGCGATCTCCTGTTCCTTTTGTGAAAAAGCTGCCATGATCTGTGGCCTTTTCCATAAAGGCATCGCGAAAATCTGGACCAACTTCGTAGGCTGTTTGGCTGATGCATGGGCCAATTGTTGCGTGGATGCTGTCGCGTTTTGCACCGAGGGCGAGCATCGCCTCAACCGTGTTTTCTAATACACCTGCGATTGCACCTTTCCAGCCTGCATGGGCCGCGCCAATCACGCCCGTTTGGGGGTCGTGAAATAAAACGGGCTGACAATCGGCCGTGAGGATCCCAAGGGCAATGCCCGCGGTGTTTGTCACCATGGCATCCGCCTTGGGGGGGGCATGAAAAGGGGTGGTGACCGTGACCACATCTGCGGAATGGTATTGATGAACGGTGACCAAATTTTGCGGCGCGACATCCATATATGCTGCAACTTTCGCGCGGTTTTGTGTCACGGCGAAATGGGTGTCATCAGACCCATACCCACAATTTAGACCCTGATGAATGCCATCTGACACGCCGCCAAGACGGGTGAAAAACCCGTGTGGCGTGGCTTTAAGAAGGTCGGATGTGATCGGGTGGAGTGTCATATCTTAAACGCCTGCTGTGGGTGGGATATCGGGCGCGCTTTGGGCGCGCGTTTCAAGGCCAGGGATCATCGGCTGATCTGCGGGTGTTGCGCCAATCACTTTGAAAAGCGCGCCCATTTCACTCGGGTGGCATAAACGGTGATGGGCCTTGATATGCGCCTCAAGCGCCTCCTCCGTGAGGTTTTTGGCCAATGCCTGCGCTCGCGCCGTAATACCAAGCCGTTCGAGGAAAACACCTTGGGGGGTGATCAGGCTCACATTGAGTTTATGGGACGAAAGCGCGCCATGGAGGGGCTCAAAATCCACATGCGCCGTTATGTCTGCGTTACCGGGATCATCGAGAATATCTGAAAAACTATGGGATTTTAGCGCTTGGAGCGTATCGCCTTGGCTTCGCCAATCGCCATAATCGAGCGCCAAAAAGGCCCCGCCATAGGTGGCAATGTGATGGGCAATGTGATCGGTGATGCCTGTCGCCATGGGGCAAACCTCAATCAGATCGCCCTCTTTTGTATCGCTCAATCGGTGCGAGAGCATATCGGGCGCACGAGCGGGTGCAAGACCAAGAATGAGGGCACCATCGTCTTCACTCACCACGCGTTCGTGCCAATGCTCCCCTTTGCGCAGGAATTGTCGAATGGGCAGCGCGTCAAAAAACTCATTGGCAATTACAAAGCATGGAAGTTGTGGGAGGTCTTGTGCCGTATCATGCCAAATGGGCGTAGCACCGATTGTGTCCACTTGTTTTTGGCGTAGCACAGCGGAGGCTTCCACAAGGTGGATTTCGGCGGCGCCAAATCCTGCAACACTGCGTGTGGCTCGTAAGATGTCTGTCATCAATGTGCCACGCCCCGGCCCAAGTTCCACGAGGGCAAACCGCGCAGGTGCGCCTTGGTCCATCCATGTTTGTGCGAGCGCGAGCCCGATCATTTCGCCAAACATTTGTGAAATTTCAGGGGCTGTTGTGAAATCACCCGCTGAGCCAAACGGATCACGGGTTGCGTAATACCCATGTTCAGGATGCAAGAGGGCCTCCAGCATATAGGCATCAAGCCCCATAGGGCCAAATTGACGAATTCGAGTGAGGAGGATCTCTTTAAGTGCGGACATCGGGTTTCGCCTTTAAGATGAAATAAATGCCAATCAAGATCATGGGTAAGGATAGGATTTGCCCCATGGTTAGTCCGATCATGCCATCCCCCAGAACAAATCCAAGCGGGTTGTCCAGCGTCACGAACTGTGCGTCGGGCTGGCGGAAATATTCAACGCAAAACCGCGATAGCCCATAGCCTGCGATAAACACCCCAAGAAGTTTTCCAGCCCGTTTCAAGGCATCGGTGCGCAGCGCAAGCGCCCAAAGAATGATCGCAAGAAGAAGCCCTTCTAGAGCGGCTTCGTAAAGTTGTGACGGGTGACGTGCACAGGCTTCGAACCCCGTACAAAGGGCGGCATCAGATGGGAAAATCACACCAAAAGCGGCTTCTGTCGGGCGGCCCCATAATTCGCCATTGATGAAATTTGCAAGGCGCCCGAAGAAAAGCCCAGAAGGTGTTGCAAGCGCCATGAGGTCCCCCATGGATTTCATCGGGATCTTGTGTTTTTGGCAATATACAAGCGCGCCAATCACCACACCTAAGAATCCCCCATGAAAGGACATGCCGCCTTGCCAAATTTGCAAAATTTCACTTGGGTTGGCGAGGTAATAGGCGGGCTGATAGAACATCACATAGCCAAGGCGGCCGCCAAATATCACACCCAAAATGACCCAAGTCATGAAATCATCGAGCCCCTCTTTGTCGATGGGCGCGCTGTTTTGCGGCCAAAGGGTCACGCGGTTTGCCAAGAAAACGGCGGATTTCCACGCCAAAATAAGACCCGCGATATAGGCCAACGCATACCAACGAAGCGCAAATTCAAAACCACCCAACTGGATTGAGAAAATCTCAGGGCTGATATTTGGAAAGGGGATCGCATAAATCATGGGCGTTTCCTTGTTGATACTTGTGATTTTCCTACGCTGCCCCCATATAAGGGTCAAACGAATAGTTACGAGGGCGCCATGCAAAGCCGCAACAAATTTTTCGAAGACATGTCTCAGGTGATGACCAATGCAATGGGTGTGGCCCAAGGTGCAAAGGATGAAGCCGAAACCGCAGCCAAAGGATTCATGGACCGCTGGCTGGCGGATCGCGATTTTGTCACGCGCGAAGAATTCGAGGCAGTGCGATTGATGGCCCAAAAAGCGCGTGAAGAAAACGAAGCGCTAAAAGCGCGCCTAGAGACGCTAGAGGCAAAAAAATAGCCTGTATTTGTTAAGCTTTATTAACAAAACATTTCGAAGCTGTGCATAACTGCGCAGCTTTTTGTATTTTTTGGGGATAACTCATCAAATTGGAGTGAATTTATAAATTTTATCTTTACAGATACTGTCTTTGTCACCACCATATCTTGTAAGGGCGACCAGTCTGGCCACTCTATATGGTTAATTCTGGCATGCCTTGTTACATATGAAGCAATATATACAAGAGGTGAAACATGGCTATCGCAGAAGATTATATGTTTTCGGATGACCCCCATCCAATCGATCTCGTTGAAAATATAGCAGAATATAAAGACTGGGATTTTGATCGCATCGCGGATAATCAAATTTCCATGCTGGTCGAAGGCCAATGGCGCAGCTACACGCTGACGCTTGCGTTTTCGCCGCATGAAGGTCTGCTTAAATTGGTGGCAACTTATGAGCTAGACCCACCAAAAGAAGCCGAACCACGTATCTATGAAACGCTGAATGCGGCGAATGATATGATGTGGACAGGCGCGTTTAATTATTGGAAGGCCCAAAAACTTATGGTCTATCGCTATGGGTTGATGCTCAACGATGATTATGAGGCCACGTCAGATCAGGTTGAAAGCATGATTTCCACGGCCATCACGGCGTGTGAGCGGTTTTATCCCGCGCTTCAGCTGACGGCTTGGGCGGATTATTCTGTCGAAGATGCCATGAAAATAGCGATTGATAAGACCTACGGCCGCGCATAACGTCTTCCTAAATATGGGAAAGGCGATCAGATGAATATGTCAGATATCGAAGCACGCGGGCTTGTTTTGCTCGGCTGCGGGAAAATGGGTTCTGCGATGCTGGAAGGCTGGCTTGGTCAAGGGCTCCCTGCCACATCCGTCTGGGTCCAAGATCCGTTTCCATCCGAGTGGCTTTCAGGGATTAACGGCCTGCATTTGAATGCGGCCCTTCCTGCTAACCCTGCGATTGTACTGGTCGCGGTTAAACCGCAAATGATGGAAGACGCACTTCCTGTTTTGAAATCTTACGGCAATGCGGATACGCTTTTCGTCTCGGTCGCGGCAGGCACCGCCACGGCCTATTACGAAACCGTTCTCGGGGCAAAGACGCCGATTATTCGCGCCATGCCCAACACACCTGCGGCAATTTCCCAAGGCATCACGGCGATGATTGGCAACGCTTGCGCATCGCCTACACATTTGGATTTGGCAGAGGCGCTGCTTTCGGCCGTGGGCGCGGTTGTGCGCCTCGATACCGAATGCCAAATGGATGCGGTAACCGCCGTGTCTGGCTCAGGCCCCGCATATGTGTTTCACCTGATTGAAACCATGGCGGCCGCCGGCGAAGCTGAGGGGTTGCCAGCGGGTCTCGCAATGACACTGGCGAAAGCAACGGTCGCAGGTGCGGGGGCTTTAGCCAAAGCCGCAGATGAAAGCCCATCCCAATTGCGCGTCAATGTCACAAGCCCCGCGGGCACCACGGCTGCCGCCCTTGATGTGTTGATGAATGATGTGGATGGCTTTCCGGTGCTTCTTAAGCGTGCTGTCAAAGCGGCTTCGGACCGATCAAAGGAATTGGGCAAATGACAGAGATAACATTCGATGACTTTCTAAAAGTTGATATTCGCGCTGGGCGCGTCATGAAGGCGGAACCTTATCCTGAAGCCCGTCAACCTGCGATCAAATTATGGATCGATTTTGGCGCTGAGATTGGCGAGAAGAAATCGTCAGCCCAAATCACGACCCATTACGATCCAGACGCCTTGATTGGAAAAATGGTGATGGCTGTGGTCAATTTCCCCCCGCGCCAAATTGGCAAATTCATGTCAGAGGTCCTCGTCCTTGGGATGCCTGATGATGCGGGCGAAGTGGTGCTTGTGCGCCCTGATAAGGATGTGCCACTTGGCGGGCGGATGTATTGATGAAAGTTCTGATTACGCGCCCTTTGCCCGACGATGTTATAACAGCACTTGCGGGTTGGGATGTGACGGTCCGTCCTGAAACAACGGGGCTGAATGCGAACGAACGGATATCGGCCCTGCGCTCCTATGATGCGGTTTTGCCAACGCTTGGTGATTTTTTTGTCGCTGATGATTTTGAGGCGGCAGGTCAAATCCGCTGTAAAATTCTTGCGAATTTTGGCGTTGGTTTCAACCATATCGACGTGACCGCCGCCAAGGCGCACGGGGTGATGGTGACCAACACGCCAGGGGCGGTCACCGATGCAACGGCGGATATTGCCATGACACTCCTTTTGATGTCGGCACGGCGCGCGGGCGAAGGGGAACGTCTGGTGCGTGCGGGCGCGTGGCAAGGCTGGCACCCAACGCAGCTCCTTGGTCAGCACGTGACGGGCAAACATATCGGGATTGTTGGCATGGGGCGCATTGGTCAGGCCATCGCAAAACGGGCGCATTTTGGATTTGGTATGGATGTGTCCTATTATAGCCGTAGTCCCAAAGACATGCCGTTCGAAGCGACCTGTACCCGCACTCTCCATGACCTGTTGCGCGACGTTGATTTTGTGGTTTTGGCGGTGCCTGCAACCCCTGATACCCATCATATGATTGGGGCTGCGGAACTGACGGTGATGCAATCTCATGGGCATCTTATTAACATTTCGCGTGGGGATGTGGTGGACGAAGCGGCGTTGATTGCGGCGTTGCAAACACGTGACATCGCAGGGGCGGGGCTTGATGTGTATGAACAAGAACCACAGGTGCCAGAGGGGCTCATGGCTTTGCCGAATGTGACGCTTTTGCCGCATCTGGGGACAGCGGCGCGTGAGGTGCGGGTATCCATGGGATTGATGGCTGTTGCGAACCTTAACGCCTATAAAAATGGGAAAACGCCGCCCAACTGCGTGTAGGTTGCCCTTGGGTCAGCTCTTGATTTTTAAGGGCGAAAAGGGTTTCTTCGTTTCAACAAAGGAGCCAAGCCATGCATCAGACCGCCATTACTGGAACCGGGCTATTCACCCCAAAAAACGTGATCACCAATGACGAATTGGTTGCGGCGTTTAACGCCTATGCGGATCGCTTTAATGCGAAAAATAAAGATGCAATCGCAGCGGGCGAACTGGCAGAAATTGCGCATTCGTCTAGCGATTTCATCTTCAAGGCGTCGGGCATCGAACAACGTTATGTTCTTGATAAAGAAGGGGTTCTCAATCCTGAGGTGATGCACCCACTTTTGCCACAGCGTGCGGATGAGGACCTTTGTTTTATGGCAGAAATGGCCGTGGATGCGTGCGAAAAAGCATTGGCACAGGCTGGGCGTAGCGCGGATGAAATTGATCTTATCATCTGTGCGGCCTCCAATCATGAACGCGCCTATCCCGCAATTGCGGTTGAAATCCAAAAAGCCATCGGCGCGCGGGGCTTTGGCTTTGACATGAATGTGGCTTGCTCATCAGCAACGTTTGGCATTCAAGCCGCAAGCGACATGGTGCGTGCAGGCTCCGCAAGAAAGGCGCTGGTTGTGAACCCTGAAATTTGTTCTGGGCATTTGGAATGGCGCGATCGCGATTGCCACTTTATCTTTGGGGATGTGTGCACGGCCACGCTGATTGAACGTGTTGAAGACGCCAAAGGGGATCATTTCCTAATTAAATCCACCCGTTGCGCAACCGAATTTTCCAATAATATCCGAAATAACAACGGGTTCTTGCGCCGGAGCAAACCCGCGGGTGTGGTGGATAAACGGGATATGCAATTCATGCAAAATGGCCGCAAAGTGTTCAAAGAAGTCCTGCCAATGGTGTCTCAACATTTGCTGACCCATATGGCGGATGAGGGCGTGGAACAGGCCGACCTCAAACGGGTTTGGCTACATCAGGCCAATAAAGCAATGAATGATTTTATCGGCAAGAAGGTTCTCGGTCGTGTGCCAGAGGTGGGCGAACAACCCAATATCTTGCAAGATTACGCAAACACATCTTCGGCGGGCTCTATCATTGCTTTTACCAAATATTCGGATGATCTGGCCAAAGGGGATGTTGGGATCATCTGTTCCTTTGGCGCGGGGTATTCCGTGGGATCGGTGATTATCGAACGGGCGTAATAGGCCGAAGCTAAGAGGCGGGCAGGTCACCTATTTCTTCGCGCCAATGGCGCCGGCATAAGGAAACGTAGGTTTCATTGCCGCCGATTTGCACTTGTGCGCCATCGGTGAGGGTCGTGCCGTTTTCGTCTTGGCGCACCACCATTGTGGCTTTTTTCCCACAGTGGCAAATTGTGCGCGCTTCGCGCATTTCATCTGCCAGTGCCAAAAGCGCAGCAGAGCCTTCAAAAAGCTCCCCGCGAAAATCAACGCGGATACCGTAGGCCATGATCGGAACATTGAGGTCATCAACCGCACGCGCGATTTGCCAGACTTGGTCTTTGGTTAAAAACTGGGCTTCATCGATGAAAATGCAGGCGCATGGCCCTTTTGCAAGGCGGGTTTTGATCGCTTCAAAAAGATCGGTGTTTTTTTGAAACGTATCCGCTTGCGCGCCGATGCCGATGCGCGACTGGATCGTGCCCACCCCCGCGCGGTCATCAAAGTTCGCAGTGAGAAGATAGGTTTCCATTCCACGTTCATTGTAGTTGTAGGAGGCCTGCAACAACAGGGTCGTTTTGCCCGCATTCATCGTTGAATAGTGAAAATAGAGTTTTGCCATGGGCCGTAGTTAATCGACCATAAAGGGGGAATGCAAGAACCAGTTTTGAGATGAGAGAGCTTGGGCCGAGAATGAAATTCGACAATCCTTTTTGGGCAAAGCCCTGGGGATAAAAGGATTACCACTGCACCAAACAAACTGCGACCCGTTGCAAAAGCAGCAACAGTAAGCTCTCTCATCCACCCATCAGCACATGGGGTGTGCCGATGAGGCAAGCGATCAAAACGTGAGTTCAGTAATGACAAACGGACGAAAAACAGATAATGGGAAAAAGAATTTGAATTTCCCCTAAATTAAATTTCTTGGGGGGTGGGGGATACTATGTCGAAATTAGGTAGTTATTTGAAAAAGCACACAGAGGCGCTCGTCAAAGATGTGGGTATTGCGGCGGCCTGTGAATTGACGGGGAAATCCAAGGCAACGTTGGGGCGGTATTATTCGGATCTGCCGGAGCATGCGGATCGATTTATGCCCGTGGATGCGGTGGCGCAGCTCGAAGAAGCAGCGAGCTATCCTCATGTGACATCTGCGCTTGCGGAAATGCGCGGCATTCAATTGTCGTATGACGCGGATAAACGAAATTCGGAATCGGGTGGCGTGAATTCGGATGTGGTGGCTTTGGCTCAGCGCTTTGCCATGTTGATGGCAGAATATAATCAATCAATCGCAGATGGGATTATCACCGTGAATGAAGCCAAAAGATTACTCCGTGAAACGGTGGCGCTTCAAACGGTTTTACTTGATATGAAATTGCATCTCGAAGAAGAACAAACGCTCGATTAAACGTCTGTTACTGATGATTTAAAAAGCCCGCTCAATGGCGGGCTTTTATGTGTGATGAATGTGCTTAGCTTTGAAGCGGGCGCACTTCGATTTCCGTTTCCTTCATTGCTTGGATCGCAAGCGCCACGGCGTTTGAGGCGGCCAAGGTTGTGAAATACGGGATCTTATCAGAGAGCGCCACAGCACGGATATCGCGGCTGTCATTGACGGCCTGTGTGCCTTCGGTTGTGTTCATAACAAGCGCGATTTTACCATCCTTGAGGTGGTCAACAATATTTGGACGCCCTTCATAGACTTTATTGACCTGTTCACAGGTCACGCCGTTTTCCGTTAGGAATGTTGCCGTGCCGCCGGTGGCCACAATATCAAAGCCCAATGAAATCATAAGTTTTGCCGTGTCGACCGCGAGGTTGGATTTATCGCTGTCTTTCACAGACAAAAACACAGTGCCTTCGGAAGGAAGTTTCACACCCGCACCCAACTGCGCTTTAAGGAAGGCTTGTGGGAAACTGCGATCCCAACCCATGACCTCACCCGTGGACCGCATCTCAGGGCCCAAAATCGTGTCGACGCCAGGGAAACGATCAAATGGAAGCACGGCTTCTTTCACGCTAAACCATGGCATCAACGGATCCGCGAGCGTCATTTGGTCTGCAATCGGCTCTGGCTTATCAGTGTTCTTATAAGGTGGACGCATTGGAAAATTGGACAATGGTTCACCCGCCATCAAGCGCGCCGCGATGGATGCGATCGCGCTATCTGTGGCTTTGGCCACAAAAGGCACGGTGCGTGAGGCGCGCGGGTTGACCTCAATGAGGTAAATCTCACCGTCTTTTTCGGCGAATTGAACGTTCATGAGGCCTTTAACCTTGAGGGCTTTTGCCAAGGCCACCGTTTGGCGTTTTACCTCAGCAATGATGTCATCGGACAAGGAATACGGCGGCAAGGAACAAGCACTATCACCTGAATGCACACCCGCTTCTTCGATGTGCTGCATGAGCCCTGCGACATGCACGTTTTCGCCATCACAAAGCGCATCCACGTCCATTTCAACAGCACCCGCGAGGTAGCTGTCCAGCAGCACAGGGCTATCGCCTGACACGACCACGGCCTCTGCGATGTAACGTTCAAGCTGCGCCATGTCGCGCACGATTTCCATCGCGCGGCCGCCTAGAACATAAGACGGACGGATCACCAAGGGGAACCCGATATCTTCTGCGATTGCCAACGCCTCTGCATCTGTGGAGGCGATGCCATTCTTTGGCTGTTTGAGGCCGAGCTCATTGACCAAGGCTTGGAACCGCTCGCGGTCTTCGGCCAAATCAATTGCGTCTGGTGTTGTGCCCAAAATTGGAATGCCTGCAGCTTCGAGGTCATTTGCCAATTTCAATGGCGTCTGACCGCCAAATTGAACAATCACACCATGAAGCGTGCCGTTTTCTTGCTCTGCGCGCAGGATTTCCATCACATGTTCAAACGTCAAAGGTTCGAAATAGAGACGATCAGAGGTGTCATAATCCGTTGAAACCGTTTCTGGGTTACAGTTGATCATGATGGTTTCATAGCCCTGATCCGTGAGGGCAAAGCAAGCATGACAGCAGCAATAATCAAATTCGATGCCTTGGCCGATACGGTTTGGCCCACCGCCCAAAATCACGACTTTTTTCTTATCAGAGGCGCGTGCTTCGCATTCCACTTCGCCCATCATCGGGGCTTCGTAGGTGGAATACATGTAAGGTGTTTGTGCTTCAAATTCTGCAGCACAGGTATCGATGCGCTTAAAGGACGCGTTTACGCCCACGGCCATACGCGCGGCGCGTACAGAAGCTTCCTCACTGTCCGTTAGGATCGCCAACCGTGCATCGGTGAAGCCCATCATTTTGAGCTTGCGAAGGCCTGCTTCGTGGGATGGGAGCCCATGGGTGCGTACTTCGGCTTCGGCATCGACGATTTCACGAATACGGTCCAAAAACCACGGGTCAAACATCGTGGTGTTGTGGATTTCATCGTTGGTGAGCCCTTCGCGCATGGCTTGGGCAATCGTGCGCATACGATCTGGCGTTTGCTGGCTGATCGCTTTGATAACGGCGGCTTTATCGGGCGCGCCTTCGATTTCGATTTCGTCAAAGCCTGTGAGGCCCGATTCCATTGACGCGAGCGCCTTTTGAAGGCTCTCATGAATTGTGCGGCCAATGGCCATGGCTTCACCCACGGATTTCATGGCCGTGGTCAAAAACGGCTCAGAGCCTGGGAATTTTTCAAAGGCAAATTTCGGGATTTTTGTGACGACATAATCGATGCTTGGCTCAAAGGAGGCAGGTGTCACTTTGGTGATGTCGTTGTCCAACTCGTCCAATGTGTAGCCAACGGCCAGCTTTGCCGCGATTTTTGCGATCGGGAAACCCGTTGCTTTGGACGCGAGCGCGGAAGAGCGGCTCACGCGAGGGTTCATTTCGATGACAACCATGCGTCCGTCTTTTGGGTTCACGGCCCATTGCACGTTGGAGCCACCTGTTTCCACACCAATTTCGCGCAACACGGCAATCGAAGCGGAGCGCATCATCTGATATTCTTTATCGGTGAGCGTGAGGGCAGGGGCCACTGTGATGCTGTCGCCTGTATGCACGCCCATCGGGTCGATGTTTTCGATGGAACAGACGATAATGGCGTTGTCCGCTTTGTCGCGCACGACTTCCATTTCGAATTCTTTCCAGCCGAGCAAACTTTCATCGACAAGGATTTGGTTCACGGGCGACGCATCCATGCCTGTGCGGCAGAAATGTTCGTAATCTTCACGGTTGTAAGCAACCCCGCCACCTGTGCCACCCATGGTGAACGCAGGGCGAATAATCGCAGGAAGCCCGATATCTTCAAGCTCAACCAGCGCTAAACGCACACCTTCGTCGAGATCGGTGTCACCGTTTTCTAATGTCGGTGCCGTCACGATGGAGGCGCGTGGATTTTCAAGGCCAAGGCGGTCCATGGCTTCGCGGAACAATTTGCGGTCTTCGGCCATTTCAATCGCGTCGCGGGTCGCGCCGATCATTTCCACGCCCAAACGATCCAAAATGCCCATTTCTTCGAGCGCCAAAGAGGTGTTCAAACCCGTTTGACCGCCCATGGTTGGCAAAAGCGCATCTGGGCGTTCTTTTTCGATGATCTTTGCGACGACTTCGGGTGTGATGGGCTCAATATAAGTTGCGTCCGCCAATTCCGGATCGGTCATGATCGTTGCAGGGTTTGAGTTCACCAAGACGATTTCGTAACCTTCTTCGCGAAGGGCCTTACAGGCTTGTGCGCCCGAATAGTCAAATTCGCAGGCTTGGCCAATGACGATAGGTCCCGCCCCGATGATCATGATCTTTTTGATGTCGGTTCTTTTAGGCATGAGAGACCCCCAGATGATGTAAAAAGCAGCAGGCAACCGCAGTCGCCCAATAAAGGCAGCGTGGCGCAAATTGTCATGGGTTATAGACCCCAGAATCCCCTGCGCAAGCTCATTCTCATCTTATCGTTATATTTGCGTGAATTCGAGCCATTGAAAGGCTTGTATCCGCGGATTTTGCACGTAGATTTGGGTTTGGACGACAAACTATCCTCTCATTTTACGGGCATGTGCGAATCAAATGATAAAATCTGTGATCCTGTGGGTAGAGTTTTGCGCGCTTTTTGTGGTGGCCCCTGTGGTTATGGCGGTTTGGGTCGCGCCGGAAAACATGTTTCTCATGCTGTTTTTGGTGACGGGGGTTGGGCTTTTGTTGCTGTGGCGGACGCAAGGGTTTACATGGGCCCAGTTGCGAGAGGGGCAGGTCACCGCGCATTGGCCTGCGGTTTTGGCCATTGCAGGGGGGACGGCCGTGGCCTCATTCGTGGTCATGTTCTATTCGGATCAAAACGGTCTTTTTGGTCTTGTTCGCGAGCGCCCGCATATCATGGTGATGATTGCTGTTTTATATCCGCTGGTGTCTGCCTTGCCACAAGAGCTTTTCTTTCGCGCGTTGTTTTTTAACCGCTACCGTACCCTTTTTCCGAAGCGTACACATATTGCCACCAATGCCACGATTTTTTCGCTGGCGCATTTGATGTATTGGAGCGGCACAGTTTTGGTCTTCACGGTGCTGGGTGGGCTGATTTTTGCATGGGCCTATGAGAAAAAGAAAAGCTTCTTATTGGCGTGGGTGCTTCATAGCGTGGCAGGTGTTGTTTTGTTCTTTTTTGGCATGGGCGCTTTTTTCTATTCGGGGAATGTGGTGCGGCCATTTTGAGGGTGCCGAAAGTCAAA
>JBMYYE010000061.1:0-14583 GCA_049609065.1 Halocynthiibacter sp.
GACGGAAACGACCTTGTTTCCCCTTGAGCATGTCAGAGAGTGATTTCAAAGGACGCTTATTTGCGCCCGTGATCACACGACCACGACGACCATTGTCAAAGAGCGCATCCACAGATTCCTGCAACATACGTTTTTCGTTACGCACGATGATGTCAGGCGCACGAAGTTCGATCAAACGCTTCAAACGGTTGTTCCGGTTGATCACACGACGGTAAAGGTCGTTCAAATCAGACGTTGCAAAACGGCCGCCATCCAATGGCACCAATGGGCGCAATTCAGGTGGGATCACAGGCACAACGGTCATGATCATCCACTCTGGACGGTTGCCAGATTCCAAGAAGCTCTCAACAACCTTAAGGCGTTTGATGATCTTCTTTGGTTTCAATTCGCCTGTTGCTTCTGCGAGATCCGCACGGAGCGTCTCTGCTTCGGCTTCAAGGTCGATAGACTGCAACATTTCACGGATCGCTTCAGCGCCGATATTTGCTGTGAACGCGTCCATGCCGTAGGCATCTTGCGCATCCATGTACTCTTCTTCGCTCATGAGCTGACCGTAGTTCAGGTCAGTGAGACCCGGCTCAATCACCACATAGTTTTCAAAGTACAAAATACGTTCGAGATCCCGAAGCGTCATATCAAGCATAAGGCCGATACGGCTCGGAAGGGATTTCAAGAACCAAATATGTGCAACTGGTGCTGCAAGCTCAATATGGCCCATGCGCTCACGACGCACTTTTTGAAGCGTAACTTCAACACCACATTTTTCGCACACAACGCCGCGGTATTTCATGCGCTTATATTTGCCGCAAAGACATTCATAATCTTTGATTGGGCCAAAAATACGGGCACAGAAAAGACCGTCGCGCTCAGGCTTGAACGTCCGGTAGTTGATGGTTTCTGGTTTCTTAATTTCACCGAATGACCATGACAAAATGCGCTCTGGCGATGCCAAAGACACTTTGATTTCGTCAAACACCTTAGGGGGCGTCAACGGGTTAAACGGGTTGTTTGTAATTTCCTGGTTCATCTTGCGATTCCTTTAATTAGGGGATGGGATGGGTAAGGCGCGTACGCCTTACTCGTCCTCCGCATCCAGGAGTTCCATGTTGAGGCCGAGGCCCCGTACTTCTTTCACGAGAACGTTGAAGCTCTCTGGCACGCCGGCTTCGAAATTATCGTCGCCTTTGACGATGCTTTCATAGACTTTTGTACGACCCGCAACGTCATCGGATTTAACCGTGAGCATTTCCTGGAGCGTATAAGCCGCGCCGTAAGCTTCGAGAGCCCAGACTTCCATTTCCCCGAAACGCTGACCACCAAATTGTGCTTTACCGCCCAATGGTTGCTGCGTGACAAGAGAGTATGGACCTGTTGAACGCGCGTGGATTTTGTCGTCCACAAGGTGGTGAAGTTTCAAGAGATACTTCACACCAACCGTTACAGGGCGTGCAAACTGTTCGCCTGTGCGGCCATCAAAGAGGACGGATTGACCACTCTCTGAGAAGCCCGCTTTTACAAGTGCTTCGTTCACGTCTGCTTCTTTTGCGCCGTCAAACACAGGTGTCGCGATTGGAACACCGCGGGTTACATTGCCCGCTGCTTCCAACACTTCACTTTCGTTCATGTCTTTGATGCCTTCGTCGTAAACGTTGTCACCATAGGCAATCTTCATCGCGTCACGCACAGGTGTCATATCGCCAGAACGGCGGTAATCTTGCAATGCTTCGTCGATTTGAATGCCAAGGCCACGTGACGCCCAACCCATGTGGGTCTCTAAGATCTGACCAACGTTCATCCGTGAAGGAACACCAAGCGGGTTCAAACAGAAATCAACCGGTGTCCCATCTGCGAGGAACGGCATGTCTTCCATTGGAACAACTTTGGAAATAACACCTTTGTTCCCGTGGCGACCCGCCATTTTATCGCCTGGCTGCAATTTGCGTTTCACCGCAACAAAGACTTTAACCATCTTCATCACACCTGGTGGCAAATCATCGCCGCGACGGACTTTTTCGACTTTGTCTTCAAAGCGCGCGTCAAGAATACGTTTTTGAACTTCGTATTGTTCGTGCAACGCTTCAACGTGCTGCGCATCGCTCTCATCTTCGAGAGCAAGCATCCACCAGTGACCTTTGCCAAGGCTTTCAAGAAGCGCCTCATCAATCACGGTGCCTGCTTTTACGCCTTTTGGACCTTTGACCGCGGTCTTGCCGAGGATCATAGTTTTCAAACGGGCATAGATGTTGCGATCCAAAATAACGAGTTCGTCATCACGGTCACGAGCAAGGCGTTCCACCTCTTCGCGTTCGATCTGAACGGCACGCTCGTCTTTTTCCACGCCGTGGCGGTTAAAGACGCGAACTTCAACAACAGTCCCGAAATCACCTGGTTTCACACGCAAAGATGTGTCGCGCACATCAGATGCTTTTTCACCAAAGATCGCACGGAGGAGTTTTTCCTCAGGCGTCATTGGGCTTTCGCCTTTGGGTGTGATTTTACCAACGAGGATGTCACCTGGCTGCACTTCTGCACCCACATAAACGATACCCGCTTCGTCCAAGTTGCGAAGGGCTTCTTCGCCTACATTTGGAATGTCGCGTGTGATTTCCTCTGGGCCCAATTTCGTGTCACGTGCCGCCACTTCGAATTCTTCGATATGGACAGATGTGAACACGTCATCGCGCACAATACGTTCGGAAATAAGGATCGAATCCTCATAGTTGTACCCGTTCCAAGGCATAAACGCGACGAGCACGTTTTTACCAAGCGCGAGCTCACCGATATCCGTAGATGGACCATCTGCGATCACTTCGCCTTTGCGCACAGTGTCCCCAACTTTCACCAATGGGCGTTGGTTGATACATGTGTTTTGGTTGGAACGTTGGAATTTGCGCATGCGGTAAATATCCACACCCGCGTCGCCCATAGTCAAATCTTCAGTTGCCCGAAGAACGATACGTGTCGCGTCGACTTGGTCGATTACGCCCGCGCGTGTCGCCATGATCGCCGCGCCTGAATCGCGTGCTACAACTTCTTCGATCCCTGTGCCGACAAGTGGTGCTTCTGCTTGGAGCAAAGGCACCGCCTGACGCATCATGTTTGACCCCATCAATGCGCGGTTGGCGTCATCGTTTTCAAGGAATGGGATCAAAGACGCCGCAACAGACACAAGCTGTTTTGGAGACACGTCGATCAAGTCAACTTGGTCTTTCATCGCGAGGGTGTATTCCCCACCACGACGCGAAGACACGAGGTCATTTTGGAATTTGCCATCATCTGTCAAATGCGCGTTGGCCTGCGCCACAGTGTGACGCATTTCTTCGGTCGCAGACATGTAGTGCACTTCGTCAGTCACTTTAGTGTCGACAACTTTACGATATGGCGTTTCGATGAAGCCGTATTTGTTCACACGTGCGAATGTTGCCAAAGAGTTGATCAAACCAATGTTTGGACCCTCCGGTGTTTCAATCGGACACATACGACCATAGTGCGTTGGATGCACATCGCGCACCTCAAAGCCTGCGCGTTCGCGAGTCAAACCCCCTGGGCCCAAAGCAGACAAGCGACGCTTGTGTGTGACTTCGGACAATGGGTTTGTTTGGTCCATGAACTGTGACAATTGGCTGGAGCCAAAGAATTCACGCACAGCTGCGGCGGCTGGTTTTGCGTTGATCAAGTCTTGTGGCATGACTGTGTCGATTTCGACAGAAGACATACGTTCTTTGATCGCGCGTTCCATACGCAAGAGGCCAACACGGTATTGGTTTTCCATCAATTCACCAACGGAGCGCACACGGCGGTTCCCAAGGTGGTCAATGTCATCCACGCCGCCTTTGCCATCGCGAAGTTCAACCAAGGCTTTGATACAAGCAATGATGTCTTCACGGCGAAGCGTGCGCATTGTGTCTTCTGCATCAAGGTTGAGACGCATGTTCATTTTCACGCGACCAACCGCAGAAAGATCATAGCGTTCGCTATCAAAGAACAACGTGTCAAAGAGAGCAGACGCGCTTTCAACGGTGGGTGGCTCACCCGGGCGCATCACACGGTAAATATCCATAAGCGCGGTTTCGCGGCTCATGTTTTTATCAACCGCAAGCGTTGAACGGATGTATGGGCCAACATTAACGTTATCAATGTCGAGCGTTGGGATATCTGTTACGCCAGCTTCGATAAGCTCTTGCAAAAGACCGCCAATCGCGTTGCCATCTTTGTCATATTCAACAGTGACTTCATCGCCGGCTTCGGCATAAATTGCGCCGGTTTCTTCGTTGATGATGTCTTTCGCAATGTAACGGCCAATGATCTGATCATGTGGGACAAGAAGGTCAGTGACTTTACCTTCTTCGATCAGTTTCTTAACCGCACGAGGCGTTACTTTCTTACCGGCTTCGGCAACCACTTCGCCAGATTTGGCATCCACCAAATCAAAGGACGGACGCGTTGCTTTCACGCGCTCTGCAAAGAACTTGGTCACCCAGCCTTTGTTCTTTTTGAGCTTATAGTTCACCGTGTCGTAATATGCGTCACAGATGCCCTCTTGGTCGAGACCAAGCGCATAAAGCAATGTGGTTACAGGCAATTTACGGCGACGGTCGATACGGGCAAAGACAATGTCTTTTGCGTCGAATTCAAAGTCGAGCCAAGAACCGCGATAAGGAATGATACGGCATGCGAACAACAACTTACCAGAGCTGTGTGTTTTGCCTTTATCATGGTCAAAGAACACACCAGGCGAACGGTGCATTTGCGATACGATAACACGCTCAGTGCCGTTCACAACAAATGTGCCGTTTGGTGTCATCAAAGGCATATCGCCCATGAACACGTCTTGTTCTTTGATATCTTTAACGGATTTTGCGCCGGTATCTTCGTCGATATCAAACACGATCAAACGCAACGTCACCTTCAACGGTGCGGCGTAAGTCATGTCGCGCTGCTGACATTCCTCAACATCATATTTTGGTTCTTCAAGTTCGTATTTTACGAACTCAAGAATGGATGTTTCGTTAAAATCCTTAATTGGAAATACGGATTGGAAAACGGCGTTAATGCCTTCTCCATCCAACGGGAGATCTTGATCACCTGACTTCAAAAAGAGGTCATAAGAAGATTTCTGAACCTCAATAAGGTTCGGCATCTCAAGAACTTCGCGAATTTTACCAAAGTATTTACGTAGCCGTTTCTGGCCTAGGTAGCTCTGCGCCATGCTATAGGTCACCTTCATTGTTTTCGCGGGCATGAACCGTCGGGGTCACGGGGCATGCCGCTCACGAAATAGGGTTGCTTCGGACCAATTCTCGCAAACCGTCCCACTGGTCTGCACCCGATCCTATGAACCTACCCAAGAAAAGATTATGAAATAACCTTTGCTAAGACAGGTTTGGCTGAACCCGAATTTCTTCGGATCCAGCCAGAATTTTCATTCAAACGAAGGCAAAACCTTCAGTTGAATTAAGCAACTTCGACTTCAGCACCAGCTGCTTCGAGTTTCGCTTTAACGTCTTCTGCTTCAGCTTTATCAACGCCTTCTTTGATTTTGCCGCCAGCTTCAACAAGCTCTTTAGCTTCTTTGAGGCCAAGACCAGTGATGCCGCGAACTTCTTTGATCACGTTGATTTTAGAAGCGCCTGCATTTTTGAGAACAACGTCAAATTCTGTTTTCTCTTCTGCAGCAGCACCGCCAGCGTCTGCGCCACCAGCAACCATTACAGCGCCGCCAGCAGCAGGCTCAATGCCGTACTCGTCTTTAAGGATAGTTTTAAGTTCTTGTGCTTCGAGAAGTGTAAGACCTACGATCTCTTCAGCAAGTTTTTTCAGATCAGCCATTTTACTGTTTCCGTCTATTTAATGTTTGTGTTCCAACGTCATGGGATATCCATACGATGGTCTCATAAGATTGCTTAAGCAGCCTTGTCCTCGATAGTGGACAAAACGCCCGCGATGTTCGATGCAGGAGCGCCAATTGCGCCTGCGATGTTGGAAGCAGGTGCGCCGATACAGCCAACGATAGAGGAAATAAGTTCCTCACGTGACGGCATAGCAGCAACAACTTTAACACCAGCAGGATCAAGAGCATTCTCACCCATAGCACCACCAAGGATAACGAATTTTTCGTTATCTTTAGCATAGCTTTCCGCGATCTTGGCCGCAGCCACAGGATCCTCGGAATAGGTAAGAACGGTCATCCCCGAAAGAAGGTCCCCAATGCTTTCGCATGGTTTACCCTCAAGGGCGATCTTGGCGAGCCTGTTCTTTGCAACGCGAACTGCACCACCTGCTTCGCTCATACGAGCGCGCAAGTCTTGCATCTCAGCAACCGTGAGACCTTCGTAGCGGGAAACCACTACAACGCCAGAGCTTTCAAAGATTTCGCCTAGTTCTGAAACTAGGGCTTCTTTTTGTGCTCTATCCACAGTTTTACTCCAAAAAATGGGAAGCTTCCGCCTCCCGGCTCAGTTTTGCCCCACCTTATGGTGGGACGTTCGGGTCCAATTTCAGGGTCCCGAGCCTAGATCACCCGAAGGTCATTGCCCTTCGTGAAATTCGTCTCGTTTCCCATCTCAGGAAGGAATTATGGGTTACCCCACCCTCCGTCTCGGACAGAAGACAGGGCCAAATAAATCAGCCCTGCCATTTACCTTGGGTTGCCCCAAAGCAAAATTCTTACGCGTCGATCGCGCTGTCTACGTCAATAGAAACACCTGGGCCCATTGTTGAGGACAAGGAGATTTTCTTAACGTAAGCGCCTTTGGCGCCAGCTGGGCGTGCTTTAACAACTGCGTCGATGAAAGCTTCTACGTTTTCAACGAGCTTTGCTTCGTCAAAAGAGGCTTTCCCAACACCAGCATGTACAACACCAGCTTTTTCAACTTTAAACTGCACTTCACCGCCTTTGGCAGCTTCAACAGCAGCTTTAACATCCATAGTCACCGTGCCAACTTTTGGGTTTGGCATAAGGTTACGTGGACCGAGAACCTTACCAAGACGACCAACAACAGGCATCATGTCAGGTGTCGCGATGCAGCGATCAAACTCAATGGTGCCGCCTTGAACGGTTTCCATGAGGTCCTCTGCACCAACGATGTCTGCGCCCGCTGCTTTTGCTTCGTCTGCTTTTGCATCACGTGCAAATACAGCAACACGAACTGTTTTGCCTGTGCCATTTGGAAGAGCAACAACACCACGAACCATTTGGTCCGCGTGACGTGGGTCAACACCCAAAACAACAGCCATTTCGAGTGTTTCGTCGAATTTAGCTTTTGCGTTTGCTTTTACGAGAGCAACAGCATCGGCAACAGAAAGGTTGTCTTTACCAGCGAATGCTTCGCGCGCAGCGCGTGTACGTTTACCAAGCTTAGCCATTACTTCACCTCGATGCCCATGGAGCGCGCAGAACCAAGGATAATCTGCATAGCAGCATCGATGTCATTCGCGTTCAAGTCTTTCATCTTCGCTTCCGCGATTTCTTTAACCTGTGCAGCAGTCACAGAACCGACAATGTCGCGGCCTGGATTTGTTGCGCCAGATTTAACTTTCGCAGCTTTCTTAAGGAAATAGGACGCAGGTGGCGTCTTAATGTCCATCGTGAAAGATTTGTCTTGGTAGTAAGTAATGATAGTCGGGCAAGGTGCACCAGGCTCAAGTTCCTGTGTTTTCGCGTTAAACGCTTTACAGAATTCCATGATGTTGATGCCACGTTGACCAAGCGCCGGACCCACGGGTGGGGACGGGTTGGCTTGACCTGCAGGAACCTGCAGCTTCATTGTGCCAGCGAGTTTTTTAGCCATTTGGCTTCTCCTTTAATCACCACATATTCCCGCGTGGAATATGCTGTTTGGTTAGTGGTGCGGCGGAACGGACGCGTCCGAATGCCTCCCACGGGGTTTACACTAGGCCTCTTTTTTGACCTGTGTGAATTCAAGTTCGACAGGTGTTTCGCGACCAAAGATTGACACAGTCACTTTGAGGCGCTGATTGTCATCATCCACCTCTTCGACCATGCCGTCAAAGCCCTCAAACGGACCGTCTGTCACAGACACTTTTTCACCCACTTCAAATACGATGAGTGAACGCGGCGCCTCTACACCTTCCTCAACACGGTTGAGGATTTGATTTACTTCTGCGTCACGCATTGGCATTGGGCGACCTTGTGGGCCCAAAAATCCTGTGACGCGATTGATCGAGCTGACCAAGTGATACGACTGGTCTGACATTTCCATGCGTACCAAAACATAGCCCGGCATGAAACGGCGCTCTGCGGTCACTTTTTTGCCGCGGCGCACTTCGATCACTTCTTCTGTTGGAACGAGCACTTCTTCGATCTGATCCTCAAGACCAGATTCAGCAGCAGCATGTTTGATCTGCTCAGCGATTTTTTTCTCATAGTTTGAGAGAACGCTCACTGAATACCAACGCTTCGCCATCTTTGCTTCGTCCTTCATTCCCTCTGGCAGTTGCCAGAACTTCAATAACTTCAAGCGGTTAGGCCGCTTATTCCAGAACAAAAACAGCGCACGGGCTCGAATCGCCATGCGCCATTTGGATTTCTACGTCACGCTCTAACCCTGAAGCCCAAAGATTTCAAGTGCTAAGCGTGTATTTTAGATCCGCCTTAACCCGCGAGATTGACGATCATGGACACACCGCCACGGATCAACATATCCACAAGAGAAAAGAAAATTGCGGCAAATGCCGCCATCAAAAACACCATCACAGTCGTGATGATTACTTCACGACGGGTTGGCCACACAACCTTTGAGATTTCTGCGCGGGTTTGCTGCACAAATTGAACTGGGTTCGTTTTTGCCATTGGGATCATGCCTTCACTTAAGTCTAGCTGCAAATACGCAACCTGACCCGATATTTCAACCCCGAAATGGTTTGCGCACCTTCGTCATCTTTAAAATCAATGGGGCTCACCCATGTCACATCTTCATAAGACTGTATGAGATCGATATCCGCCTGAAAACGCCGCTTGCTTTCCTCATGGGTGGCATCATCCCAATAAGTGAAGCGATCTTCAGGGGATTGACGGGGATGTTTCCGCGTCAAAAGCGATGCCGGAGGCGCCTCGCGCCCTGCGGCCACTTCGCCAAGTGCCATTTCAACCGCGGCCTTTGACAAGCTTTCATAAACCCGCCGCGTCACAGCGGGCCTGCGCCCCTTTAACGTCCCGCCCGACAAGATGTCGATCAACGCTGGAAACACCGCAGGATACGATTCGTAGGACCAGACATAGACATGATCAACCTCAGGCACCGCCGCAAGGCGCGCAATAAGTTCGCTCCACCGAAACGCGTCTGGCGTTAATCCATGCAAGAATTCGTCAAAAGGCCGCACCTTACGAAACCGAATATCTTGTGCATAAGACGAATATAAAAAATCCGTGGGTTCGCGCACCGCGATAAAGATATCAATCGGCGTCTCAGGGCAGGCAAGCGCCAATTCACGAACCCGCCGATCCGCTTCGGGGTAAATTGCCGCCGTCTCTGCGGGGTCATCACGCAATCGCATATGACCCAGAAGATTTTCCTCTGAAAGCAAAAGCACATCCGCGCCAGCCGCCAAATCATCAAGGTGCTCAGCAACCTTAAAAGGCGGATTTTGCTTCTTTGCCTGCAACGTCGCCTGCCGCAAAATCAATCCTGCGTCTGCGCGTATTTGTTTTGGCCCAGCATAGGCAACGCTTTCGCCGCGCAACTGAGGCGAAAGCAATTCCAGACACCGCTGAAGATGCGTCGACGCTGTTTTATGAGCTCCGAGATGGAGAAAAAGCCGACCAACCACCTGTGGCCTCCTGTGTGTCTATACGGAAATTTTAGTCCGCCCAAAACAGAAGTTCAAGCAAGACAGACCCTCAGAGAAGATGCTCTGTACTGTGGAACACATAATCCAGAAGCGGGCGGTTTGACACATTCAATCGGAGCACATCGGCATGCTCAAGCAACACTTTGCGCCGTTTCAAGGCCTCAATGCCTTTTTCAACAAACACAAACCGTTCGGATTGGGATGCGAAGTTTTGGGAAAAAGTAGCACCATTACGTTCCATCGCATCAATCACCCCATTTGCAAGATCATAAACGGCGCTGCGTTCAAGGGTATTTTCCCCGCTTTGCGCAAACACCGTTCCGACCACCGACATTGGCAAAACAGGGAGCATCCCCTTGATGTCCTCGATTAAGTCTTGGGCCACGGGTGCCACGATGGCGCGCCGGTCCTTCGCACTCAAACCTGCCATATCGTAGTTATTGTTCTGCAGCCATTCCTTCATCGAAACGGGTGTGCCAAAACTCACCGCCGCCGCCCCATAGGCGGATTTCCCACGCGACAATTTGCGATACGCCATCCGCAACAACGACCATAAGGTCGAAAACACCACATAAAATTTTGAGCGCCCCTGAAACGCGCGCGCATCGGTTTTCACCAAGGCACGGTCCTCAGGCACCTGATCATAATTCATCGCGATTGGGACAAACACAATGTCATCCACATTCTCATGCCCAAGCGCCGATAAAATATATGACATAAGCCCAAGCTTTACCTCTTGGATCCCTCCGTCACGGGTCAAGCTTCCTTCGAGAAAAATACCTTGGGGCATTTTCACCGACACCATATCACGAAGATGAATGGCCAAAATTTTACGATAAAGCGGGAGGGGCTCTGCCCGTCTGATGATATAGGATCCGCTCATCCGCAAAAGCGCCGACATGGGCCATGCTTTGCCCCATTCACCCGCCGCAAAGCTAATCATATTGGTGCGTGACGCGAGGTAGGCCTGCAACATCACGTCAATATTGGAGCGGTGATTGCCAACCAAAACAACGCTCGCATTGCTGGCAATTTCCCCCATTTTCGCATCGGGTTGCTTTGCAATTCGGATGTCATACAGCATCCGCAAATATGTGCGCGCGAGGTAATAGCCGATTTTAAAATACCAAAGCGCATAGAACCCTGGCGTCAATTCATTTGCGTATTCTTCGACTTTGGTCTCTAGGATTTCATGGGTGCCCTGCCCGTCATGAACGGCCGCATCGATGGCGTCTCGCACCTCGGGTTTGTTCACGAAAAGAGTAACGCGGGCCTTGCGGCGGATTCGCAAAATTTCTGGCAAATCGCGTGAAAGGTTTTGGGAGAGCCTTTCCTTAATTGCCACTTCTCGTCCGCGCAAATACCAGCGCATCAACGGCCCAAATACATGATGGTACGAACTCGAAATCGCGGCGATTCCAAGCAGCGCCACCAACCAAAACGGCAGTGTTATTGCGTCAGGCATATGTCCTCCCTATGGGGTCTTCTCCCCGTCTTGTCGTTTCTCGTCTATCTCTTTGAATATCGCGCATAGTCGTTCAATCGGATCAGGATGGCGCACCATTCGAAGCGGCACACCAAAATGCCCACATGGCCAAACAAACGTATTTTCTTGTGGCAGGTTCCAGAGCTTTTGAACCTTCTTCCCTGACTTAAACGGCGTGATGCGGTCGCAATTGCCAAGAACGCTTACAATGTGCTCAGGCGCGATCGCGGGCACCCCATCTGGATCCACCTTTGTGATCCAGTCTTTGATTTGTCCGTGCGTCCAGCCCATTTCCACCATAGGTTCATGAAGCCCCCAGATGTCAGCCAAAGCCCCATCAAGCGCCACTTCAGACGTCTTCTCACAATGCGTTAAAAGCAACATCGCATCAGGGCGATCGGCCGCGTCCCATGCATTGGCATTGATGGAATAAATCTGCGCCGATTGCGCGCCCAAGCTGCTCCCGCCGATGGCCAAGGGGCCTGTGCTTGTTTCACGCGCCCATCGGGACAAAACGGCCCATTCTTGGTGCTGCGCCACAAAGAAATCTATAAAGCTCAATGGCGTGGAAGACAAAAAAGCCTCCCCTGCGTAGTAGCCTTCTTTGACGCGGCGACCGTGAAATGCGGCCTCTGGTCGGATCACCCGAATGCCCCAATCAGGGAGGGTTTCAACAAAATCCACCATCGCATCCCAGTGATCAAAATCAACGCCAATGCCATGGCCAAAAATAAGAGTTGGCGGGTTTTCAATCCCCACAGGTTCCAACACCCGCGCATACACCATGTCATCAAAACGATCCGCTGGTGATTTGAACCGAAGCCACCGGACCTGTGATCGGGCCCGCGGCAATGGTTTTGACGCCTCAATCTTTGGCATTTTTTTCGGTGGCGCAAAAAGGGCGCGTAATTCGGTGTCTGTATGCGGATAAATTTCAGCGACCTCTGCGGGGGTCGAAAAATTATGATGCACCGATGTTTTGATATGTTTGCGTAGAAACCCAAATTTTTGACGCATCGCATTAAAATCGGATCGATGCTTCAGCCGCAAATCATCGATTTTCTTGAGCATACTGGCGTTCACATCGGTGTCTTGAAAGAACGCCTTGTCCCAGCTTTCTTCTGTTGTATCGACCTGCAAGCGACGCGTTTCATACTCAGAGAATAAATCCTTAAGCTTGGCTTCTTTTTCGCCGCCAAGCTTGATCAATAGCTCATCAAAATATGCATCCATTTCGCCGCGTGCCACCCCTGCAGCAGCCCAAAGCCGCGACACCGGGAAAAACCAATGTTCAAGCAACCACAATGCAGGACGTTCCATCCAGCCATGGGTCACAATTTCCCCAGCAAACGACGCCATGAAGCGATACGGCCAGCTGTGGCGCACTTGCGTTTTGTGAATATGTGACTGCGGTGCAGAATGCTTCATTGTAATGGGCTTTATCGTGAATTTACCCCAAACTAACAAAAACCGACCGGTCGGTCTATAAATTTATGAGACGCAGAAAAACCCAATAGAAATGACTGCCGCCTCAAAAGGGTAAACCTTTTGGCAACGATACATATAAAATGAAAATGGCAGGGGCTGAGGGACTCGAACCCACGACCCTCGGTTTTGGAGACCGATGCTCTACCAACTGAGCTAAACCCCTAGGCCGAGGCTGGAACTACGAGGTTTTCATCGATTTGGCAAGGACGTTTCAGCGGTTTTTTACTGAACGCCCTCTTTTGTTTCCTTCATTTCAATTTTTCACGGAAAAATTCAGCAATTTCACTATTGATCCGGTTTAAAAACGCCTTTTGGTTAAAGCCAAGCGGCGCAGGATCTGCCATGTGGATCACCAATCCCGACTCATGTGGAAACGGCCGGTAAAACGAAATGTGATGCACATCCTCCGTTTGATACCGATGCTTTTGCGACAAAAGCTGATGCAAATTTTCACTGTGGAACGGGTATCGCAAAATCTCATCTCGTGTTGCTCGAATGATGAACAGGTCCGCGGTCACGCGTTCAAGGCTAGAAAAGGGCTGACCCGCGGGGGCGGCAAAGGCTGCGACTTTAATGAGAGGCAGACGCGCGACACTGGGGGGCACGGATTTGGGCCATTTATAGAGACCCCGCGCAATTTTTAGCGGAAACGGATGTCGTTTCCCACCGGGAAGACCGCGACAGTAAAACGGGTCTTGTGCAGCATGCGCACAATGGGCCGCAACTTTGTCCCGGCTTAATTCCCCACCCAAAAGGGCCATAACCGTTGCTCCGCCAAGCGAAAATCCAAAGGCCCCAATACGGTTTTCATCAATCTTAAATCCCAGATCGCGAGTCTTTGCATCTTCGAATGCTGCTTTCACTTCATGGGTCCGCAATGCGAAATGTCGCATATCCCCAAGCCGCAATAGATCGTCAGGATGGGCCACCATCAACACCGCAAAACCCGCATCCACCAAATTTCGCGCCAGAAGATGATGATCCCATCTCCCGCCCCCAAGGCCATGTGAAATTAAGATCATTGGCACCATCGCAGGTGGATTTTCCGGTGTGAAAACTTGGTAGTCCACCTCCACCTCTGCGACCTCCACAGAAAATGAAGTGACCACTGCACCCGCAAAAAGAGCTGTCGTCGACCAAAATAAAGCAAAGAAGAAAGAAACAATTCGAAACATGCGCAGAACCAACTGATTGGGGGTCATATATGCCTCATACATGTAATGTAGCTAAAATTCCATAGGTCGGGCATTCGAAATCACATGGTGACCTGTCGCTGTCGGGTTCAATGTTCTCGCTACACAAAAAGGCGACTTTGGGGTCATCTTTTTATTTGGTTGGTTCTTAGTGATTTATGGAAAGCGTTAGAGCAACAAAAAGGCCCCAGTGGGGGCCTCTCGTTGGCTGTTGGGGATTGGCGCTGCCATTCCCCTTCGCCGTCAGATTGTTTCGCTACTGCGAAGCCGACTGATTAGGTTCTCGGGGTATCGAAGATACCCCTGTCACCCACGGCGATTGCCATGGGCAATCACCTTACTCAATGATCTTGGATACAACACCGGAGCCAACTGTGCGGCCACCTTCGCGGATCGCGAAGCGGAGTTTTTCTTCCATAGCGATCGGTGCGATAAGCTCAACGTTGAATTTGAGGTTATCACCAGGCATCACCATTTCTGTGCCAGCTGGCAATTCAACAGTACCTGTTACGTCAGTTGTACGGAAGTAGAACTGTGGACGGTAGTTCGCAAAGAACGGCGTGTGACGGCCACCCTCATCTTTGGTCAAGATGTAAACTTCTGCTT
>JBMYYE010000062.1:0-14230 GCA_049609065.1 Halocynthiibacter sp.
AAAGAAATTGAAACACAAAGGGCACTTGATAATCGTGGATTGGAGCTCGCTTGGTTAAATGATCCGGTGGAGGTTTTCTTTCTACAGGTCCAAGGGTCTGGTCGGATTAAACTCACCGATGGAAATACTATGCGTGTTGGGTTTGGTGGTAAAAATAACCATAAATACCGTTCAATTGGCCGCGAACTGGTTCGGCGTGGGGTCTTTAATAAACATCAAGTATCTGCTGGGCGTATCAAGTCATGGGTGCGACAAAACCCACGTGATGGGAAACGGCTTTTGCAGCACAACCCATCTTTTGTGTTTTTCCGTGAGATCACCGAAATTTCCCCAAAGGATGGACCGATTGGTGCGATGGGGGCCTCTGTTACGACGCAGCGAACGCTTGCGGTTGATCCAAAATATACGCCCCTTGGCGCCCCTGTTTGGATTGAAAAAGATGGCGTAGATTCCATGGCGCGCTTGATGGTGGCACAAGATACGGGATCCGCCATCAAAGGGGCGCAACGATCAGATGTGTTTTGCGGAAGCGGCACGGCCGCAGGCAAAGTCGCAGGCCGCATGAAAGATCATGGCCGTATGGTTGTTTTACTCCCTGCCCTTAAAGCGTATGAGCTTGTGGGGACGATAAAATGAGCCGCAAAAAACGGACCTTAAAGGCATCAGAAAAAGAATTGTGGGATCAGGTTGCACAGACCGCCGTGCCACTTGAACGACCTAAAGCCAAACTCCAAGCACCAATCGCGGACACCAAGCCAAAACCACCCGTAAAAGAGCGCGCACCCATTGCCTCTTTTACCATGTCCGCTAAGGCCAAATTACAACATTCGCCGCATTATCAACAGCCGAGCCTCTCTGATCGTCTTAAATCGGCGGCGGTTCATATGGATCAAAAAACACACCGCAAATTGAAGCGCGGAAAGTTAAGCCCAGAGGGTAAAATCGACCTGCATGGAATGACCCAAGATCGCGCGCATTCTGTTTTAACCTCATTTATTTTGCGGGCCGCGAGCGAAGAAAAGCGGCTCGTTCTGGTGATCACGGGCAAAGGCAAAATGCGCGATGAGGGGGGGCCAATTCCCGAACCGATCGGTGTATTGCGTCACCGTGTTCCGCAATGGCTCCACGCGATGCCGCTCGCGCCGCATGTGCTGCAGATCACGGAAAGCCATCTAAAACATGGCGGGTCTGGGGCCTTCTATGTTTATTTACGTCGACGCCGGGAGCGCCGTTAATTAGAAATCATCCGAAGATACTGTCCAGGTGTAACACCGACATGTTCTTTAAACCTGCGAATGAGGTGGCTTTGACTTGAGAAACCACATGCAAGAGCAACATGCGTCATGGGTTCTTTTGCCACTAAGGTTTTTGCGCGTAAAATGCGGCGATGCATGATCCATTTATGGGGTGTTGTTCCGCAGCTTTTTACAAACATACGATGAAAATGAAATTCTGATAAGTTGGCGATATGTGCCAGATCGCTTAGTCGAATATCGTCCTCTATATGTGCATCAATCCACTCATTTACATGCCGCAAAACGTTTTGCGACAAACCGCCATTAAGGTGAATTGGCTTTTCTGATAAATTAGAGACAAGTTCAAAATACGCCGTATCCGCCGAAAGGAGATCCCCTTGCACTGTGGCGTGAGCCATTTGAAGCAATGGCCGTTTTAACCTTTCAGGCGCCGCAAATATGCGTTCTGTGATGTCGAGCCTCCGGGCGTCTTTATTATGCACCTCTGAATAGGAAGCGCGTAAAATGTCATCGGTGACATAGAGGTGCACAAATTGAAACTCATCTGTGATTTCCCATTCAGAAGAATGGCCCTCTGGAAAAATACAAAGCGTATCTGGTTTGCCTGATTGCGTGCCACCATCAATGCGGCGCGTCCCACCACCACCTTTTAGGTAAAGGCTAAATACATGTCCCTGTGTGGTAGAGTATTCGACTTGATCATGGCTATTTTGCCAAATTGATATTTTTCGACCCCGTCCCAAAGAAAGGTCGGCCATCCGTTTTGACCTCTTGGAGGCGGCTAAAGTATTTTCAACACAGTTTTGCAAATGCTTGCCTTTCTTAATCAGAATTTAGCAGCAAATTCGGGCAAGTCACGGGCCTCTTTTTTGAAAACCGCAAGATGGTGCAATCCTTTCTAAAAGAAGCGCTCTAGAGCTTGGACAAAATGGAGGCCCTATGGCTAATTTCGTATTATTTGCCGCGACTGTTCTTATTTGGGGCACAACATGGATCGCCATCACATGGCAGGTCGGACCTGTCGATGTTGTTGTTTCGGTGTTTTATAGGTTCTCGCTGGCGGGGATTATATTTTTGGCCTGCCTTGCGCTTTTGGGGCGGTTGGAATTGCCAAAGCAGTGGCGCTTTGTCGTTCTACAGGCCCTATGCTTGTTTAGTTTTAACTTCATTTGTTTTTATAAAGCCACCTCACTGATGCCTTCGGGATTGGTGTCGGTGATTTTTTCGTTAGCTACGGTATTTAACGCGATAACTGCGCGCATCATTTTTGGCGAAAAAGTTCAAACCAAAACGGTGATCGCGGGCGGTATTGGCGCGGTGGGTCTTCTTATGTTGTTTTGGCATGATTTGGCGGTGTCGTTTGATGTAAACGTCCTAAAGGGCGTTGGCTGGGCCGCATTGGGGACGTTGTTTTTTTCACTGGGAAACATGATGTCACGGAAAAACAGCCTGCATGGCGTAGCTCCGGTGATCGCAAATGCGTGGGGGATGGGCATTGGTGCGCTGGTTTTGTTGGCGATTATTATTATGACGGGTATTCCTATCTTACTTCCCACGTCGCGCCTTTATCTGGGGGCGTTGTTTTATCTGGCGGTCATTGGGTCGGTTGTCGGGTTTAGTACATATCTCCTCATGGTTGCCCGGCTTGGATCCGATCGGGCCGCTTACGCAACGGTTCTTTTCCCTATTGTGGCGTTGTTTTTATCGTCCCTATTTGAAGGATATGAATGGCGTTTGCTTTCGGTGGGTGGCGTTGGGTTTGCTATCATGGGAAATGTTTTGATGTTTTCAAAATGGCCGAAAAAGCAGACACGCTAGGTTTTGTAGGAATTGTAATCTGGCGCTTTGCAACTCAATCAGTTACGAAAGCGGCTATGCGAAACATAGCCCCTATTATTGCAAGAGCATTTGTAACGGTCTTATTGGCTGTTTCTTTGGTGTCTGTTGGCTTTGCGCATAAAACACAAGCGACGGCATTGCCACCTGAACTGATAGACTACGTTTCGTCTGGTGGGGCGCTTGCGGATATTTGTGGTGGTGATTTTGATGGTGACGGTCAAAGCGCACCTGTGAGTTGTGAGGCTTGTCGCATCGTAGATAGCCTATCCATCACAGAACCGTTGGCGTTTTTACCTGTTGTTTTGCCCGCAGAAATCCGCAGATTTCATTTTATCGCCAAACGCGTGCATCACAGCCGTGGCCTTGATCCTACACGCCTAACGCGCGCTCCTCCCCAAGCCTGATTTTCACATCAGAATAAATAAATTGCCCGCGTCGTCTGCGGGCCAAAAGGCTTGGAGTCTTATAATATGACAAATGACATACAAACGCCGTCTGAAGGCGGCACAAACAAACTTTATTTCGCAGCTTGGCGCTGGCATTTTTATGCAGGTCTCGTTGTTATTCCATTTCTAACCATTTTAGCCGTAACGGGCATGATGATGCTTTGGATTGCGTGGGTCGACGGGCGTGATGGCGAACGGACGCCCGTATTTCCCCAAGACACGGCCATGGCGGTTTCCGCTCAGGCGGACGCTGCGGTGGCGTCCATTCCAGATGGGGTTCTCAAACAATATGTGGCACCACGTAGCACCGATGTCGCCGCCCTTTTTCGGGTTGATAGCAACGGGGACGCAACGATGGTTGCTGTTGATCCTTATACAGCCAAAGTCATCGAAACATTCCCGCGTCGTAGTGGCTGGTATGATTTCTTTGATGCACTTCATAGCGACTTGATGCTTGGCGTAACGGGCGATCGTTTCCTTGAAACGGCCGCGTCACTGGCTTTGGTTTTGGTGGCGACAGGTCTTTATATGTGGTGGCCGCGCCAGATGGGTTGGCGCCGCGCGCTTGTGCCAAATTTCACGCGCGGGCGGTCCTTGTGGAAATCGCTCCATGGTGTGGTTGGGATTTGGATGTCCGTATTTTTGGTGCTGTTTTTGATTTCCGGCTTGGCCTGGGCTGGCATTTGGGGTGGAAAATTTGTCCAAGCCTGGAGCCAGTTTCCGGCGGAAAAATGGGACAATGTCCCATTGTCGGATGAGACACATGCCAGCATGGATCATAACCGTCGTGAAGTTCCATGGGCGCTCGAGCAAACACCAATGCCGACGTCAGGAAGTGATGCAGGTGTGGCTGCTGTTGAAGGGGTCGTGACAATAGATACGATCAATCAGCTGGCGCGCGATATTGGGTTTGATGCACGCTATCAGATGAGCATGCCGCAGAGTGAAACAGGCGTTTGGACGCTTAGCCGCGATTCCATGAGTACCGATAGCACTTCTCCAACAACAGATCGTACGGTACACATTGATCAATATTCTGGCCGTATTCTCGCAGATGTACGATATGAGGATTATTCGCTTGCAGGCAAAGCAATGGCTGTTGGTATTGCGCTTCATATGGGGACGCTTGGTTTGTGGAGCGTATTTGCAAATAGCATTATTTGCTTAGCGGTTGTGTTTCTTTGCGTAAGTTCGCTGGTGATGTGGTGGAAGCGCCGCCCAACCAAGGCAGGCCGTTTGGCGGCACCGCCAATGCCAAAAGAATTGCCACTTTGGCAAGGTGCGGTTCTTGTTGGTTTGGGGGTTTCGATGGCGTTCCCCATGGCGGGTTTGGCGCTTTTGGCGGCTCTTGCGTTGGATATCTTTATTTTGTCAAAGATTCCAAAATTGCGCCACAGCCTAACCTAGTTAAGAAAGGCGCAGCGTATCTATGTTGCGCCTTTTTGCTGATATGGTTGAGAAAATCAGCAAATATAATAGCGTTTTTGTGATGATATAAGATTTTCCTTTGAAGTGGTGGAAAACCGTGTATGAGGCTGTTGAGTTTTAGGATGATTAACATGCGTATTATTTTTGCGATCCTCATTTGTGTTTTTGCGGTGTCTTGTACGCCGCGAAAGTTTGAGCGCTATACAGGCCCTGCTGTGACGGGCATTGTTGTGAACAAAGCGGACCGTAAAATGTATCTTTTGCATGAGGGTAAGGTTCTACGTTCTTATCGCGTGGATCTTGGGAAAACCCCAGTTGGGGATAAAGAATTCGAAGGGGACGGTAAAACCCCAGAAGGCACATATATTATCAATCGCCGCAATCCCAACAGCGCCTTCTACCTGTCCTTGGGGATCTCATATCCCAACCGCCAAGACATTGCTGAGGCCCGCGCGCTGGGTAAAAAACCTGGGGGCGATATTTTCATCCATGGCGGCCCGCGCCCCTTTGATCCGAAAGGTAAAGATTGGACATGGGGCTGTATTTCCGTGAGCAACAAAGAAATGCGGGAAATCTATGCAATGGTTAAGAACGGCACACCGATTAGCATCTATCCGTAGGCGCGGGATTCAAAATATCTAAAAAAAGCACCACAGTATACCGTCGTATACATTGACCTTCGCGTATCACTTCGCTATGCGGTGAGGGAGAGCGCGCCACATACTGGTTTTATCGTGGCGCAGCATATTGTTGGTGCGTGTTGCACATCACTTGAGTTTTGGAGAAACAGAACATGGCGACGAACAAAACCCCAGATATTATTTATACAATCGTTGATGAAGCCCCAGAATTGGCGAGCGCGTCTCTTCTTCCGATTGTGCAATCATTTGCAGCAGCGGCAGGCATTAGCGTAAACACGCGCAACATTTCCGTTGCGGCGCGTATCCTGTCTGTTTTTCCAGAATACCTCAAAGAAGATCAGCGCATTTCAAATGACCTCGCCGGTCTTGGTGATTTGGTGAAAACACCAGATGCGAACGTGATCAAACTTCCGAATGTGTCTGCGTCGATGCCGCAGCTAAATGATGCGATTGCTGAATTGCAGAGCCAAGGGTTTGCAATCCCATCCTACCCAACGGATGCATCAACAGATGAAGAAAAAGCCATTCAGGCGCGCTATGATGCAATCAAAGGGTCTGCCGTAAACCCTGTTTTGCGCGAAGGCAATTCGGACCGCCGTTCCGCCAAGGCCGTTAAATCATACGCAATGAAAAACCCGCATTCCATGGGCAAGTGGTCAGCGGATAGCAAAACAACCGTGGCTTCCATGTCAGGCAACGATTTCTTTGCAAATGAAACATCCGCGACGATTTCCGCAGCCCAAGCAGGCGGCGCAAAGATCACCTTCACAGGCGAAGATGGCGCTGAAACCGTTTTGAAAGATGGCCTCAACTACGCAGAAGGCACAATCGTTGATGCAACATTCATGTCAGCAAAAGCGCTCCGTGAGTTTGTGAAGGCAGAAGTTGCTTCAATTGAGCCAGGTGTTCTTTTCTCCGTGCACCTCAAAGCAACAATGATGAAGGTATCAGACCCGATTATCTTTGGTCATTTTGTATCTGTCTTCCTCGAAGATTTCATCGCAAAGCACGGTGATAACCTCGACTGGAACCCGAATTCCGGGATTGGCACGCTCGAAGGTAAAATTGCGGGCAACGCTGAAATGGAAGCCGACCTCAAAGCGGCGCTCGCGGGTAAGCCAGACATGTATATGGTGGATAGCGATCGTGGCATCACCAACCTTCACGTGTCATCTGATGTGATCATCGACGCATCCATGCCGGCCGTGATCCGTGCAGGTGGTATTGGTTGGGGCCCTGATGGCAAACCAGCAGATACAAAATGCTGTATTCCTGATAACTCATATGCGTCCGTTTATGACGAAACCATTAATTACTTCAAAGAAACAGGCGCGCTCGATCCAACGTCATGTGGTGCGGTTTCAAATGTTGGCCTTATGGCACAAAAAGCCGAAGAATACGGGTCACACCCAACAACATTTGAAATGGCTGGCAAAGGCACTGTTCGCCTCGTTCTCGACAATGGGGATGTGTTGCATTCCCACGATGTTGAAAAAGGGGATATCTGGCGCTCTGCATCTGTGAACAAAGCGCCGATTTTGGATTGGATTCAGCTTGGCATTCGCCGTACGAAAGCAACGGGAACGGCTGCGTTCTGGCTCGATGCGAACCGTGCGCATGATGCGGAATTGATTAAATATATCGAACCTGTTCTTAAAGAAGCAGGCATTGAAATTCCGATCATGGCCCCACGCGAAGCAACACGTTTCACATGGGAATTGATGCGCGACAACAAAGACGTTGTGACCATCACGGGTAACGTTTTGCGCGATTACCTCACGGATTTGTTCCCAATCCTCGAACTTGGCACATCTGCGAAAATGTTGTCCATCGTGTCCTTGATGCAAGGCGGCGGCTTGTTTGAAACGGGCGCTGGTGGCTCTGCGCCAAAACACGTTCAGCAGTTGATGGAAGAAAATCACCTACGCTGGGATAGCCTTGGTGAATTCTGTGCGCTTGGCGAAAGCTTCAAGTTCTTGGCTGGCAAAGGTCGCCCAAAAGCAGAAATCATGGGTGACGCAATTGAGGCGGCAACGCAAAAGCTCCTTGAAAATGGCAACTCACCTGAGCGCAAAGTCGGTCAAAACGACAACCGTTCCAGCCATTATTTCTTTGCACGCTATTGGGCCGAAGCAATGGCTGCGCAATCTGATGATGCGGACCTTGCCGCTCACTTTGCCCCGATTGCCAAAGAGCTTGCTGAAAAAGAAACAACCATCTTGGCGGAGCTTAAAGCAGGCGAAGGCAAAGCGGTTGATCTTGGTGGGTATTACCGCACGGATGCCGCAAAAACTGCGGCTGTGATGCGCCCGTCTGCAACACTAAACGCGATTATCGGCTAATTTAGACCCTATAATTTTTAAGGGCCGCGATATCATTTCGCGGCCCTTTTTTGTGCTATTTCCCGCGCCAGTCAGGATCGCGCTTTTCGGCGAAAGCGCGCGCCCCTTCGAGTTGATCGTCTGACGTATAGAGAACCTCAACCGTTTCAAATTGGCTCTTGGTGATTTTGTTCATGGCATCTTGGAATTTCATGTCTTCTGCTTCGCGCACGATTTCCTTGATTGCGGCATAGACCAGCGGCGGACCAGAGGCCAATAATTCAGCCATCTTACGCGCTTCATCTAATAAGGATGCAGCTGGATGGATGTGATTAACGATCCCCCACCGTGCGGCTTCTTGCGCATCAAACCACCGGCCTGTCATGAGCATTTCCATCGCAATATGATATGGAATGCGCTTGGGTAATTTGACAGAAGCGGCATCCGCAACCGTGCCAGAGCGAATTTCAGGGAGCGCAAAAGTGGCATGATCTGCCGCCAAAATGATGTCAGCAGAAAGCGCCAATTCAAGCCCACCCCCGCAACAGATGCCGTTAATTGCGGCAATTACAGGTTTGTTTAATCCACGGAGCTCTTGCAATCCGCCAAAACCACCAACGCCGTAATCCCCATCAACCGCATCGCCACCTGCAGCGGCTTTGAGATCCCAGCCAGGGCAGAAAAATTTTTCACCAGTAGCCGTGAGGATGGCCACCCGTAAATCGGGGTCATCCCGAAACTCTTGGAATATTTTTCCCATGATACGGCTGGTCGCAAGGTCAATCGCATTGGCGGTCCCGCGCTGTAACGTGACCTCCAATATGTGACCCTTACGTTGGGTTTTTATTGGGGTATCGGTCATTTTATTCTCCTATCTGGATGAGAGCATCTGCGGCGATAGCGGTATCTGGGGTGCAAATGAGAGGATTGATTTCAATTTCAAAAAGGGTGCCATGATGCGCAATGACAAAATCTTGAACGGCGTGAATTGCGGCCAAAATAGCAGGCATATTTGCAGGCGATCCACCACGGTAACCTTGTAAGATGGCATTTATTTTGAGGTTTTGAATGGCTTCAATAATTTGTTCATCTGATGCAGGAATAAGGAGGGAGGCTTGATCCGCTAGAAGCTCAGCCAAAATACCTCCTGCGGCAATGGTTAAGACATAGCCGTGGGCCGGATCCAAAACGACGCCAATTAAAAGCTCTGCGATTTTATCTTGAACCATTTCCTCAATGAGAAATGTATCGCATGGCATGCGCTCCATTGCGGCGGTGATATCTGCGGCGTCAGATAGGCCTAGTATGACGGCGTTTGCTTCTGTTTTGTGGGCGATGCCCTGCCCTTTTAAGACAAAGGGCGCGCGCAGATGGGCTAGAGTGGAGGGCAGCGCGTTTTTCGAAGAAACCTCAATAGATTTGGGTATGTTGAGCCCATAGTGTTGTAGCGCTGACTTGGCCGCCGCTTCGGTCATGGTTGTTGTGGATTTGACGGGTTTTGGTTTCAGGCAGGGATCCGCGGGCGGGGGCATCGGGGTTGCCGCAACCTCGATAGCGCGGAGGGCGTCTTCTATGCCGAACAGGGGGATGATGCCCTTGTTGACTAAAGTTTTAGCGATATCTTCGGGCATGTTTTCAGGAAGAGACGCCAAAATAGCCATAGGAAGCCCCGTGTCTCGCATGGAGTTCTCAACTGCAGAAATCACAGTATGCCAAGCATCAAGGTGACAGCGATCAGGCCGCGGAAAATCCAAGACAACAATTGAAAGTGCCACGGTTTGATCAAGCATTGCCGTAAAGCACGCCTGCATTTTTGAAAGATCGTTCCAAATATATGTGTGGTAATCCAAAGGGTTAGATAGAGAAACCATAGGTCCCAGTGCGGCCTGAAGGTCCGATTTTTGCCGGGAGGTGAGCGCGGGGAACGACAGTGAAAGTGGCTCTGCGCTGTCTGAAATTAAGCTGGCTTCACCACCAGAGCAAGACAAGGACGTAAGGCGATTTGAGGGTAAACGCCCGATGATGTGCAGTATTTTCAAGGTTTCCAAAAAGACGGCCAAGCTGTCGACTTGTAAAATCCCAAGGCGTCCCAAAAATGCAGCAGCGCCTGCATGTCCCCCGACAAGAGACGCCGTATGGGAAATGGCGGCATGTTGGGCTTGCTTCGATCGTCCAATTTTGAGCGTGACGATTTCTTTACCCAAATTGCGCGCCTTTTTTGCAAGATGCTCCATATCAAGAAGGCTATCGAAGCCTTCAATATGAAGCCCAAGCGTGGTGACGCGTGGATCATCAAGAAGTGTGGCGGCAATTTCAGAGAGGCCTGTTTGCGCCTGATTTCCCGCCGTAACCATATATGCAATCGGCAACCCGCGGTTTTGCATCGTTAAATTGATGGAGATATTTGACGATTGGGTCACGATTGCGACGCCGCGATCTACCTTTTTCCCGCCGTGTTGATCTGGCCAAAGCATGGCGCCGTCGAGATAATTTAACACGCCGTAGCAGTTTGGACCGAGAATGGGCATATTGCCCGCGGCATGTAAAAGCGCCTCTTGAAGGGCCGCGCCGTTGTTGTCTTCTTCTTGTGCTTCAAGAAAACCAGAAGCAAAAATAATGGCGCCACCTGCTCCAATTTTGGCAAGATCCCGGACGATGTCGATTGCAGCGTGGCGGTTCACACCAACAAAGACGGCATCAGGTATTCCGGGGAGGTCTAAAAGTGATTTATAGGCCTTTTTCCCTGAAATAGAGTCTTTTTTAGGGTGAACAGGCCAAATGTCCCCTTTGAAGTTGGAGGCAATATTATTTGCGATGAGGGCCTCAGCCCAAGGTCCACCGCCGATAATGGTAATGCTTTTTGGTTGAAAAAGGCGCGTCAGACGGGTCATGGCTATGCGCCCAACGGCCGAAGTAAATCGCGGCTGATGATATGGCGTTGAATTTCGGAAGTTCCATCCCAAATACGTTCCACCCGCGCATCGCGCCAAAACCGTTCAATCGGGAAATCATCCATTAATCCCATTCCGCCAAAAATTTGCAAGCTGGCATCTGTCACCCGCGCGAGCATTTCGGTGGCGTATAGTTTTGCGGAGGCAATTTCACGGTTGGCGTTTAGGCCTTGATCCAACCGCCAAGCGGCAGAAAGTGTCAGCCAATCAGCGGCGTCAATTTCGGTGATCATATCAGCAATTTGAAAGCTAACGCCTTGGAATTTTCCAATGGGCTGACCAAATTGTTTGCGGTCTGCCGCATAGTTTAAGGCAAGATCAAAACAGCGGCGCGCCCGCCCAACACACATCGCCGCCACCGTGAGGCGCGTGGCATAGAGCCATTCATTCATCACGGCAAATCCGCCATCAACGGCGCCTAGAACCTGTTCATTTGGCAAACGGCAATTGTCAAAATAGAGCGTGTGATTTTTATACCCTCTATGGGAAACGGAGGTGTACCCATCGCGTACGTCAAACCCTTTGGTGCCGCGATCCACAAGAAAGGTTGTAATGCGTTTTTTTGGGCCGTGCGGGGTATCATCCACACCTGTTGCGACAAAAACAATAAAGAAATCAGCATGTTCCGCGCCCGATATGAAGTGTTTGGATCCGTTGGGGATCCAATCTGTGCCGTCTTGGACCGCGCTACAGTTCATGCCTCTTACATCGGATCCTGCATCTGGTTCTGTCATGGCAAGCGCATCAGTTTTTTCACCGCGCACGGCGGGATAGAGGTATTTTTCTTTTTGATCACCCTGACAGGCCATTAAAATATTTTGCGGCCGCCCGAAAAAATGTGTGAGCGCCATGGAGCCCCGCCCCAATTCCCGTTCAACCAAACAAAAATCCATATGCGATAAACCGGCCCCACCAACAGTTTCGGGAAAGTTGCAGGCATAAAAGCCGAGGTCCTTGGTTTTGCGCATGATCGCGTTGCCGACTTCCTTGGGGACATGGCCGCTGCGCTCAACCTCAGCTTCGTGTGGGTAAATTTCGTTTTCGACAAAGCTTCGCATCGTGGAAACGATCATTTCTTGTTCATTGGTGAGCCCAAACTGCATGCGCATATCTCCTTTTGGTTGAAATAGCTTGTGCGGGCTTGCAATGGGATTACCTGTCAAATTAGTGTCAGAATATGCGAACTTGGTACAAAAATACAAAAAACACACAAAGAATAAGCATTTTGCTCTTTGATCAGTTTTCGAACCACTGCCTTGCCAATGTGGTGGAGCCTTTGCGAGCGGCAAATGATTTGTCGCGCAAACCCCTATATGACTGGCGTTATGTGACAATGGATGGGGCTACGGTGAAATCATCATCTGGCTTGCCAATTTTGTCAGAAGGCCGGCTTTCTGATGGGGAAGGCGGTGATTATCTTTTCTTATTGCCGAGCTACGGATACCGAAACTTTGCGACAGCAGAGATGAGCCGAAGTTTGCGATCTGCGGCGAAAAGATATCAATGGCTTGTGGGGCTTGATACGGGAAGTTGGCTTTTGGCTGCTGCGGGGCTTCTGGAAGGAAAGCGCGCAACCATACATTGGGATTTACTGACTGAGTTTGAAGAAATATTTCCCGATATTGAGGTGCAGCCAGAGCGCTATATTATTGAAGATAAATGCATCACCTGCGGGGGCGCAATGACGGCGTTTGATTTGGTGAGTGAACTTATTGCGCAGCGGCATGGGGAATCGCTTCGGTTGGAAGTGGCGGCAATGTTCCTTTATGGGGATCACAGCCGTCCAGTTGATCCATTTCGAAACAGTACAGGCGTTGATATTGTCGATAAAGCCGTGGCTCTTATGCGCGCCCATATCGAAGAGCCGCTTTCAGTTCCAGACGTGGCGGCGCATTTAGAGGTGTCTCAAAGGCGGCTTGAAACAGTGTGTCGACAAAAGCTGGGTGCGGGGCCTCAGCATGTGTATAAGCGATTGCGGCTTTTGGCGGCGCGGCGTTATGCAGAAAGCTCAACATATCCAATTTCAGAAATTGCAGTGCGCTGCGGTTACATAAACGCAAGCGCAATGACTCGTGCGTTTGTTGAAGAATTTGGCCTTACGCCGCGCGCCTGCCGTCAGATCGCAGAGAAAGTATAAAATGCCCAGATGTGAAAGGGGTGCCGGTTAAAGCGCCCCTTTAAGGGCCTTGTCATCGCGAGAAAAGAACAGGTCATATAACACGGGTGCTGCGATTAACGTGAGGATCGATGCAAATGCCAGCCCCCCCATGATCGTAATTGCCATTGAGACAAAAAACGCATCCGTAAGCAGTGGGATCATTCCTAAAATAGTGGTGATCGCAGCAAGCATGACAGGGCGCAAACGCGATGTGGAGGCCGTCACAATGGCGTCTCGCAAAGGGGTGCCAGTTTCGCGAACAAGGTCGATTTCTTCAACCAAAACGATGCCATTTTTAATCAACATGCCAGAGAGGCTGAGTAAGCCGAGGAGAGCGGTAAATGTGAAAGGCATATTGAAGCCTAAAAGAGCAATGACCACCCCATTCACAGACATCGGCACAAGCAACCAAATGATGAGAGGTTGACGTAACGCATTGAAAAGCAAAATTGAAATCAAGATCATAATCAAAACAGAAACGGGAATTTGTGCGCCGAGCGCCTTTTGGGCTTTGCGGGAACTTTCATATTCCCCCCCCCATTCCATGCCGTAGCCCAACGGAATGTCGATGGCTTCTACGGCGCTTTGGATTTCGGCTTGGACCTGTGCGGCCGTTAGGCCGGGCAAAATATCCGCTTCAATCGTTATTGTGGGCACGCGGTTTCGGCGATGTATGAGCGTATTTTGTGCTTCGTATTTCATGCCGCTGATCACTTGTTCAATTGGGATTGCGGCCCCTGTTGAACTGGAAAACACAATTTGATCCGTGAGCGCTAAGTGATCTTCTTTTGGGAGGCGAATGATGATCGGGATTTGTCGATCCCCTTCTCGGTACACACCAGATACGGTTCCGTCTGTTGCCAGCTGTAATGTTTGGGCAACGTCGTCACGGCTGATCCCGGCGGTTTGGGCGCGTTCGGTTGCATAGATTGGGCGAAGAACCAGTTCTTGTTCCCGCCAATTTGTGCGGATGTCGATTAAACTATTAGAAGTTTGGGCCAATGTCGTTTGAATCTCAGCAGAAAGGCGGCGGAGTTCACCGGCGTTTTGTCCAGAAATACGGATTTGAATGGGTGCGCCCCCACCTGGGCCAAAGACCAGACGTTTGGTTCGAAATTCCCCAGTTGGGAATGTTTGGCGTCCAAAGGCGGTTAACTCGGATTGGAGCTTTGGAATTTGATCGAGCGTTT
>JBMYYE010000063.1:0-14178 GCA_049609065.1 Halocynthiibacter sp.
TGGTTTTGCCATGGGTGCCGCCAATGGCCACATTGGATTTCAAACGCATAAGTTCAGCGAGCATCTCAGCGCGACGCACAATCGGCAGGCCCTTGGCGCGTGCTGCGTCATATTCCGCATTGCCCGGCTTAATCGCAGATGAAATCACGATAACTTCTGCGCCCTCAAGGTTTTCCGCCTTTTGGCCCACAAAAATTTTCGCCCCCAATTCGGCAAGCCGATCCGTGATTTTGGAGGCTTTTAAATCAGACCCCTGCACGGAATACCCGTGGTTCAAAAGCACCTCCGCGATGCCAGACATGCCAATGCCACCGATGCCCACAAAGTGGATCATCCCAAGCTGGGTAGGGAGTTTTGTTGCTGCCATGTGTTACGCGCCTTTATCTCTCAGGTATTCAACCATCCCTGCCAGTGTCTCAGACGCATCCGGGCGCCCGCATGACAACGCCGCCTCCGCCATTGCGCCAGCACCCTCAGGTTGGGTCAAAATCATCTCTATTTGTGCTTTCAAACTGTCCGCGTCAAGCAATGCTTCGGGGATCAAAACTGCACCACCTGCTTTGATGAGCCCTTGGGCATTTGCGGTTTGGTGATCCCCTGTTGCCGCTGCATAAGGCACCAAAATAGCGGGTCGGCCAATGACCGACAAATCCGCCACGGAGGATGCGCCAGCGCGTGAAATGACCAACTGTGCTTCGGTCATACGCCGTGCCACATCTGTGAAAAAGGGGGCAACTTCGGCGCGAATACCGTGGGTTTCATAAAAGCTGCGCACGCGGTCTTCGTCTTCACCACGCGCTTGATGCATCACGCGCAAATTTTTCAACAAGGCCTCAGGTAGGGCTGCAACCGCGGCAGGCACCACATCTGATAAAATACGCGCCCCTTGCGACCCACCAATCACCAAAAGGGTCATAGGGTAATCACCCGGCACAATATAGGCCGCGCCTGCACGTTCTAACACAACTTCGCGCACCGGATTGCCCACATAGTACCCCGATGCACCATCAGGCAATGGCGTTGGGTCCGTCCCACATGCCACCGCATCCACACGCTTTGCAAAAAGTTTATTCACCCGTCCCAGCACACCATTTTGTTCATGGAGCATTCTTGGCACACGCAACACAAAGGCCGCGGCCACCGCCGGAATTGATGGATAGCCCCCAAAACCGACAACCACCGTTGGCTTTTGTTTTCGCATCTTTGAAATTGCCGCCATAACGCCGCCTAGAATGCGGAACGGAACCATCAGTTTAGCCCTAATCCCGCCGCGTGCGAATGTTGCAGAAGATAAAACTTCGACCTCCACCGCATCAGGAAAACCACCTGCATAGCGCGCGCCACGCGCATCCGTTGACAATTTAACTTGCCATCCACGTGCTAACATTTTTTCGGCCAAAGCCTGCGCTGGAAACATGTGACCACCTGTGCCACCTGCTGCAATCACCACAAGAGGGATCGTCATAGTCAAACCTCCCGATACGCGCCGCGACGGGCGAAGTAATCGTGGATTTCACCTTGTGGGCGGGTGCGCGTCAAAGCAAGCAACATCCCCATAGCAATGCCTGCTGCAATCACCGACGACCCGCCATAGCTCACAAATGGGAGCGTCATGCCTTTGGCTGGCAATAAGCGCACGGCAACGCCCATATTGATAATCGCTTGAACCCCAAATATCGCAGCAAGCCCCGTGCCGGCAAGACGAATAAATGGATCGCGCTCACGCACCAAGCGCCACAATGACCGCAACGTCACAATCGCATATAGCCCGATGATAACAAGCACCATAACAAGCCCATATTCTTCGGCCGCAACAGCAATTATGAAATCAGTATGCGCATCAGGAAGCGACCATTTAACGGATCCTTCACCAACGCCAACGCCAAATATCCCGCCCTCTTGGATCGCATTTGTCGCGTAACCCATTTGGGTTGTCGGATCGACATCGGCGGATAAAAAACCATCAATACGACGGGCAAAATGTTCGGATGCGCCATAGGCAATCATGCCGCCAAACACCACCAAGCATGCCAAAACCAACAGCACCATGATATTGGCACCGCCGACAAAAAACATCACGCCCCACCCAAAAAGCACAAGGGCCGCTTGCCCAAAGTCAGGCTGCATCACCAAGAACCCAAGGGAAATCAGCAAGAGGAAAAACGAATATCGCCGCCCAGGCGGTCCACCAAGTTCATAACTCGCGGCCATCAACCACGCGACAGCAATGATAAATCCTGGTTTAAAAAACTCCGACGGCTGCACAGAGGCAAAGCCAAAACTGTACCAGCGCACCGCGCCTTTCCCAAAATCCGTGCCAAAAACGGGCAACAACATCACCGCAATCAACGCCGCGACAAATCCAAGGATCCCCAAACGGCGCACCAAGGCTGGGCTAAACATTGAGGTCACAACCATCGCAACCATCGCAAGCACCCCGAAGAAAATCTGACGTTTAACGTAGAAAAAATAGTCAAAGCCGTTTTTCTCTGCGAGCGGCGGAGAAGCCGCCAATCCAAGCAAAACACCAATACCAAATAAGATCAAAATCGCCGATAGCGTCCACTTGTCAATGGTACGCCACCACCGCGGCAAAATTGCCTCTCCTGATTGGACGGGGACCGTCCCGAACGCCATTTCAGTCATAATTACTGCTCTGCTTTGTACCGGCCATGTTGTATCTGGCCTTGTTTTACCCCGTATATATTGGGCTTATCCATCACTTTAGGGGAGTTTTGCGTATATTTCTACCCTTGATCTTGCGAGATAAGCAACTTCATGCCATGGCAGGTAAGAGACCAGCTAAGGGCGGCAAAACCAATGCAAAATGAACGCTTTGATACACTCATCTTGGGCGCAGGGGCCGCGGGGCTTATGTGCGCGGGCCAAATCCGAAGCGGGCGGGTGCTTTTGATTGACCACGCCAAACGCGTAGGTGAAAAAATCCGCATTTCTGGTGGTGGTCGCTGCAATTTCACCAATCTTGATATTGGGGCTGAAAACTACATTTCCGAAAATCCGCATTTCATGAAATCCGCGCTGAAACGCTACACGCAATGGGATTTTTTGGATCTCATCGCCAAGCACAACGTGTCATGGCACGAAAAAACGCTTGGGCAACTCTTTTGTGACAATGGCGCCGGTGATATTATTGACCTTCTTCTAAAAGAAGCCGCCCATGTGGATATCCGCACGCAAACATCCATCTTGAATGTGACATATGAGGCGGGTGAATACTGCGTTGCGTTTTCAGATGACAGCACGGTACGCGCCCAAAACCTCGTGATTGCGACAGGCGGGAAACCGATCCCCAAAATGGGGGCCACTGGCTTTGCGCTTGAGCTTGCGGATCAATTTGACATCCCAACGACCGATACCTGCGCCGCTTTGGTGCCCTTCACGTTTAGCGGAACACTGCTTGGGCGCTTGAAACCCCTAGCAGGTCTTTCCATTCCCGCGCGCGTGACAGCAGGCAACAGCACCTTTACTGAAGGACTTTTGTTCACGCATCGCGGGCTCTCAGGTCCGTCGATTTTACAAGCCTCCAGCTATTGGTCCCCAGGCGAAGACATCGAGATCGCGATGCTGCCGGACCTTGATTTACGCACATGGCTCACGGATCAATGGGGCCAACATGGGCGCAAAGATATTACATCTGTTTTAAGTGAAATTTTGCCAAAAAAATTAGCACATTTTGTAGCCAGCGAAGCAAAGCTTACCGGACATTTTGCGGATTTAAACAAAGACGCGCTCAATCAGCTTGCAGCCCAAATCCAAAATTGGCGCGTACGCCCCTCTGGTACAGAAGGCTACCGCACCGCAGAGGTCATGCGCGGCGGGATCGCAACAGATGTGCTTTCATCAAAAACAATGGAAGTCAAAACCCATCCTGGCCTCTATTTCATCGGGGAGGCCGTGGATGTCACGGGCTGGCTCGGCGGATATAATTTTCAGTGGGCATGGTCATCAGGTTGGGCCGCAGCCCAAGCCATAAACGCGTCTCACGACGTAGGCACAAGGAAATAAAGCACCGACGGCACATCCATCGGCATCATCGGAGATTTCGCATCATATTCGATACGCTCCACCAAAATACGCCGCTCTGTGCCTTCTTCGTGGTTATAGCCGCTGATCCCTGCAAGGAGCTTGCGGCGTTTTCCATTAAAGCGCTCAATTTCAATGCAAGGATGGGGATCTTCGTTCAGACCTGCGCAGGAAGAAAAGTCCGCCTGAACCGTAACGATTTCACGGTCACGCGACACTTCGGGCACACCTGGGTAACCCACGAAAGTCTGTGCCTCAACATCAGTGTTGGGAATGCTCACCGCAGCAGTAACTGCCACAGCTGCCGCCGTGAAGAAGAAAGCCTTAATGGCCATGGTCAATGCCTCAATCGTGTTTTTATTGTCTTAATTCTAATAATGATAGCAATTGTTTAAGACCGAATTAAGGCAGAAGAATTTCTTCGGCAGTTATACGCCGACCTGTGCCAAAACCGCCGAAATAAACGCATCTCCGCGCTTTTCGAAATTCGGATATTGATCAAAACTTGCCGCGGCTGGCGCCAAAAGCACGACATCCCCATCGACCGCGTTTGCCACTGCGGCCTCAACCGCGCGCGCCATGGTCACAGACACCTCAGGCGCAATGTGAGACAGCTCAAGCGCAAAGGCGTCCGCGGAATGCCCGATAAGATAGGCTTTCTTCACATGATCCAGATGATCCGTCAGCGCCCCAAGGCCGCCCTCTTTCGCCAAGCCGCCTGCAATCCAATGGATGTTTTCAAATGCATTCAGGGCCTGAATGGCGCTTTCTACATTGGTGGCTTTGCTGTCATTCACAAAGGTCACGCCATTATAAACGCCAATGATCTGGGTGCGGTGGGGCAAGCCACCAAAGCTATGAAACGCGCGTTCAATCACACGTGGCCCAATCCCAAGGGACCGCACCGCGGCATAGGCAGAACAGGCGTTTTGATGATTGTGCACCCCCGATAGCGCCGTGATCCCGCGTAAATCAATAGAGGACACTTGTTTGCCTTTGCGCGTCTCGGACAAGAACCCTTTCTTCGCCATGACGTTCCATCCCTGCCCCGTCAATTTTGTGGCCGTCGACACACGGATCACACGTTCATCACTTGGCCCTTGGCAAAGCTGATTGGCCAAGAAGACACCTTCGGGTTCTTCCACACCAACCACGGCCCGATCTGGCCCACCTTCTGAAAACAGGCGGCGCTTGGCGGCAAAATACCCGCCCATCCCGTGGTGCCGATCAAGATGATCAGGCGAAAGATTTGTGAAGACAGCAACATCAGGGGTCAATTCGCGCGCAAGTTCCGTTTGATAAGAACTCAGCTCCAGCACCACAACTTCGCCATCATGGGCCGGATCAATATCCAGCACACCGCGCCCAATATTACCTGCAAGCTGCGTCGGGCGGCCTGCCTCTTCTAAGATGTGGTGGATCAACGCGGAGGTCGTGGATTTCCCGTTTGACCCTGTCACAGCAATCACTTTTGGCATGACATCAAAATCATCCCATTCATGGGTTGCAAAGGAGCGAAAGAAAAGACCGATATCATTGTTCACAGGCACGCCCGCCGCCATTGCGGCCGCGATGTGTTTGTTGGGGCTTGGGTAAAGATGCGGGATCCCCGGGCTCACCACAAAAACCGTGATGTCGTCAAACGCCCCTTGGCGCGTAAAATCACGAAGCTCATATTCCATGGCTTCGGCCTTAGCGCGCGCATCAGCGTTGTCATCCCAAAGGATCGGCTCCGCCCCCCCTGCTTCGAGGGCGGCGGCCGTGGCAAGACCTGAACGACCCAGACCAAGCACGCCAACTTTTAAACCAACATATCCTTGAACTGGGATCATAACGTTTCCTTAACGAAGCTTTAGCGTGGCAAGGCCAATCAAGGCCAAGATCAAGGCAATGATCCAAAACCGGATCACGATTTGCGGCTCTTTCCAGCCTTTTTTCTCAAAGTGGTGATGCACGGGCGCCATTAAAAAAATGCGCTTGCCTGTGCGTTTGAAATAGAACACTTGGATAATGACGGACATGGCCTCCATGACGAAGACCCCGCCAATAATGCCAAGTACCAATTCATGTTTGGTCACAACCGCAATTGCCCCCAAAGCACCGCCCAATGACAAGGATCCCGTGTCCCCCATAAAGACCGCAGCAGGCGGGGCATTATACCAAAGAAATCCAAGCCCGCCGCCGATCAAAGCGGAACAAAAGACCCATAATTCGCCTGTCCCAGGCACGTAATGCACATCAAGATATTCGGTAAAATCCACGCGGCCAACAACATAGGCAATGACCCCCAAAGCGCCCGCCGCAATCATCACCGGCATCACGGCAAGGCCATCTAAGCCATCCGTCAAATTCACCGCATTTGCTGCGCCGACAATCACAATCATCGCGAAAGGCACGAAAAGGAATCCAAGATTAACCAATGTGTCTTTAAATACAGGCAGCGCCAGTTGATTGCTTAATCCTTCAGGATGCAAACGAGAGGCCGCATAGGCCGCAATCGCGGCAATCACAAAGCCAATCCCAAGGCGAATTTTACCAGAAAGCCCCGCGTGATTGTTTTTGGTAACTTTGTGATAGTCATCCACAAATCCAATCGCACCAAACCCATAGGTCACAAAAAGCGTGATCCAGATATAGCCATTATCGAGCCGCCCCCACAAAAGCGTTGAAAGCAAAATAGCTGACAGGATCAAAACCCCGCCCATTGTTGGCGTGCCTGCTTTTTCAATGATGTGGCTTTCAGGGCCGTCTTCGCGAATGGGTTGGCCGTTTTTTTGCTTGCGGCGCAAAAAGTTGATCAAGGGCTGCCCGAAAATGAACCCAAAAATCAAAGCTGTAAAAAACGCACCGCCTGCGCGAAAGGTAATGTAGCGAAAGAGGTTAAAGAAATCCCCGCCATCTGAAAGTTCGTTTAACCAATAAAGCATCGATACCCCGTTTGCTTGCGTGGGTTTCCCCCACGCTCATTTTATCTTAGCTGCGTTCGCCGCTGACTTGGCCTAATTTCAAAAGCGCGTCAACCACCCTTGAAACCATAGAGCCTTTGGACCCTTTCACCAAGACAAGATCCCCAACCCGCATGTGGCGATGAATGTCTTGTGCCAATTCTGACGCAGTTTCCACCCATTCGCCTTGTTGATCCGCATCGAGTGTGGACCAAAGCGCCTTCATCCGTGGGCCAACCGCATGGACCACATCGATGGCGTCAAAGCCTGCCATGTGACGTATATCGATATGCATCTGTTCTTCGTCTGGGCCAAGTTCCAACATGTCGCCCAAAACCGCAATGCGCCGTGCACCATTCGGTACGCTTGCGGCCGCTAGGACCTCAATGCTGGCAGCCATGGAGGTCGGATTGGCATTAAAGGCATCATCAATAAGATCAAACCCATCACCCAAGGCCCCATCCAAAACCACACGCATGCGTTGGCCGCGGCCTTCGGGCGGGATCCAACCCGCAAGGTCCGTGGCCGCAATGCCAATATCGGCGCCAAGTGCGGCCACAACCGCCAAAACACCTGCACCATTGGTTGCAAAATGCCGCCCAGAGGACTGCAATTTGAAAAGCGCGTCGCCTTCGGCCCGTTTGACTTTGGCGGTGGTGCAATCATCCCCGATCACCACATCCGTGAGCTGATAATCCACGCCAGATTTTTCACCAAAATGTATGATCTGTGCCAAATGCGCCTGTGCGGCGGCATCCAAAATCTCTGTTGTATCCAGATCACCGTTGATCACCGCGATGCCATTTTTTGTGAGCCCATCAAAGATCGCAGCCTTTTCATGGGCAATCCCGATGACATTTTCAAACGCTTCCAAATGCGCGGCCGCAACCGTCGTGATCATTGCCACATGTGGTTTAGCCATTTTAGCCAGTGGCCCGATTTCACCGGGGTGGTTCATGCCGATTTCAATCACCGCAAAATCCGCATCTTCTGGGATTTTCGCCAGCGTAATGGGCACGCCCCAGTGATTGTTAAAACTCTTTTCTGCGGCATGAGTTTTGCCTTGTTTTTCCAAAACCGTGCGCAGCATTTCCTTGGTTGAGGTTTTACCAACAGAGCCCGTGATCGCCACAACTTTGCCCGCAAAACGCGCGCGCCCTGCCCGGCCCAAAGCTTCGAGCCCCGCCAACACATCATCGACGATCAAAAGCGGCGCGTCCTTTGCGACCCCTTCTGGGTGGCGGGACACCAATGCGGCCGCAGCCCCTTTGGCCAAAGCATCCGCCACAAAATCATGACCATCGCGCGCGGCTTTTAACGCCACAAAAAGATCCCCATTTTGGATGTCGCGCGTATCAATGGAAATCCCTGAAATGGCCCAATTGCCAATGGCGTCTCCGCCCGTCGCCGCAGCGGCATCTTGTGCTGTCCAAAGTGTCATCCCAACCGTCCTTCTAAGGCTTCCACTGCGATACTTGCTTGTTCCACGTCATCAAATGGCAAAACCTGATCCCCAACGATTTGGCCTGTTTCATGACCTTTGCCCGCAATCAAAAGCGCATCCCCCGCTTGCAATGCGTCCACCGCACGTAAGATTGCTTCGGCGCGGTCCCCGACCTCGATGCCTTCTGGGCAACCATCCATCACCATTTTACGAATACTTATGGGATTTTCTGTGCGCGGATTGTCATCTGTTACAAAAACCACATCGGCATTTTGTGCCGCAGCTTCCCCCATCAAGGGGCGTTTGATCGGATCCCGGTCCCCGCCTGCACCCACAACCGCAATGATGCGCCCCATCACATGCGGACGCATGGATCTAAGCGCGGTTTTCACCGCATCGGGGGTATGGGCATAATCGACAAAGATCGGCGCCCCATTGTCACGCGTTGCGGCATGTTCCATGCGGCCACGCACCGTTTCAAGTTCTGGCAGGACCTTAAAAACCTGTTCCGCATTCACGCCAGAGGCAATGACCATGGCCGCCGCCAGCATCACGTTATCGGCTTGAAAATCCCCAATGAGGTTGAGCCGGGTTTGATAGACCTCCCCCAACCAGTGAAAGCGGATATCTTGCCCCGTTTCATCACAGCGCTGGTTTTCAATATAAAGAGACGCATTCTTGTGCCGACCGACCGTCACAATCGTGGCGCCCGCTCGCTGCGCGCGGTCCACCACGTTTTGGCCCATCGGGTCATCGATGTTGATCACCGCCATCGCACCATCCGGTAAAACCCGTTCAAAAAGCCCCATTTTTGCGTCAAAATAGGCTTCAAATGTGTGGTGATAGTCAAGATGATCTTGGGTAAAATTGGTGAAGCCTGCTACGTTTAACTGCACCCCATCGAGGCGCTTTTGATCCAAGCCATGGGATGAGGCTTCCATCGAGGCATGGGTGATGCCCGCGGCTTTCATTTCCGCCAAAGTGCCGTGCAACGTGATCGGTTCAGGGGTCGTGTGATTAAGCGGTTTTTCAAACGCGCCCTCAACCCCTGTGGTGCCCAAATTGGCCCCCATTATTCCCAGTTTCATCCAGATCTGGCGCGCGAATGAGGACACCGATGTTTTCCCATTGGTCCCCGTCACCGCGATCATCACCTCAGGCTGCCCACCAAAGAAAAGAGCCGCCGCATAGGCCAAGCTTTGACGCGGATCATCCACCACAATCAAGGTCGCATCCGAAGCCGCGAGTTCATCTTTGGCGATCTCAGCCCCTTCACGGTCGGTCAATATAGCCGCCGCGTTCATGCGGAGGGCATATTGGATAAATTCGCCGCCATGTATTTTCGCGCCAGGAAGGGCAGCGAAAAGGAACCCTTCTTTCACATTCCTGCTGTCCACGGCCAATCCAGTGATAAAAGGATTCGCCCCCGATTTACCCGTAAAACCCAATTCGCTAAGGGTTTTTCCACCTGCCGCGTCTTGCATGCGCTGCTCCCAGATTTAGTTGCTGGTTAGTGTTACCCCAGTTACCTCTTGCCCTGCAATCACTGGTCGCAAGCCAAGGATTGGCGCAATGCGTTGCACCATCTCAGAGGCCACAGGCACCGCGGTCCAGCCCGCAGTCCGGCGTTCTTCTTTGCCTGAGGTGTCTTTGGCTTCGTCCAAGCTGACCACCAGAATATATTTCGGGTCGCTCGCCGGGAAAACGGACGCAAAGGTTGCGATGTTGCGCTTATCCGCATAGCCACCGCGCTTTGCTTTCTCCGCGGATCCCGTTTTGCCGCCAATTTCATAGCCCGGCACATTGGCGTAACTCGCCGTGCCTTTGGTCACCACCTTACGGAGCATTTCGCGCGCAGATTTGGAGGTGGCCTGTGACACAATACGGCCGCCCGTTTTGCCATTTTGGCCTTCGATCAAGGTCGGCTTAACGATCTCACCCCCATTGAGAAGCGATGCATAGGCCGTGGCCAAATGCAGCGGGCTAGCCGATAATCCGTGTCCATAAGAAATTGTAATTGTTGAAATTTCGGACCAATTTTTAGGAAGAAGCGGTTTGGCGTTCGGCGCTTCGGCCAATTCAACTGGTGTGGGTTCAAAAAAGCCAAGGGATTTTAGGAACCGTTTTTGGCGCGTGGCCCCAAGATCCATCGCAACCCGTGCGGTGCCAAGGTTTGAGGATTTTGCAATCACATCGGTTGCGCTCAGTTTTGGACCATAATTCCGGTAGTCTTTGATTTTAAACTTGCCCCATTTCATGGGGCCTTTGGTGTTGATCATCGTTGTGGGGGAAATCATGCCCTCATCCACCGCTTGGGCAATGGTGAAGATTTTAAATGTTGAGCCCAATTCATAAAGCCCCTGCACCGCACGATTAAAAAGCGGGCTATCAGAGGCGATGCCTTTGGTCAGTGGCACAGGGCGATCATTTGGATCAAAATCCGGCAAGGATGTCATCGCCCGAATTTCACCCGTATGGGCATCCATCAACACCGCAGACGCACCGCGCGCGTTAAAAAGGCTCACCGAACTGGCCAAAACATCACGCATTGCAGCCTGTGCCCCGATATCAATCGACAACGTCACAGGGGCCCCATTTCGGGCGGGATCACCCAGCATTTTATCAAGCTTGCGTTCAACCCCAGCCACACCGACAAGTTCAGCAGAATGCACAGCCTGATCACCAAACTTCACACCGCCCAGAATATGGGCTGCCAGTTTTCCGTTTGGATACAATCTCATATCCCGTTTCCCGAAAAGCAAACCAGGATCGCCAATGTCATGCACTTTTTGCATTTGTTCAGGGCTAATGCGACGTTTCAGCCAAAGGAATTTACGTTTTCCTGTAAAATCTTTGATCAAACGATCGCGTTTTAAATCCGGAAAAATTTTCACAAGCTCATCAACGGCATGCATCTTATCCACCATCACATGGGGATGTGCATAAAGCGCATGCGTGATCATATTTGTCGCAAGAATACGGCCTTTGCGATCCACGATATCCGCGCGCGGCACCACAACATTCCCCGAAGAGGCGGCCGTTTTTGGTTCGCGCGGTTCGCTCATGGACACGGTGCCCATTCGTAGACCAACCACCAAAAAGGCCAAAATGAAAAACAACCCCATAACCACCAAGCGACCTTCGGCGCGGTGGCGGGCTTTGATATGTTCTTCCTCACGGCGAATGCCGCGGTTTTCTTGCTCAATATCGTTTGGGTTTTGCCCCGTGGCACGCGCCTTCAAAATACGCGCAAGAGGACGCAGCGGCGTTCGCATCAGTTTTGCCCTTCGGATGTATTGGCATCAGGCAAATCCCCTGAAACGGAAACGGGACGTATGATTTTACCCTCTAGATTTACCTCGGGATATTCCACTTGGGACACGCGGCCAAAATGATGCGCGCTCATTTCCACATGGCCCAAGCGTTCAAAATTCGTAACCGACAAATCGCGCAACCGTTCAGGGCGCGAGAGATATGCAAGCTCAGCCTTGAGGATCGACAAACGTTCCCGACGCAACCCGATTTCACGCTGTAAGGACGCGACTTCTTTCAAGCGTTCTTGGGTGCGATAATTTTCCGTATAGGCCCAAAACCCGAGCAACATCACAGAAATAAAGGACAAGGCAATGACGATATTTCGCATTAGCGGCGCTCCTCAACCATTTTCGGAAGACCCAATTTGGCCCGATTGGACACCTGTGCAGGCGCCTCTGTACGAAAACCGATCCGCAGCCGCGATGACCGTGATCTTGGATTTTCTTCCAGCTCTTGCGCATCTGGCGCGATGGATTTTTTTGAAACAACTCTAAAGCTCGGCGCATCTGCGATGACTTCGGGCTGATATCGATTACCGCCTGACATCTGACCTGTGCGGGATTGGAAAAATCGTTTCACAACCCGATCTTCAAGGGAATGGAAGCTCACAACCGCCAAGGCGCCCCCTAGGCGGAGCAACCGCTCAGCGGCCTCAAGCCCGCGAATGAGTTCCCCGAATTCGTCATTTACTGCGATCCGCAGCCCTTGGAAGGACCGCGTCGCAGGGTGGCTTTGATTGGGTTTGGGCCGTGGGAGGCAATTTGAAATCACCTCTGCCAGCTGCAGTGTTGAGTGAAATTTTTCGACATCACGCGCTTTGACAATCGCACGGGCAATGCGCCGCGATTGCCGTTCTTCGCCATATTGAAACAAGATATCCGCAATATCATCGGCATCGTAACCGTTCACAATATCCGCTGCCGATACGCCCGCCTGCCCCATACGCATATCAAGAGGACCATCTTTCATAAATGAAAAGCCACGATCCGCGCGATCAAGCTGCATCGAAGACACCCCAAGATCGAGCATCACCCCATCAACAGGCCCCTCAATCAGCGTATCCATATCACCAAAGCAGCCCTCTTTGAGGGACATGCGCCCGTCATAATCGCCAAGCCATGCAGCCGCCAGATCATGAGCCAGCGGATCACGATCAATGCCCGTTACATGATCAGCCCCCGCATCCATCATTGCACGCGCATAGCCACCGGCGCCAAAAGTGCCATCAACCCAATGCCCAGAAACGGGCGAAACGCCCGCAATTAACGGACGTATCAAAACAGGAATATGTGGGGCGGCAGCGGTCATTTTTTAATCCAATGGATCCTGAGGCGGCCCGCTTTTATCCAAAGGGTCGGCGCCCGTTAAAAATTCAAGAGGATCAAAATCCTCGGGCAGCTCATCAAGCCAGTCTTCTGCCTTCGACAGCTCTTCTGTGTTATAGGTTTCAGGGTTCCAAATCTGGAACGTGTCCCCTGCGGCAATGAAAAACGCTTCTTTTTCGAGACCAATTTTGGCCCGAATTTTTGCAGGAAGAACCAAACGCCCCGTTTCATCAACGGATGTGGCGATAGATTGACCATGAAACATGCGCTGCAACATTTTGCGCGCTTGGGAGCCACGGGGTAAATCCGCGATTTGGTCATCCACTTCGTCGATCGCATCAATTGTATAACATTCGAGGTAATTGCGGCGGTGATCACCATACACAATAACCAAATTCGGGTTCAGACCATCGGTCCAGTCGGGATCAGACGATTCGAGAACGCGGCGAAAATCAGCAGGGATAGACACCCTGCCCTTCGCATCCACCTTATGGTGGCTTTCGCCTCTGAACCTACGTGCCACGCGCGTGATCCTCATCAATCCCCCTGAAAGAAAACGGCGGATTGAGCTGCTGCCACTGCTCAATCCGCCGACTATCCCATCTCTGGGTCCCTTGCGGGATGCTCAGCTGCGCGTGCCATCTGGGGGGATGTCTGCTCGCACTGCGCGCCGGCGTAGATGATGAAGTGGGCCTGTATGAAACCTTACGGTACCTGTTCGAGATCTTAAGAGCGTCCCAATTATGTGTCCCAGCTCATCGTGTAAATTAGGGATGCCATGGGAATTCATGGAAATCAATAGTTATTTTACGGGACAGAACACCACCAACAAATCACCCGCTGAGAACAAAAAATGAACACAGCACCTCTCAGCACCACTGGTGGTGGGAAATGCGCAGGGAGTCACTATATGTTGATTGAATTATTTTCCCAAAAAATCCCAGATTTTTTTATTTCTGACGCGAAATACGTGAAAATAAGGCCTTTCACAGAAAAGCCGCGACCCAAATCGATGAATCGCGGCACTCTTTGTTTCTAGATATAGTAGCGCCAGAAAATCCCATTAAGGGTTCAGGCGCGTGGCATCACCAATTCTCGGCGACCT
>JBMYYE010000064.1:0-13947 GCA_049609065.1 Halocynthiibacter sp.
CGATTGGCGCGATGGGCACGGCGGGGCTTCAAGTGTTTACACTTGTACGTCGTTTGCGCGAAGAATTGGGCGTGAACACCACCTGTGGCGCCTCCAACATTTCTTTTGGTCTCCCAAATCGCCACGGCATCAATAATGCATTTTTGCCAATGGCTATGGGCGCAGGCATGACATCTGCCATTATGAACCCTGTTGCGATCCCAGTTGGCCCAAAGAAAATGGCTGAAAAACGCGCTGAAATCGAAGCCTCTGGCGTGATCATTCCGGCAGGCATGGATGACGAAGCAATCTGTCAGCTCTTTGGCTTTGGCTCCACAAAACCACGGGCCGGCAAGGAAATGGAAGCCATTCGTGCGGCAAACTTCCTCACCAATAATGATGAGGGTGGTGCAGAATGGATCAGCTTCAACAAACCTGCGGGTGGTGGTCCCGTCGGTGCGGGTGGTCGTCGCGGTGGTCGCCGTCGTCGCGGCTAATTCCGAAAGATTATTGCCAAATGGTTAATATTAAAAAGGCCGCCTCACTTGGGCGGCCTTTTGTATTCTATTGTTAACCAAACGGAAACAGGTTGCCCCACCCTCTTTACCCAATCATTGGCCCATGAGGTCCGTAAATTTGTTCATAATGTTGCTTAAGCCGCTGCAAAGCAATCCGCAGGACAACCTTTCCGGAACGTGCCGCCCAGCCCATTTCGCGCTCTGTTGCTTCCACCCCCTCAAGATAACAGCAGCAGCGCAACACCACATCAGAAAGCCCGGGGCCAAGATCGGTAAACGCCGCGTGCACACGGTCACGTGCACACATCGCACCACTTCCAATTCCGCTATCCTTAATCCCGCCACATGCACCACCGGTTAGGAAATTGTCCCAGTTTTGACCAACTTTGGGCCCCAATTGCGCCAATTCAAAATCCTCTCGGATTTGTTCCCCGACGGCTACAAGATCTGATGTCAAAAAGGGGACGCCATTGCGATCCTTGCGCCGCGCCAACATCATAACGGGGCTTTCCGACATATTATATTTCACCCGCCGTGTGCCAGATCCACTAGGATCATCCACAATTTTGTCGACTTCGACACGGTGTTGAGCTTGAAACGGAGTAATCGCTTCTGCAAAGCCAGAATTCATACTTTCGACCCCAGAAAGCAGGCGTTTTAACGCGGATCGCCCTTGTGTAGTGATCTGATATTGCGATATTTTTCCGTTATCTTTTAGGAGAACCCAATCTTTCAGCAAAAACGCCTGAACAATTTCTTTTCCCACCACGGCAAGGCGGCGCATCCCGCGGTTTTTGTCCATTTTCATCACGGCGGCCTTATCCATATCTGCCGCAACAATTAGAACAGCGCCACGTTCATTCAATTTGCGCAAAATGCGCACGGCCTCTTTATTTAAGCGTCTATCATTAACTTCAAATACGTTGTGGTTCACGGGTGCAGACATCACTGAGCCTTTCTTTTGGGCCATTTCGGGGTTGGGCAGCGTCATCCCCAAACAATCAAGCGCCTCATCCATCAATGGATCATCCCGGCGTGCTTCAAATTTGCGAATTTGACGAAGAATTGTCGAAGCATGGCAGTTGGCATCCCGCGCAAGCGCACGGATGGATTGCCCCCCTTCAACATGAGAAAGATAGTTCATCACAGAAGATGGAAGCCAAGGTGGCAGCCCTTCATGGGATGATGCAAAATTCGGATTGTGCATTTTGGCCTCATCTACATTCACACCAATCTTAACGTTAGCTTAATATTAAGTTTGCGTTTAGATTGATTGAGAATGTGTTAAAATATCCTCTACAATCCCATTATTGTTTCCAAATTATAAACAATTGTAAATCAATCGCGCGGTCAAATTTTTCCGACGCAACACCCCACAAAGCCCCCCTATTGTCGATCTATCCGCCATATAGGAGTAGTTTAATGGATGTATTTTCGGTTTTAGAAACAATGAAGCGCCCAAAGATCCTCATGCTTGCGGCGCGCCACCGCGTCGCAGATTATACACGTGATAAGGATTTGCGAAAATTGACACGAACCGACTACATGCCAGGCCCAAGTGAGGCGCTTTTGTTGCTGATTTCACTAGAAAAATCGATGAACCACAAACGGGTTGAACAAGATGGCACCTATAATGTGTACCGCCATGTCGATGTTTTAGGCGCCATTTTGGGCGAAGCCGTACACATGAAAAAGCGCCTCCATTAGAGGCGCTTTTCTGTGTTTAAAATGCAGAATCAGGCTCAGATTCCTTGATTTTCGCGATATATTCACGAAGCGCTTCATCGATTGCAATATCAAGGGCGGGTTGCTGATAATCAGCGAGCATTTTCTTAACGCGCTCAGCAGCCAAGGTTTGGCTATCACGCGCCCCTTCTTCGTCCCATGTTTCAAACGGCTTATAATCAAGCACCTCGGAACGCCAAAACGCAGATTTGAAATTGCGCTGTGTGTGAGCACAACCAAGATAGTGGCCGCCTGGACCTACCTCTTGGATGGCATCCATGGCTTGGGCATTGTCATCATAGGCCACACCTTCGGCCATTTTATGAAGAACCCCGAGCTGATCTGCGTCGAGCACAAATTTTTCAGGTGACGCCACAAGCCCGCCTTCAAGCCAGCCACACGAATGGAGCATAAAGTTCACGCCCCCCAGAAGAGCCGCATTGAGGGTATTTGCGGTTTCATATGCCGCCTGCGCATCCGGAAGTTTTGATCCGCAAAGCCCGCCGCCAGAACGGAACGGCAAATTCATGCGCCGAGCGAGCTGCCCTGCCCCGTAAAGGATTTGTGAAGCTTCCGCCGTGCCAAATGTCGGCGCACCTGAATTCATGTCGATGGAGGTTACAAAGGCCCCAAAGATCACAGGCGCACCAGGACGTACGAGTTGGCTATAAGCAACACCGGCCATGACTTCGGCCAAAACTTGGGTCAAAGTGCCCACAACAGACACAGGCGCCATCGCCCCGCCAACAATAAAGGGCGAAATGATACATGCTTGGTTGTTGCGCGCATAGGTTTCGAGCGCGCCCATCATGATGTTGTCAAAAGTCAAAGGCGAGTTCACATTGATGAGAGAGGTCATCACAGTGTTCTCTTGGATAAAGTCCTTACCAAAGAGAATTTCACACATATCAACGGAATGTTGCGCGCGAATAGGTTCCGTTACAGAGCCCATAAACGGTTTATCCGACAGCGTCATATGTGCATAGAGCATGTCCAAATGGCGTTTATTTACAGGGACATCCGTTGGTTCACAGACCGTACCACCAGAGTGGTGCAAATATTTGGACATATAGCCAAGTTTCACGAACTTTTCAAAATCCGCCATCGTCGCATAGCGACGGCCGCCATCAACGTCACGCACAAAGGGCGGGCCGTAAACGGGCGCAAGCACAAGGTTTTTGCCGCCGATTTCAACATTACGTTCCGAATTACGGGCGTGTTGGGTGAATTTGCTTGGGGCTGTTGCACAAAGTTTGCGCGCCAAACCGCGTGGAATGCGTACCCGTTCGCCTTCAATCTCGGCACCTGCGTCGCGCCACCGTTCGAGGGCCTCTGGATTATCCACAAAATTTACGCCCACTTCTGCCAACACGGTTTCGGCGTTGGCTTCAATGATTTCAATGGCTTCCTCATTGAGAATTTCCATGTTTGGAATATTCCGCGTGATGTATTTTGCGGTCTCAAAGTTTACAGCGGTGCGTGATGCGCGGCGGGCGGCGCCGCCGCCTCCTCTTGCTCGTCTTGCAGACATCGATAATCCCTTTTGTCGATTTGTGTTTCGTTTAAATTAACGCCGTCTTCTCTGGCACACCCCAAAGATGCGGCACATGGGGTGATAAAACGACATTCTTGGACGAATATGACGTTTTCGTGCTTGAAAATTTTGCGTCAGCAGCCTATTTGGCGACCATGACTGATATCTCCCATGACCGCCTTTTAATCATCGATTTTGGTTCTCAAGTCACGCAGCTCATCGCGCGCCGCTTGCGAGAACTCAATGTCTATTGCGAAATTCACCCCTATCAGAATGTGACCACTGACTTCGTGCGCGACATGGCGCCCAAAGCTGTGATCTTCTCTGGGGGGCCAGATAGTGTGACCCGAGAAGGGTCGCCGCGCGTTCCAGATGAAATCTTTGATATGGGTTTGCCGATCCTTGGGATTTGCTATGGCCAACAGGTCATGATGGAACAATTGGGCGGCAAAGTCGAAAGCGGTCACGGCACCGCCGAATTTGGCCGTGCGTATGTGACGCCAAATGATCAATCCGTTGACCTCCTTGAGGGATGGTTCGCGGATGGGGATGAACAGGTCTGGATGTCCCATGGGGATCACGTTTCCAAAATCGCCCCCGGTTTTGAAGTCTACGGCACATCCCCAAATGCGCCCTATGCCATCACAGCGGATAAATCGCGCCATTTCTATGCCGTTCAATTCCACCCAGAAGTGCACCACACACCAAACGGCGCGACGCTCTATGAAAACTTCGTGCGTATTGCTGGATTTACAGGTGATTGGACCATGGGTGCCTACCGCGAACAAGCGATTGAGGCGATCCGCGCCCAAGTGGGCGACAAAAACGTGATTTGTGCTCTTTCTGGCGGTGTTGATAGCTCGGTTGCGGCCGTGTTGCTCCATGAAGCAATCGGTGATCAGCTCACTTGTGTGTTTGTTGATCACGGGCTTTTGCGCCAAGGCGAATCCGAAGAAGTGGTCACCATGTTTCGCGACAACTACAACATGAAACTCATCCATGCTGATGAACAAGATTTGTTTTTAGGCGAATTGGATGGGCAATCTGACCCCGAAACAAAACGCAAAATCATTGGCAAGCTTTTCATCGATGTGTTCCAAAAGCACGCCGACACAATCGAAGGGGCTGAGTTCCTAGCACAAGGCACACTTTACCCAGATGTCATTGAATCTGTGAGCTTTTCTGGCGGACCATCCGTAACGATTAAGTCACATCACAATGTCGGTGGCCTACCTGAAAAGATGGGTCTCAAACTCGTTGAGCCGCTTCGCGAACTCTTTAAGGATGAGGTCCGCGCCTTGGGCCGTGAGCTTGGCCTGCCCGCGTCCTTCATTGGACGTCACCCGTTTCCAGGACCAGGTCTTGCGATCCGTTGCCCAGGCGAAATCACACGTGAAAAACTCGAAATTTTGCGCAAGGCAGATGCGGTTTATATCGATCAAATCCGCAAACACGGGCTCTATGATGAGATTTGGCAAGCGTTTGTCGCCATCTTGCCCGTGCGCACCGTGGGTGTCATGGGGGATGGTCGGACATATGATTTTGCCTGCGCTTTGCGCGCCGTGACTTCTGTTGATGGGATGACCGCGGATTATTACCCGTTCACCCATGAGTTTTTAGGCGAAACATCCACGCGGATTATCAACGAAGTCAAAGGCATCAACCGCTGTACCTATGACATCACATCCAAACCCCCAGGCACGATTGAGTGGGAATAATGGCACGCGTCGTGGCCGTCCTTCATTCTGATTGTGATAACGCACTTGGCGCCTTTTAAAGGCGCCATTTTGCAAAAAAAGGACACTGCATTGAAATACCGCGCAGAGATTGACGGCTTAAGAGCAGTTGCAGTTGTACCTGTCGTGCTATTTCATGCTGGTTTTACGGCCTTCAGCGGTGGGTTTGCTGGGGTCGACATTTTCTTTGTGATCTCTGGCTACCTTATCACGACAATCTTGATTGATGACTTAGAAAACAAACGCTTTAGCCTTTTACATTTCTACGAGCGGCGCGCGCGGCGTATTTTACCTGCCCTGACTTGCGTTGTGACATTTTGCGTCATCGCCGCTTGGGTCCTTATGAGCCCCCCTGACCTTAAAACATTTGGCCGCGGCCTCATTGGCGTTGCTGTATTTGCGTCCAATATCGTTTTTTGGCGGTCGCAAGGATATTTTAGCGATGATTCGGATCTCAACCCACTGATCCACACGTGGAGTTTGGCTGTTGAAGAGCAATATTACGTATTTTTCCCATTGTTTCTTATGCTGGCGTGGCGTCTCGGACGAAACAAAGTTTTTTGGCTTATCGTACTTTTCTCTGCCATGAGCCTTGGATTAAGTGAATGGGGATGGCGCAATCAGGCCTCCGCAAATTTTTTCCTCGCACCAACGCGCGCATGGGAATTATTCACCGGTTCAATCTGCGCGTTTATTCTGCAAAATCGGGAGGTTAAGCCACATAATGGGCTCTCTCTTTTGGGTATTGCTGCTATTGTATTCGCAATATTCGCTTATGACGAAAGCACCCCTTTCCCAAGCCTTTACACCCTTGTGCCAATTATAGGCGTTGTCTTGGTCATTTTATTTGCTGGAAACGGCACGATCACAGCCAAAGCGTTAAGCACAAAACCATGTGTCGGAATTGGCCTCATCAGCTACTCTGCCTATCTCTGGCATCAGCCCATTTTTGCATTTACACGGCTTCATCAAAAATCCATTGATCTCCCTCTTTTGCAGGTAAGTTTCCTCATTCTATTGAGCTTCGGTCTTGCGTATCTCAGCTGGCGCTATATTGAAAAACCCTTTCGAAATCCGCGCTTTTTGACACGCTCTTTTATCCTAAGCCTCAGTGCCATTATCCTATTTTTTATGGCGGTTATTGGGCATTTTTCAAAACGCGTTTCTCCTAATTATGAGGATTTTCTGGCCCAAAAGCTCTCAACGGCGGACTATGTTTATTTCAGCAACCTCGATGAACGTAAATTCATTCAAGGCCGCCTCTCATATCCCATGCGCCCCATTGATACACTTGTCATGGGGTCCTCTCGTGTTATGCAAATCGGGACACAGGCAACTGGCAGCAAAACGCTCAACCTCTCAGTGAGTGGCGCTTCGGTTGAAGACTACATTGCGTTGGTTGGGGAAGCGACGGCAAAGCTAAAACCAAGCCATGTTATGCTCGGTGCTGATCCATGGCTTTTCAATCAACATGACGGTCAAAACCGTTGGCACTCCATTCAAAGCCTCTATGATCACTGGGAATTTGTTCTGTCCCAACCGCCGGAAAAGGCCCATAATTTACGTCCATTCCTAGACTCACAGCTTTCAAAAGAGCCGCAAACCCCGATTGAGCGCCTTTATCAGGCCCTAAACGATAATCAAGACCTTGTCGCAAAACACAATGGAATAGAGGCAATTGCCAAAAAAGCCTATGATGGGCTCCATATATATAACAAGGACTATAACAGCCTAAGTGAAGCGCAAATCGCCGCAGGATTTAAGGGAATATTACGCTATTCAATGGCCAAATATACGTTCGATCAAAGCGCGTTTGATCACTATGTTAGCTTAATCCATTGGCTCACTCAAAATGGCATTCGCGTCTCTCTTGTATTGTCACCATATCACCCGGATCTCTACCGCAGTATGGTAAAGGACTATCCCGTTTTCCTTGAGCAAGAAGCTCGTTTTCGAAAAATTGCGCGTGACTTAAACCTACGCAGTTTGGGGTCCTATGACCCAAGAATTGCAGGGTGCGATGAACATGACTTTTTTGACGGAATGCACCCCAAAGATCCCTGCATGGAAAAAATCAGCCGCCATACGAATGAATAGCAAATCATAAGGGCCGGCTTGCAACGGAGCTTTGTTTTTAATAGACAAATATGAAACATACGATCAAAGCGTTCCTCCAAAGCAAACCGTCCGATGAAGAGTGTCTTTAAAACCGAATTGCCCATCGCCCTAAAACAGGAGACAGCTCATCAAGTACCGCGCTGAAATTGATGGTTTACGGGCCCTTGCGGTCGTCCCTGTTATCTTTTTCCATGCCGGATTTGGCGGGTTTAGTGGCGGATTTGTTGGTGTTGACGTATTCTTCGTCATCAGTGGGTATTTGATCACAACACTTCTTATCAAAGACCTCGAAGGCAAGACATTTAGCATTCTTTCCTTTTATGAACGTCGGGCGCGGCGCATTCTCCCTGCGCTCTTTTTGGTGATGTTTGCCTGCCTCCCTTTTGCATGGATGTGGATGCTTGAAGCCCAAATGAAGAGCTTCTTCCAAAGCTTGATCGCCGTGAGCATATTCCTCTCAAATTTTTTATTCTGGCGCGAAAGCGATTACTTTGGGCCCGATGTCGGTGAAAAACCTCTCTTACATACGTGGAGCCTTGCGGTAGAGGAACAATATTACATCCTCTTCCCTATTTTCCTCCTCCTCCTATGGCGGTTGGGCCGAAATAGAGCGTTCTGGATCATCGCCATCTATGCCGCAATTAGCCTGATGCTGAGCGAATGGGGCTGGCGCAATAAGCCGTCTGAGAATTTTTACCTTCTCCCAACGCGCGCATGGGAAATCCTCGCAGGTTCAATCGCAGCCTTCATTCTACAACGCCACGGAATACGAGCCAACAACATCCTCTCTTTGGCGGGGTTGGCGGCGATCACCTTTGCCATTTTTGCCTTTGATGAAACAACACCCTTTCCGAGCCTCTACGCGCTTGTGCCGGTTCTTGGGGCAACCTGTGTGATTATGTTTGCAGGAAAAACCACCCTAACGGCAAAGGTTTTGAGCACAAAATTGGCCGTGGGCTTGGGGCTCATCAGTTATTCTGCCTATCTGTGGCATCAGCCCCTTTTTGCCTTTGCGCGTCTTCGAACAATCGATCAACCGAGCAATCCTCTTATGCTTGGCCTTGCTTGTGGTTCTCTTGGTTTGGCTTATGTCAGCTGGAAATACGTCGAAAAACCGTTTCGAAACACCGCGCGCATTCCGCGTGAGCGTATCTGGATTTATAGCGCAACTGGCTTTGCATTTTTTTTAACCATTGGCATCTTGGGCAGCCAAGGAAAACTCCCGCATCAGCCGACATATGGCATCAACACCCCCGCAGCCAACTGGATTGATGAGAGCCCCTGCTCAACTCAAAATGCGACCAAATTGGAATTTTCAGTGCCTCAGCTTATCAAAACCTGCTTTGGCGCAGATCAGAATTATTTCCTTTTGGGGGATTCACATGCAGGCGCGCTTAGTAAATCTCTGCGGACAGAAATTGAGAACCATGGCGGACATCTGATTTCTCTCACAAGTTGGGGATGCTTGCCGATCCCCAATACGTCACAGCTCCCGATCCGGAAACGATGCCTTGCAAATAAAAACCTGTTTTGGAAACATATTAAATCAACCAATGCGACCGTGATCCTATCTGCAAGATGGCGCCTGTATTTACTTGGCGGGCATTTCGACAACAAAGAAGGCGGCGTGGAACACGGGGAAAATGGGATAAATGTCGCCTTAAACGGCAATGCCGACCTAAAATCCTATATGTACGAATTTCTAGACACCGCATCCACGAGACAAAACCTAATCCTCGTCGATCAAATCCCCGAAGCGGGTTGGAACATCCCACAACGCATGGCCAAGCTTGAAAAATTTGTAAATAAAGCCGCGGCAAAAGAGATGGACACATCCTATGCGCTCTATCTCAGCGCGAATAGCGCCGTGAATACACTCATGGAGCGCCTTGCTCAAAACCCAAAGATTGCGCATGTCAACACAAGCAAACTCATCTGCGACACACAGATTAAAGGCCGGTGTTTGAACATATTAGATGGAAGATCTCTCTATCTTGATGATGACCATCCAAGCCCAATATACGCCTCCATGATTGCAAAAGAAATCTTACAACATATTGATATTAAATAGATATCGCAGGTGCACTTTCTTATGAGAAAGGAATACCTTGCGGCGGCGCTTTATTTTACAATACAACCAATATGTAAAGCATATGCTAAGCCTTACCCAAAGCGAGCACCCCGATGAAACACGTCCGTCTTACCGACATAACCGCAGGAACAAAAGAACAGCAAAACGCGGTTTTGAACATTCGCAATCATCCCAATGTGCGCAGCAACATGTATACCGATCACGTGATATCGCTCGACGAGCACCATACATGGATCGACAGCCTCAAAACCTCACCACACCATATTGTATTTATGGTGCTTGTGGATGGCGTCGTTTCCGGCGTTGCTTCAATAAATGCTCTGGATCGACAGCATAAAAAATCGGATTGGGCGTTCTATCTCGATGAAAGCGCGCGCGGCGGACTTGGGGCCGTGCTTGAAATCACCATGCTTGATTTTGCCTTTAATGACCTCGCACTTGAAAAATTGAATTGTGAGGTCATTGAAACGAACCTCAACGTGGTTCAAATGCATGAAAAATTTGGCTTTCAGCGCGAAGGTTTCTTTCGCTCAAATATAGAAAAAAACGGGGCGCGCATTGGGGTGTACCGCCTCGGTATTACACGTGCCGAATGGCACCAAAAGAAGGCGTCAATAGTGGAAAAATACGCGTCAAGATTAGATAATTTTTCCATCACCCTCAACTATGAGGATGATAAAAATGGCTGATATCACCTTAACCAAAATCATTCCAACCGACACGCAAATTGCCACTCTTTATGATGTTTTGGCAAAGCGCAGCCATGGGATCAGCCATGAAGAAATGCCATCCTTCAAAGCGCACACAGAGTTTGTAAAAACACACCCTTACCGCGCGTGGTATATGGTTGATCAAGGGGGGGAATGCCTTGGTGCGGTTTATGTGCAAAACGACAATTCAATCGGCATCAATATAGACGCAAGCCAATACGCATCCATTGCAGATATCTTGAAGCAGATCAAACATCTGATCCCCCCGCTCCCGCCCATAAAATCCGTACGTAATGGGCGGTATCACGTTCATGTCGCGGCGCAAAATACCGCGCTCATTCAAGCGCTTAAAGATATGAAGGCCACGCCCGTGCAGGTCACTTTTCTATTGGAGGACTAAAACGAAAATGACTGAAATTCACCTCAATGGCCATGTTGATGTGCCAGAAGACCGCCTAAAAACCGTGCTCGCGGCATTGCCGGAACATATCCGCCTCAGCCGCGCCGAAGATGGCTGTATTTTTTTTAATGTCGATCAAGATGCCCAAAACCCATTGCGTCTTTTGGTGTCGGAGGCCTTCACCGATCGCCCAAGCTTCGACGCCCATCAAACGCGCGCAAGCTCAAGCCACTGGGCCGAGGTCACAGAAGGCCTCCCACGGCATTACACAATCACAGAGACCTCTTAGTGGCGTCTTCAAACATCTTCAAAGCAGCCCTTTGGATGATGGGCGCAGTTGTGTCCTTCACAGGTATGGCCCTTGCGGGGCGGTATCTTGCTTCGGATTACGACACGTTTGAAATCATGCTTTATCGCTCTTTGACGGGGATCTTCATCATTGCGCTGGTTTTATCATTCACAGGGCGCTGGAAAGACGTATCAACCACCCATATATCGCGCCATTTCTTTCGGAATGTCGCCCATTTTTCGGGCCAAAACCTCTGGTTTTTTGCCCTGACACTTGCCCCGCTGGCGCAAGTTGTCGCCCTTGAGTTCACTTACCCTCTCTGGGTCGCGCTCGTCGCCCCGTTTTTCTTAGGAGAACGGTTCATGTTGGTGAAATTTTCCGCCATTTTACTGGGTTTCATGGGAATCTTGCTGGTCACTCGCCCATTCACAGGCGTGATTGACCTTGGCGTCATGGTGGCGGCTGCGGCGGCCATTGGCTTTGCCATCACAAATATTATTACAAAAACGCTCACAACGCGCGAAACACTTGGGGCCATTTTGTTCTGGCTCACCGCAATGCAATGCGTCTTTGGACTGATCACCGCAGGATGGGATTTTGACATCGCAGCCCCAAGCTTAGGTTTTGCGCCTTACCTAATTGCTGTGGGGATTTTTGGGCTATTTGCGCATTTTTGCTTAACCTCTGCCTTGCAAATTGCCCCCGCAAGCACGGTCCTCCCGATGGATTTTCTACGCCTGCCGCTCATTGCGGTTATCGGGATGCAGTTCTACAATGAACCCATTGATATTTACGTATTCTTTGGGGCGACTTTGATCTGTACGGGCATTTTAATTTTGCTTCTTTCTGACCGAATGCACAAAAAACGGGTCGTTGCCCCACTCGAAAAACCATAGTCAGAGCTATGAGCACCGATATACAAATTTCCCCCAAAGCATGGGGGCTTCTTTTTCTTCTTGCATTAATCTGGGGCGGGATATTTTTTGCCACGCGCGTTGCTCTTGATGAAGTGAGCGTCACCACGGCCGTCGCGTACCGCGTTTTTGGCGGGGCACTTGTGCTATGGGGTGCCGCCTTAATTGGAGGACACAAAATCCCAACAGGATTTAGGATTTGGGGCGCATTTTTGGGTATGGGGCTTCTTAACAATCTCATTCCATTTTACCTCATGGCCTGGGCACAGTTAACAATCGAAAGCGGGCTCACATCGATTTTTAATGCCGCAACGGCCCTTTTTGGCGTTCTAATCACCCCTATTTTTCTAAAAGACGAACCTGTATCCCTTCGAAAGCTCATGGGGGTGGCAATCGGGGCTTTTGGGGTTGCGACGGCAATTGGGCTTAGCAATTTACAAAACATCAATCCACGCTCCGTCGCCCAAGGCGCGGTGTTGCTTGGCACAATCAGTTATGTGTTTGCGGGTATTTGGGGCAAACTCCACCTGCAAAACCTGCCCCCTATTGTGGCAGCGGCGGGCATGTTGAGCGCGTCTTCTGTTGTCTCATTGCCCATTGCCTATATGAATGGCGGGCTTCCGGTTGATCTCTTATGGAGCACATGGGCGGCCATTGCCTATTACGCCATTATCGGAACAGGGCTTGCTTATCTGCTTTATTATCAAGTTCTTAAGCTGGCAGGCAGCGCCAATTTGATGCTTGTGACCCTACTCATTTCACCCATAGCGATTGTCTTGGGTGTTGTGGGGCTAGGCGAACAACTGACGCTCAACACGTATATTGGGTTTGGCGTCTTGGCCCTTGGTCTTTTGGTGATTGATGGCCGTCTCTTTAAAAGAGCCTCCCGAAAATAAGACTAACTATTTGATTTTCCCTGCTTAGATGTTTACCTCTATCACATCATATCGAAGGAGCGGTGGATCGTGATTTACAATACGGCCAATGACTGGCGCGACGCCCCCCATAAACGCATCATGCTATTTGGCATGTCTGGATTGGGTAAAACCTTTATTTCCAATATCTTACGCGATACTGGAAGCTGGTACCACTATAGCGTCGATTACCGCATCGGCACACGCTACATGGGCGAGCATATCGTTGATAACTTCAAACGCCACGCCATGGACAACCCGTTTTTGGCGGATCTTTTGCGTTCGGATAGTATCGCAATTATTTCAAATATTGGATTTGAAAACCTCACGCCCCTATCGACCTATCTCGGTAAACCTGGCGATCCAAACAAAGGCGGGCTTTCGTTTGGTGAATACCAAAAACGCCAAGCCCAACATCATGCCGCCGAAGTCAGCGCCATGTTAGACAGCTCCGCCTTTATCACCCGCGCTCATGACATCTATGGTTATGATCACTTTGTCTGTGACACGTCTGGCTCCGTGTGTGAGGTGGTGGATGGGAATAATCCCAACGATCCTGTGCTTACGGCACTTGCACCATCTCTTCTTCCTGTTTGGATCAAGGGGGATGACGATCATATTGGTGAACTCGCACAGCGCTTTGACCGTGATCCAAAGCCGATGTTTTACTGCAAAGATTTCTTAGAAACCGCGTGGAAAACATATCTGACCCAACATGAAGTCACCGCCGATCATGTCGATCCCGATCACTTTGTGCGCTGGACTTATGCACGGGCGTTAAACCACCGCCAACCGCGCTATGAAGCCATTGCCAATAACTGGGGCGTGACGCTCGCAGCTTCTGATGTGGCCCGTGTAAAAACCGCCCAAGATTTCCAAGACCTTATCACCGACGCGCTCACTTAGGATAACGCAATGCCCATTAAACTCCCCTCGTCCCTGCCCGCCTATGATGTCCTCTCAAAAGAGGGTGTGATGGTCATGGGCGAAGGCCGTGCGGCAAAACAAGATATCCGGC
>JBMYYE010000065.1:0-13054 GCA_049609065.1 Halocynthiibacter sp.
CAAAAAGAAAACTTTACCATTATTGGTGGCGGCGTTTCAGAAAGCCCAGACCAACATGTGCATATTGCCGATCAAATCGGCTTTAACATTGGGGCGGCGGGGCAGCCGCCGCGTGTGCGAAATTCATTGCATGACCACAACACAGCCGAAGTGTTTTTTGTCCTTAAGGGCAAGTGGCGCTTTTTCTGGGGACGCTGGGGCACCGCGGGTGAGGTAACGTTAGAGGAAGGTGATATTTTCAACATCCCAACGGGCGTTTTTCGCGGGTTTGAAAATATCGGTACTGATTATGGTATGATCATGGCGGTCCTTGGTGGGAATGATGCAGGCGGCGGGGTGCATTGGGCCCCACAAGTGATCGAGGATGCGGCGGAACACGGCTTGATCCTTGGTGAAAATGGCGTGCTATACGATAGCAAAAAAGGCGACATTCTACCCCAAAATGTTCACCCGATGCCGCTGATGTCCGATGATGAGCTGGCGAAACGTGCGGAACCCACGACGATTGATGTTGTACCAAATCATGTGGCACGCTACTGGGACATGATGGCATTGTCGGATAATCAACCAGCCAAAGTCATCGGCGAAGACGCATTGTTGCGGGATCGCCCAGGTTTTGAGGTTGATTTCTTATCTCGTCAGTCCACTTCGTTTGAAATGGAAACAGTCGCGCAAAATACCGTTTTAATGCCGATGCGTGGGTATTGGCGCTTGCGGTATGAGGGTGGCGAAGAAGTTCTGAACCCAGGTGATACCTGCCTGATCAAAGCCGGCGAAGCACATGCTGTTGAGCCGTCAATGACTGGAGAAGCCAGCCTTTACCGCGTTCGGAGTACGGATGACGCTGCTGGCCTCACTGGGCTATAACCCTGTCAAAGGAGACTAAAATGACCAAGATCAACACCACGCATGTCGGTTCTTTGCCGCGCACACAAGAGGTCGTGGATTTCATCTTCGCCCGCGAGAACGCGCAACCCTTTGTTCAGGCCGAATTTGACGCTTGTATGACGGCAGCTGTGTCTGAAACCGTGCGCAAACAAGTCGAGGCGGGTGTTGATATTGTCTCAGATGGGGAGACGTCCAAAATCTCCTACGCGACATATGTGAAAGATCGCTACACAGGATTTGGCGGTGACAGCCCCCGCAATGCGCCTGCTGATCTGAAAATGTTCCCAGGTTTTTTGCAGCGCCTTTCTAATGATGGTGGCACGCCGCAATATGCACGCCCGATGTGTGTTGGCGAAGTGACTTCAAAAGGGCAGGGAGAGCTGGAAAAAGATATTTCCAACCTTAAGGCGGCAATGGCGGAACACGGTGCTGAGCGCGGTTTTATGAATGCGGCCAGCCCGGGTGTTATTTCGCTGTTTTTGCAAAATGATTTCTACAAATCTCGCGAAGCATATCTTGCGGCTTTGGCGGACGCGATGAAGGCTGAGTACGAAACGATTGTGGCTTCTGGTTTGGATCTGCAACTCGATTGTCCGGATTTGGCCTTGTCTCGTCACATGCTTTTTAACGACCTTTCGGACGAAGAATTCATCAAAGTCGCAAATATGCATGTTGAGGCGCTCAACCATGCTTTGTCGGATGTGCCAGCGGAAAAAGTTCGCGTTCATATTTGCTGGGGCAACTACGAAGGCCCGCATTGTTGCGATATTCCCATGTCAAAGATGTTTGACACATTGATGTCGACAAAGGCCGCTTCGGTCTTGTTCGAAACATCTAATCCACGACATGGCCACGAATGGGCGGTATTTCGCGATCGCAAAACCGACATTCCCGACACTAAAATCCTTGTTCCAGGTGTGGTTGATACGACAACCAACTTTGTTGAACATCCAGAACTGGTTGCTCAACGTATTGAGCGCTTTGTCGATATCGTTGGGGCGGATCGTGTGATCGCGGGGTCCGACTGTGGTTTTGGCACATTTGCAGGTTTTGGGGCCGTCGATCCGGATATTGCTTATGCCAAACTGAAATCATTATCCGAAGGCGCAGCGTTGCTTGGATGACACCGCTTGTTTTACTCCCTGGGATGATGTGTGATGCGCGGTTGTTTATGCCGCAGATTGCCGCGTTTTCGGGGCAGCGCACCATTGTCTGTCCCACAATGTCAAAGCATGACACCATGGCCGAACTTGCCAAAGATGTTCTTGCGAATGCTCCAAAAAGTTTCGCGTTGGCAGGTTTGTCGATGGGTGGAATCGTTGCAATGGAAATATTGCGCCAAGCGCCCGATCGTGTCGAACGCATTGCCTTGATGGATACAAATCCACTGGCGGAAGCAGATGATGTGAAAACGCGCCGATTGCCACAAATGAAAACGGTGCGCGGTGGTGGGCTTGCGGCTGTTATGCGCGATGAGATGAAACCAAATTACCTAACCGATGGGCCAAATCGTGCGGAAATTTTAAACCTGTGCATGGATATGGCTTTGGGCCTTGGGCCGCAGGTGTTTTTATCGCAATCTCGCGCTTTGATGGAGCGACGCGATCAGACCGACACGTTGCGCAATGTGAAACAGCCTGCGCTTATTTTATGCGGGCGGGACGACATGTTGTGCCCTGTTTCGCGCCACACATTGATGGCTGATTGCATAGGCGGAGCAACATTGGAAATTATCGAAGGTGCGGGGCATTTGCCAGTGCTGGAAAATACAAAAGAGACAAATGCGGCACTTGCCCGCTGGCTGGAGGCTTAAATGAACGATACGCTTTTGACATTGCTGCAAAAGGTAGACACACCCACTGTTTGCAACGCGATTGAAGTTGCGCAAGGTAAACGCGGTTTTGATGCGTTTACACGCGGTACGATGTTGGCCTCAGATCCAGATGCTCCTGCAATGGTCGGGTATGCGCGCACAGCACGTATTGCGGCCGTGGCACCGCCAACCGAAGCCCCAGAAGAAATCAAAGCGCGCCGTATGTCCTATTATCGGCATATGTCGCAAGGGCCGCGCCCCGCGGTAACAGTGGTAGAAGACATGGATTTCCCGCATTGCATTGGGGCCTATTGGGGCGAAATTAACACAACGGTTCATAAAGGTTTTGGCGTGTCAGGTGCGCTAACCAATGGCGTCATGCGCGACCTTGGTGATCTTCCGGATGGGTTTCCGGTTGTCGCGGGCTCAATCGGGCCAAGCCATGGCTTCGTGCACGTAAAAGAGGTTGGAACGACTGTTTCGATCTTTGGCATGCACGTGGCCGATGGTGACTTGATACATGCGGATCGACATGGCGCGTTGGTTATCCCGCCAGATGTTTTGCCAAACTTGGAAGAGGCAATCATTAAGCTGCTTGCAACCGAAAAACTTGTCCTTGATCCTGCCCGCAAGGATGGCTTTGACTTTGATGCGTTTGAGATTGCATGGGCGGCCTTTGAAAAGGCACGCACCTGATAGGTCAACGCGAAGAATACGAAAAATGCATGGTTCGAACGTATCAGCGACCTATGGGCCGATGAGAAAATTGGGATATGTCATCTGGTGATTAATGCCGCCACCGGTGAGGAGTTGGCAAAAGTGGCTTGGCCAGTTCAGAGCAGGTTGAGGGGGCTTTCCGCGCTCCGCCAACGGTCCCTTCAGATCTAGGGTCTGTGATTTCCTTAACCCAAATAGAACGCGCCAAACCTATCAGTGTGTCCGCAACGGCCACGCTATAGGAATATCCTGCCCGCATTTCTGAATGACATTTATGCGGGGTCCTCCGCGCGCCGCCAGAGCGGGAACGGGTCTGGGTAATCTGGTAGATCATCAGGGCCTTGCGCCGCCAAAGCGGGGACAATGCAGCCATCCAGCCGCTCTTTGAGTGCAGGCCAGTCGATGCCAGCACCGATGAAAACGATTTCCTGTCGGCGGTCACCCCACGGCTCTTGCCAATGCTCTTGCATGTAGGCGCGTGCGCTGTCGTGATCGGGCCAGCGATCCTTTGGAACCGAGGCCCACCATGTGCCCAAGGGTTTGACGCTAGAAAGGGCACCCGCGAGGGAAAATTCTGCGACCCAACCAGGACGCGTGGCAATCCAAAAATGTCCTTTGGCGCGGATCACCCTTGGTAAAGCGCCATTGAGCACCTCCATGATCCGCTCAGGGATAAAAGGCCGGCGGGCGCGGTAGACATAGGAGGCGACGCCGTATTCTTCGGTCTCAGGCACGTGGTCGGCAAAGCCATAGAGTTCCTTGGCCCACATCGGGTGTTCGTGGGCTTTCTCAAAATCAAATAACCCTGTGTCGAGGATGGCATCTGCGGGCACATTGGACTGGTCGACCTCAATAATTTTTGCATCTGCGTTGAGGCTGCGAATGATCTTACGCGCGGCATCGACACGATCAGGGCCCGCATCCGTGATTTTGTTGAGGACCACGACATCGGCGAATTCGATTTGATCGGTGAGCAAATGCACGAGGGTGCGTTCGTCTTCTTCGCCTAAGGTTTCGCCGCGATCGTGCAAAAAGTCATGACTAGAATAGTCCCCCAGTAGGTTCACCGCATCAACAACGGTCACCATCGTGTCAAGGCGAGAGACATCAGATAAGCTGTTGCCAAGCTCATCGCGAAAATCAAAGGTTGCGGCGACAGGAAGTGGCTCAGAAATTCCAGTCGACTCGATCAAGAGGTAGTCAAAACGCCCTTCGGCTGCCAGCCTGCGCACCTCATCTAGAAGGTCATCTCGCAGGGTGCAGCAGATGCAGCCATTTGACATTTCCACCAGCGTTTCATCCGTACGGCTGAGTTCAGTATCGGCGCGGACCAGATCTGCGTCAATGTTGACCTCGGACATGTCGTTTACGATCACGGCCACTCGGCGCCCTTCGCGGTTGTTGAGAACCCGGTTGAGTAGAGTTGTTTTTCCGGCTCCTAAGAAACCAGAAAGCACCGTAACGGGTAGACGTTCATCTGACATGAGTTGTTCCAAATTTGATTAGTTTTCTCATGTAACTTAAGAAGTTGCCAGAATAATGCAACTGCAAAAGTTACGTGATAATCTTATTTGGAAAAATGCAGCCACAGCACAATGAGGCCGCGTTCTTTGGTCAACTTAGCCTGAGCCATTTGAAGCTGCGCGAACATACTTGCATAAGCTGCTTATACCCGAATATAGGACGCCCGTTGGTGACTGGAGCGCGTGCCTCCTATAGCCAAAACGCGCCTTGAACGGAGGCATCCCGTGGTCCTTGTGATGTTTCAACGGTAAGGACCGTCCCGGTGTCCCAATGGCTGGCATCGACCATTCCAATGGCAACATTTGTTTGAAAATCAGGTGACCATGCGGCAGATGTGACCTGCCCAACCGTTTGGCCGTCTTTTAGGAGTGGCCAAGGTGCGCGGGCAGGGCGCAGCGCCGCCCCTTGAATGGAAATCGCACGGATTTGCCGCGCGGGACCTTGCTTTGCTTCTCGGGACAAAGCGTCTTTCCCGATATGGGATCCGTTTTCTGCGGGTTTGCAAAATTTTCCAAGACCACATTCCAAAGGCGTATTATCCATGCTCATGTCATTGCCATAGCTCAATAGCCCGCCTTCGATCCGCTCAATAAGGTTCGGACATCCCGGTCGAACATTTAGATCGGCCCCAGCTTCAAAGAGCGCCTCCCAAAGCGGCATGCCATTTTCGCTGCCTTCCACATAAATTTCAAACCCGCCCTGTTTGGAATAGCCCGAGCGCGCAACAATGAAAGACGTGTCCTTGAACGCCAATCTCTTTTGCCGAAAGAAGCGAATGTCATGCACGTCAGGGCCAAAAACACGTTCCATAAGCGTATTTGATTTTGGCCCCTGAACCGCGAGTGGTGACACGTCCGGTTCAAACACCTCAACAGTGAGCCCCGCCCCAAGAGCCAGCCCTTTGACCCACAATAGAAGATCACTATCGGCAATGGAAATCCACCAACGGGTGTCGCTATGTTTGAGAGCAACAGGATCGTTGAGCATTTTTCCTTTGTCATCGACCACGGGCACGTAATAGCACTGATCCGGTTGCATTTTGCTGAGATCACGTGGCGTGAGCATCTGCATCAAACGCGCGGCATCTGGGCCGCTGATTTCAATTTGGCGTTCGACGGAAACATCCCAAACCTGCACATGTTGTTTTAGATGGTGATAGTCAAATTCAACATCTTCAAAAACGGTTGGCAACAGCATGCGGTTGTAAACGGTATAGGCTTTGACGCCAGCGGCCTCTACGCCGCAGGTAAATGGGGTGTCACGCAGGCGGCGGGAATGAGAAAGAAGATGTGTCATGTCGGTACTCACAAATATAGTGGCGTCGAAACGATTAAACGTCTGACGTTTGCCATGGGGGATTTCGAGGCCGGGTCCTAGCTGTTTGGACGGACCCGTGCGGCGGTTTTGTTGGCGAAAGCTTCAAGGCGTTCACGCGCTGCGGGTTGGGTGTTCACCACACCCGCTACAACAGATTCCGCATAGGCCGCATCGAGCCCTGACATATTTTGCATATGGCTAATTGCCGAACAGATGGCAAAGTTGGTCAATGGCAAATTGGCGGCAACTTTTTCGGCGATCTCCATGGCTTTGTCAAAGCTTGAACCTTCGGTGATATATTGCGCCAGCCCAAGGTCAACGGCCTCTTGATCTTGGTAAACACGACCAGTGAGGATCATGTCGATCATGCGGTATTTGCCAATCATATCGGACACACGGATGGTTGCCCCCCCGCCTGTGAAAATGCCGCGTTGGCCTTCAGGCAAGGCGAAATAGGTGCTTTTGTCCATCACGCGAATATGGGCGGCACTGGCCAATTCAAGCCCGCCGCCAACAACCGCGCCTTGAAGGGCTGCAATGATAGGCACCCCGCCATATTCCATTTTGTTAAACGCTTCGTGCCAGCGCAAACACACATGCATGAAATCATCCGGGCTGCGATCCGCCTTCCAATGCTCAACAAGGTCAAGACCCGCGCAAAAATGATCCCCGCTACCTGTGAGGACCACGGCCTTGACGCCGTTTTGATGCGCTGAACTGAAGAACCGAACGAGTTCCTCAATCGTGGCCGTATCAAGGGCGTTGCGTTTGTCAGGGCGGTTCAATGTGACAACATGTACGCCGTTATCCATGGCTTCAATGGCGAGGCTTTTATAGTTGGGATCAATATTTTGTGTCATGATGCGGGTCCTTAATCGATATGTCAGGTGGGATTAGAATGTGGCGGCCAAAAGGCTCGTGGCGCCGTTTTTTACACGGGCGCGCAAGCTGGGGCTTTCGACCAATACATGATGGGCAAAATAGGATGCCGTTGCAATTTTTTGGGTCATGAAAGGCGTGTCGATATCGTCTGCAATCGCGGCCTTGGCGGCCAAAACCGCGCGGCCCATTTGCCAGCCAACGGCAAGGTTGCCGACCATCATGAGGAAAGGAACCCCGCCTGCGAACACGGCGTTGGGATCAGTGGGGGCCGTTTCAAGGATAAAGGCGAGGCAATCGTCAAAATCGCGGCGCGCATTTGTGAGGGCATCTGCGATTGCAATTTCGGTGTCACCAAGGGCGCGTAGGTCGTCTTCGGTGGCTTTGATCATGGCTGCAAAGCGGGACGCAGTTTTCCCACCATCACGAAGGATTTTGCGGCCCAATAGATCATTGGCTTGAATGGCTGTCGTGCCTTCATAGATCGGCAAAATTCGGGCGTCGCGGTATAATTGTGCCACGCCTGTTTCCTCAATAAAGCCCATGCCGCCGTGGATCTGCACCCCAAGTGATGTGACCTCTAGTGCGCGCTCTGTGCACCAGCCTTTGACCAAAGGCACAAGAAATTCAGCCATCGCATCGGCATCCGCGCGCTGATCCTCAGCTCCGTTATGCGCCAGATCGAGCCATCCTGCCGTCGCAAGAGATAGGGCACGTCCGCCTTCGGTGAAGGCGCGCATTTGCATCAGCATCCGCCGCACATCGGGGTGTTCGATGATCGCTACTGCATCTTTCGCGGACCCGTCAACGGGGCGGCTTTGCACACGTTCATTGGCATAGCGCAGCGCGTGTTGGTAGGCGCGTTCGGAAATGGCGACCCCTTGCACGCCCACGGCAAAACGCGCGGCTGTCATCATCACAAACATGTATGAAAGCCCCTTGTTTTCCTCACCGATGAGGAAGCCTTTGGCCTTGTCATAGTCGAGGATTGCGGTGGGGCTGGCTTTCACGCCAAGCTTGTGTTCGACGCTGACGCAGTTGACGCCATTTCGTGTGCCTGGCGCGCCATTTTCATCCAGTAAGAATTTAGGCACGATGAAGAGGCTCAATCCTTTGGGACCGGCAGGCGCATCAGGTGTGCGGGCCAAAACGAGGTGAATGATGTTTTCAGAAAGCTCATGTTCGCCATAGGTGATGAAAATTTTGGTGCCGCTGATTGCGTAACTGCCATCGTCTGCGGGGGTGGCCTTGGTGCGGACACGGCCAAGATCGCTACCCGCTTGCGGTTCAGTCAGGTTCATGGTGCCAGTCCATTTACCTGTGATTAAATTTTCGAGATACTGATTTTTTTGATCCTCGGATCCACAAACCAAAAGCGCATCAATGGCGCCGTTGGTCAAAAGCGGGCAGAGGCCAAAGCTCATATCAGCGGCGTTTAAGATTTCTGTCGCCGCAGCGCCCACCGCATGTGGAAGCCCCATGCCGCCAAATTCAGGTGGATGGGCGAGGCTCTGCCAGCCCATGTCGACAAATTGCGAATAGGCCGTGGCAAAAGAGGAGGGGAGTTCGACGGTTTCTCCGTTGAATTTCGCGCCGGCTTCGTCCCCTTCGCGGGTGAGAGGTGCAATAACATCACCGCAAAAACGGCCGAATTCTTCTAGGGCGGCACGTGCGTCGCCTGCGTCAATGTCATCATAGCGCGGGAGTGCGCAGACCTGAGACCATGAGCTGAGGCTTTCAATGTTAAACAAAATGTCACGTATTGGCGCTTGATACGTCATGGTTGCATCTCCAGTTTATATTCTTTTTGGTTACTTTATCAGCAAAAATTGTGGCTTCAATCTCATTGAGGGACAAAATCCTTTCATAAAGTGACAAAATCAGCGTAATACGGTTTTATGAAAAACAGCGCCCCCACCAGCATTCACACCGTTTCTATCGGTTTCATAGAAGACTGGATCACCGCGTTGCGCGGATGCTGCGCGCAGGCAGAGTTGATTGAATTTTTAAAAGAGGCGGGATTGGGGGCCGGCCCCATGCCCCCCACGACGCGGATTACGCTAGATCAAATTGTACGGCTGTACCAAATCGCAGCGGTGGGGACAGGGGATGAAATGATGGGCCTGTGGGGGCGCCCAATCCGCCCGCGCGCGTTGCAACATTTGTTGACAACGGCGCGCGAAGCATCCGATTTGCCGTCTGCATTGTATCGGTTTTCAACCTTTTGGAATTTGCTCTTGGATGATTTTCAGTTCGAATTTCAATCCAGTCGTGATCAGTTGTGTTTGAGCCTCGTGCCGCAAAACGGGGCCTTGCCCCAACGGTTTGGCCATATGTTGGTTCTAAAGCTGGCACATGGGTTGGTGTCGTGGCTGGCTGGTCAAGAAGTCCCGGTTCTAGCGGTTGATTTCGCGTTTGACCGCCCAGATTTTGCCGAAGATTACCCCGTTTTGTTTCCGGCTCCCGTGCGTTTTTCTACGCAAAGATCCGCGATTTCATTTGACCCTGCGCGCCTTGGTTTGCCGGTAAGGCGTGACAATGACGCGCTTATGGCATTTTTACAGCGTGCACCGCGTGACTGGATCTTTACGGGGTATCATGAACACAATCTGGCGCTTCGAATTCGTGAGGATCTCTATCGGTTCCATTGGAAAAAATGTCGTTTGGAACATGTGGCGCAACGGCTTCAGATGACGCCGCGGACCTTGATGCGGCGGTTGGATGCGGATGGAACATCGTTTCAAACCATCAAGGATGGGTTGCGGCGTGACCTTGCAATCCGCGATTTGCAGCAAGGAGAGAAGGCGATCGAACAGATATCCCAAGATGTGGGGTTTTCGTCCGCCGCCAATTTTCACCGTGCGTTTCGCCGGTGGACAGGGGGGACGCCAAGCGCATATCGCCGTAAAAACGAACGGCGTGAGGTGTTTGGAAATGTGCAGGACGCAGAAGCATACGCCCCTGCGCCCTATATCGTTGCCGTAACCTAGCCTGAAATGAGACGAAAGTTTTTGCGTCCATCCGTGAGGCCTGCGATCTTTTCAACAATGGAATTGGCGTCAATTCCAAAGTGTTTATAGAGATCTGCGATTGTGCCCGTTTGGCCAAAATGTTCCACCCCTAGCGGAATGGTTTGATGGCCGCATACGGATCCTAGCCACGACAATGTCGCAGGATGACCGTCAATGACCGTAACCATTTTACAGTGGTTGGGGAGCGCTTCGAGAAGGGTCTCAATATGGCTTTGGGCGGCGGCATTTCCACGTGATCGTGCCCGTTGTGCAGCTGTCCATCCCGCATTTAGGCGATCTGCGGATGTGACCGCAAGCACGCCAACATCGCGCCGACCTTCTGCAATGCTCCCCGCGGCTTTGATGGCTTCGGATGCAACAGCCCCTTGATACGCAATGACAACTTCACAGTTCGGGCCTGGCTTTCGGAGCCAATAGGCCCCGTCAATTGCACCTTGCTTGAAATCATCATCAACCCGCTTTCCAGGCTGTTCAATTGGGTTGGTCGTGAGCCGTAGATAAACGGATCCCCCCGTTTCATCACGCAACCAAGTGCGTTCATCAGGATCGCCCTCGCCGTCTTTTTGCAGGTAATGAAATGCCCATTCCATGATGACAGCAAGCTCATCGGCAAAAGCGGGTTCAAAGCTTGCAAGACCGTCTTGGCTCATCCCAATGAGGGGCGATCCAATGGATTGATGCGCCCCTCCTTCAGGGGCAAGCGTCACCCCAGATGGGGTGCCAATAATCATGAACCGCGCGTCTTGATAACACGCGTAGTTCAGCGCATCGAGGCCACGGGCCACGAAGGGATCGTAAACGGTTCCAATCGGGATCACGCGTTTGCCAAAGAGGGAGTGCGATAGCCCGGCCGCCCCGAGCAGCAAAAAGAGGTTCATTTCCGCGATGCCAAGTTCGATATGTTGGCCTTCGGGGGTGAATTCCCATTTTGCGGTGGAGGGAATTTTTTCGTTGATAAATGTGTCGGCTTGTTCTTCGCGGGCGAATAATTTCCGACGGTTCACCCATGGGCCAAGATTGGTTGTGCCTGTCACATCTGGTGACATGGTGACAATGCGCTCAGCCAAGGCGCTGTCGCCTTTGGACAAATCATCGAGAACCTTCCCAAATGCCATTTGGGTGGAAATGTTTTTATCCGTTGAAATTTCTATTTCAGGAACCGCAAGCACGGCATCGCTATACCGGCGGCGGCCTTTGGCGAAAAACGCGGCGTTATCAAGGAAGCTTTGGAGCGCAGCAGGATCCTTAACGGTGGAAAACTTATCCCATTCTTCGCCGTCTGGAACGCCCATGTGACGTTGCCATTCCCCCATTTGGGTTTTGTTCATCAACCCGCCATGGTTGTCTTTGTGGCCCGCGATCGGCGTGCCCCATCCTTTGATCGTATAGGCAAGGAAACATACGGGCCGGTCATGATCGATGGCGGCAAAGCTATCTGCCATCGTCTCAACACAGTTGCCCCCAAGGTTTTCCATCAACGCGGCCAAGTCTTCGTCTGATCGCGCTTGTAGCAAGGCCGTGACGTCCCCTTGATCCCCTAACGCATCCAACAGGCGTTCGCGCCAAATAGCGCCCCCCATAAAGGTGAGTGCGGAGTAAAGTTGGTTTGGACAATTGTCGATCCACTCCCGGAGCTTGTCCCCACCCGGTTCTTTGAACGCGGCGCGTTGTAGGGCACCGTATTTGACCTTCACAACGTCCCAGCCAAAGGCATCAAAAATTTGCTCAATGCGTTTAAATAGACCTTCACGCACGACACCATCCAAGGATTGGCGGTTGTAATCAATCACCCACCATGTGTTGCGCAGATCATTTTTCCAGCCCTCTTGCAGGGCCTCGTAAATGTTGCCTTCGTCAAGTTCGGCATCCCCAACAAGCGCCACCATGCGCCCAAGTGGCACACCGTCCCCCCATTTTTTGGCCGCTATGTAATCTTGAACAATGGAGGCAAAAGATGTGATCGCCACACCAAGCCCAACAGAGCCAGTTGAAAAATCCACATCATCAATATCTTTGGTGCGGCTTGGATAGCTTTGCACCCCTTGATAGCCACGGAAATTTTCCATTTTTTCACGGGTCTGGTTGCCCATCAAATATTGGATCGCATGAAAAATCGGGGAGGCGTGAGGTTTGACGGCAACCCGGTCCTCTGGCCGCAGCGCGCTATAGTAAAGCGCGGTCATGATCGACACCATTGACGCGGAGGAGGCTTGGTGGCCGCCAACCTTGATGCCATCCGCTTTTGGACGGATGTGGTTTGCGTTGTGGATCATCCAATGTGAAAGCCACAACAAGCGTTGTTCGATCGTTTTTAAGTGGGTCTTGTTGGTGTCGGTCATGGCGAAACTTTCTTGTAAAATGGGGCTTTGGCGCGCCTACGCTTCGATCTGTGTACTGATGATGTCCCCAGTGAGGGAAACCGGATTGAGGATCGTTTGTGCGTTGGGGCTATGTGAAACAGCGTTTTGATGTAGCCTCTGGAACTCTTCAGGGGTGGCATCGCCTGTTACGTGGATGGTGTATTTCACATCTGGGAAGCCGACTGTTGCATTGGTGGAAAGCCCCATGAATCCCCGTAGATCAAGCGTTGCATCAAAATCGATGCGCACGGTTTCAAGTTGAATGCCCGCCGCGGTGGCGCCCGCGATGAAGCTCACCATCATGCAAGAGCCAAGGCCAGACAGAAGGAGTTCTTGTGGGTTTGGACCGTGATTGTTGCCCATCAATTGGCGTGGTTCGTCGCTTTTCCAGCTAAAAGAGCGGCTCACCTGATGTGGTCCAATTTTCATGGCTTTGGTCTCAGTCCGTGAGCAGGTGCCGCTTTCCCAATTGATGTCTAGGCCATATTCCATCAATGCCTCTTCGGGGGCATCGGAGACTTCGG
>JBMYYE010000066.1:0-12864 GCA_049609065.1 Halocynthiibacter sp.
CATCCCTTGACCTTCCACTAGCTGGTGACCAGCGCGTAGAGAGATTGCGGTGTGTGCTTTTCAGGGGTGTCGAAGCCAAGGCATTCTGCAACGAATTCAGAGCAAATCATGCGGTTGCGGATCTGCAGCTTGAAGGGCAGGATTTGGCTAAAGAAGATGTTGATCCAGTCATAGCGATATCCAAGATCACGAAGGGCGCGAGCGTTGGCAAAAACCCACTGCTGGTTCTTTATAGGCACGTCAATAAAGTCCCAATGACGGGGCTGAATTTTGATAAACTTGGCACGGACACCCCCATCACGTGGGGATGAGGACCAGCCAATAAAAATGCGATCCTCTTTTTCGGCAACCAATTCCACATGGGAATAATCGCTTTTCGTCCACCACCGAATGAGGCGATCATAAAAGCGGCCTTCGCCCTTGTAAAAGGCCAGTGTCACGGTTTCAGGCGTTTGCTGTGTCATTATCGCGCTCCGCTTTGAGTTGAGTGGTGAGGCTTCGACCAAGCGTGTGGGTGACGCTTGTGATCGACCATCGGCCGCGCAGCTCTGGCGCGGCATCGATGAGGTCAATCATGCCGCCTGCGGTGAGTGCGCCGTTAAAGCCTGCGAGTGTTAAATCAAGACTGCCGCTGCCGCGTTTTGAACGGTTCAACGCGGCCGCCCCGGCGCGGGTGGCTTCAACCTTAGACGGATAGCGGTGGCGCAGCTTTAAGGCGGGTTTTCCATCCCCGATCGTGACCTTGTGCACCGTGGCCGATCCAAGCTCTGACCATTCCGTGATGACCTTGCCGTAGCGGCCGCGTGATTTCAGCTTCCAAGAGCCGTGCGTGATGTCTTTGAGCGCAATCTCTGGCACGGGGATCTCAATGCCACTTGCGGTTTTGCCTGTGCCTTGACGCACGCATAAAAGCGCCCCGCCTGCAGGTTTGACAAGGGCGTCGAGATCATGGGCCAGCCGCAACAAAAGGTTCAAATCGCTTTCGGAGGTTTGGGCAATATAGCCATATCTCTGCGCGCCGATATCTTTGGCCACAGCCGCCTTAAGGCCATTTTCGCCAGCGATCTTTTGCACGACGTCGCCAAAGCTCACATCCTGCCAGCTGCGCGTTTTGGGCGCGCGAATGCCACCTAACATATCCGTGGCCTTTGCGTGAATGGTCATGGTGGCAGGCATCAGCTCACCTGCCAAATCATCCACCACATAGCGCCCCATGAGCGTGAGGCCCGTTTCCAAGAAACCAAGAGAGATATCAAGCTTTGCGCCCACAGGTGGAAGCGCCACGCGGCCATCTCGGTTATCGATTTGGATCTCAGCCGTGTCAGATTTAACCCCCGCTTCATCACTGATTGAAAGGCCTGTTAAACGGTCCTTTAAAGCGGGTGTTATATCTTCGCCGTCAGCTTTGATTTGAAACGCGATGTGCATGGATCACCCCCAAAGCCTAAGCGGCGTTTTGGTTTTATCGGCAGGTTTTGGTGGCAAAAGAACCGTCACACCACGGGGCAGTTTTGGCCCCAAACGCGAAAGACCAGGATTGGCGTCCATGACGGTTTCAAGCATGGTTTCTGTGCCGTAATGATCCTTGCAAATCGCATCAATCATATCGCCTTCGATCGTGGTATACGTGCTCATAGAAAATCGCCCCCATAAGCTTGCAGCGTGATTGTGAACGCGATCTTTAAAGGCGCGCCATCGGTCATGAAGAAGCTTTTCTTTTCTTCAACGCTGGTGATCACCCACCGTTTCCACACCCAGCCAAAGCCATCCACCATAAGCATCGGAAACCCCAAACCGGCCTGCAGGCGTATGAGATCCATTTGATGAAGGCCACCTGCGAAATGCGGATAAATCACGCCTTCGATTGTCACCTCTTGGGCATCAGGTCCCGCATATTGAAGCGCAGGCGCGCGGCCAATGCGGTTCACCTTTTCCCAGCGATACGCGGCCGTGCGAGAAAATTCCTGATACGCTCCGTTTGAAACCCCAAACCGAAACGATCCAAGCGCCATCATGACAAGACCAAGATCCATTAGAACGCCTCCCCGTCATAAAGATTTGCAGAGCGGTCTTCACGGCGATCAAGCTCTTGGGCCACAAGGCGTGCGAGCGCGGCCTCATCCATGCCGTGGCTTGGCGTGATGGTGATGTTATAGGTGTTGCCTTCACGGGTGATCGTCGGGCTTGGCGCTGCACTTGCAATCACCCGGCGCGTGTCGATGGTTTGTGCGACCTCAAATTGGCTTGGCGCGGCCATGGCAGGGGCTGATATAGCACTTGCCGCCATGGCCGCCTTTAGCGCCCGTGTTGGCAGGATAGAACCAGACACACCGGGCACAAATAATTCAGGGGCGCGTTCACCGACAAGATAAGGTTGACCTGCACGCACGGGACCGCCACGATCGCGGCCCGGCAGATATTGGCCTGCAGCCTTGCCCACGCCTTTGGCCCACTCCCAGCCACGCTTTACCCAATCAGGCAAAATGCCCGCTAGTTTTGCTTTCAGCGCCCCAACCATTTTCCCCATCAGAGACCCCATACCACCCCAAAGGGATTGAATAAGCGACACACCTGCATCCCAAAGATCGATGCTGGAAAACGCGGTGATGATTTCATCGGGAACGCCTGTGAACTCCATCACATATCCAATGAGGCCTTGCATGCCATCCATGGCCAAGCGAAATCCTTTCGCAAATGCGAAACTTTATCAAAATCATGAAGGAACGTGTTGCCACCGCAATGGTGTGCGCAGTGGTCCAAGGTGATCGAACCAAAGCTGAAAGCTTGCATACAGTTTTCCACATCTCAGCCGGCTTAGGGGTGTAGGTCAAACGACACAAAGCATATTAACAAACTGAAAAATTTGCGACAGAACCGGAATTTTAGAGGTGTTGAGGAACTGTGGCTGGACTCTATGCATAATGTGTGAATTGTTTAGAATTAAGTTATTGTTAAATTCAAATATTTTTGCCTTAAATTGCGAGGCGTAAACTGTGTTTTACTGAACACATCATAGTCGTTTTATTTGGATCTAATAATGTATCGATTATTTATATATTTCATTGTTTTTATTTTTAGCTTTGGCACGTTTGCAACTGCGGAAAATGACACGCCGCCGATCGCCTATAAGCAGCTATCGACAGAAAAATCCATCCATACATAACCACAAGAGGGCGGCCACCAGTAGACTTGCTAGGAAAGCTCGCGCGGTGGCGTTTTGACGATGTGCGCGAATGTTTGGTTGAGAGTGAGCAAGAGAAATCCAATCCAGATTTAAGATTGGTCGATTTTAAGAACGTTGGTCAGTTTGGAATAGATGTTTGCTTGTTTCGTGTCTGTGCAAGCATTGGCAGTGTAGAAGGTGTCGCGGATTGGCTGAAATATCACAACATGGAACCGCACCTAAGCCATCGCACACGGTTTGGCAGCGATACGGTGCTTGTAGAAATATTTGCCTCAAGGTCTCGGGCTAAAAATGGCGGGCTCCTTGTTCCGGAACCTCGCATTTATGGGTACTTACATCCTGTGCATAGTGAAATCTTCGGCTGCGAATTCGTAAAGGATTCTGAGATTGATAACGCGGGCTATGGCGCGGCAGTTTTATAAGATTTGAAAGGGGTATAGTATGGGGTTGTATTTAGGGGGAAACATTATTCCGCTCACAGCATTGCCTAGTTTCGGTTACGCAGGATTTGGACATTTGCAAATCGTGTATCGAAGGGCGGGGAGTGTAAAGGAAATAGAAGTTCAAATGCCTCGATCTACAGCACTGTTGGGGACTTGGGACTTTAGTAATGTTGGTGCGAATTTTACTCTCCCAGATGGTGTGTCGGAGAATGATCCAACGTCCTACCGCGAAAATAGATTGAATATTGGCGACCGTAAGGAAGCGGATGTATGGCAGTTGATGCAGGTCATTATGACAGTAACCTTTATCCTCGTTGTGGCCTTTCGATTGATTGGAGGGACATACCAAGCCGCAGTGCTGAGCGCGGGCTTCGCAGGGGTTGCACTGGGCGCGACACCAACGGCTATCGCCGATATGTCTTCGGTCACCAAACGCTATGGCGCGGCCCCGATGGCGTTCATCGTTCTACCATTGGTCTCGGCATTCTTTGTTGGCCTATGATGGTGCAATATGTGCCAGACACTTTGACATGTTTGTTTAAACTCTAGGTTTGCTTTCTGGATCCGCCTTCCAACTCAGAATTGTCTTTGGCGGGAATTTCAAACGCCAAACTTTCAGCAGGGTGCTTTTGAGCCCTTTGCGGACCGTCACTTCAATAAGACTTGCAATGCCGCAGCGCAGCTGGCGGAAAGCGGCATCGGTCGTGCGGCCTCAGTGTTCGGCAGCACCAATGAGCAGTTGCGCAAGTGCCGCCTCAAGCTCTGGAACGATGTCGGTGCTATCGTCGACAACACCCACGTCGCTATTGATCTGGAATGCAATCGTGAGGTTGTGATCCGCATAGTGTCTGAGGCTGGAGACGTAGCCGGGAATCCAGCCGCCGTGGCCGTAGACTGGTCCGTATGGCGTGTCCTGATAGATCGCAACACCTGCCCCGTAGAGCATGCCCGGTGCATCTGGATGGATAGCAAAACCATCCAGCAAGATGCGCAAGTAGTCCGCGTCTATAGCCGATCCGGAAAACAGGGCACGCCCCCATAAGGCGAGGTCCGCTGAGGTGGACGCAAATCCACCCCCAGTCCATTCGACAACTGGGTTCCACGTAAGGTGACCGCTGCCATCCATCGTGCGCGGCGCGAGGCCGAATGGATTGTCCTTTGTGGTGTAACCGGCGGCGATGCCTTTAATCACGGGCGAATTCGACGGCACAGTATCGGCCAGGCCCAGTGGTTCAAGGACCCGTTCAGCGGCAAGTTCGAAGACACTCACGTCCATCGCCGCCTCCAATGCCAAGCCAAGGAGAATATAGCCTGTGTCTGAATAGCTCCACTTCGCCCCAGCCTCGAAGAGTGCGGGCGCGTCCAACACAAACGTCACCAAATCTTTTGGGTCGAACGTTTCCTTGTGGCCCATTGTTATCAACTCGGTCGCAACCCCATCCATATAAACGTGGTCCGGCAGTCCCGATGTATGGGTGAGCAATTGGCCAATCGTGATTTTTCCTGCGTTTGGCAAGCGGGAAAACCAAGGCTCATCGGCGAGGTATTTTGATATCAAATCGGATCGGCTGATTAGCCCTTCGGCCTCTAGGGAGAGCACGAGAATGCCCCAGATGGTCTTGCCAATGCTGGCGGCTAACATCCGGGTTTTAGGCGTCATTTCAATGCCAGCCTCGACGTCTGAGAAGCCAACCGCGAAACTCTGGACTTCCCCGTCTGTGGTAACGTAGGCAACGGTTGCGCCTGGGAACCCATAGGTCTCCTGAAAGGATGCCAACAGCGCCCTGACCTCAACGGACAAATTAGATTGGTCAGCAACCGCGGCTGGTGCAAATAACGAGAGACAGGCTGCAATCACGCGAAGGAGCGATTTCATCACGCGCGCCTCTCGTCGTCAGGGATGACGTCTGTTGTCGCCGTCTGTCGATGCAGCATGGTTTCACGGTTCCACCAGACAACGACTGCCGCAACGATAACAAGAAGCCACGTGTCGTAAGGTTGCGCATCCGGCCAAATTGGAAGGATCAACTGCCAGTGGAACAACATGGGCCAGAGAAGGCTTCCGCGCGCTGAGTTGAAGATAGGGGTCACAAGAACAGCCAGAGTGATGTTCCCCAGAAAGAATGGAAAGAAGTTCCAGCCCGCAAAAACCGTGCCAGAGAGAAAGAAAGCTGGGAGATGCCAGATGCCCCAGAACGTTCCAATGATTATGCCCGCCCAAAGTGGCGCGACGCGCCGTTGCAAGATGGGCTGCGCGACACCACGCCAGCCAAACTCTTCGATTGGACCCAAGAACAACATCACGAAAGTGAGGGCAAACATTGCGCCGGCACCTTCGGATGGGATGGGCGCAAGAGGCGGACCTGATTTAAGAGACGACCCAACTATAAAGACGAGTGGAATGCCGATAAAGATGAAGGCCACCCAGAGCAACGATAAGCGCCAGATGAAGAGCCGGGAAAGAAAGGCTTTCAGCCCCGCAACGCCCCCAAAGTAAAGCACGAGCGAAAAAGCGGAGATTGCAGGAGCCCAAGTCGCAAGGAAGAAGAACGGGTGTGATCCACTGATCTCGCCGAACTCAGATGATGCCCAATCCGGCGCGATGATGTACATGCCAATGACGCTCCACGTGATGGCGAATGTCAGGGCAATGAAGCAGATCAGAGCATATGATGGAACCTGAAAGGCCCGTGTTGGTGTCGCAATGCCTACCATGGGAAGATCCCCCAAATATTGTAATAGATTGTCCTACTCATGTCTCTATTTCACAGTCTGTATAGGGTTCATGAAGTCAAAACTTCCCGACTTTGCGCCGAGTGCTTTTTCTATGATTGTCTGCATCACCAATCGCCGCGAACGGAGTTCCGACGCGCTGAATCCGAACATGTCGCCATCCGTTAGGAACTGCGCTCCCGTGAACAGAAATTGGATGGTCTCGAGAGGCTTCTCGACGTCAAAGACCTCTTCTTCAATGCCTTGCTCAACGATCTGCGTAAGGATTGGGGAAAGCTGGAGAACTGTCTGAATATTGGTGAGTTCGTGAAGTTCTCGGTTCTCTGGGAGATGTAACATATCGGCGACTTCAACATTGCTATCATCGCCGATATGACCGCGGCCTAGAAGCGCCTTCATCTTTTGCATGGCAGTGAGTGATGGTTCATTTGCAACGCCCTTCGACATCTCAACAATCTGGCTGAGCATCTTGTCCACGATGGCGCCAAGGATGTCTGGCTTCGATTTGAAATAGTAATAAAACGTCCCCTTTGCGACCCCGATCTCGCGAATGATCATTTCCACTGAACACTTGGCGTAACCATGCTGACGGAACAGCCGATCTGCGGCTTCGACAATCTCTGCGCGTCGTTCTTCTGGGGCTTTAACGATCCGTGCCATGGCGAGTCTCCGTTTTGCCTCATTTTTATTGACTGACTGTCGGTCAGTCAAGTGGCCGTTCTGTGATGTCAGCGCTTTTGGAACAGATGTGAGTACTTGAATAACGGAAGCTTTCTGATCTGGCGGCAGGGCAGGGGTGACCACGACAGATGAAGCTTCCGCGTTTTGAATAATCAATCTCAGGCACGTTCGTCCTTTACGACCCGACCGTCTTCCAGTGTGATAATTCGATCTGCCAAATCTAGAATGCGGTTGTCATGGGTGACCATGACGGTTGTGGTGCCTCGGTGTCGACCAAGTTCCTTGATCATTTCTACGACTGCGCGGCCACTTTCCTTATCAAGTGCTGCTGTGGGTTCATCTGCGAAAACAATACTGGGATTGGAGACCAAAGCACGGGCGACCGCGACGCGTTGTTTTTGGCCACCAGATAAATTTCCAGGTAGATAATCTAACCGGTCTTCGAGCCCTAACAATGACAAAATATGCTCTGCGGCCGCCTTGTGCTTCGTGGGATCACCCACGCCGTGAACCTGTAATCCCATAAGGACATTTTGCATCGCGGTTAGGCTTTCGTGTAGATTATGGGCTTGGACGATAAACCCAAGTTGTCGCCGCAATTGTACGGCATCGCGCTCGCGAATGCCGTTCAGCTGATGACCCAGTAGGCGAACATCCCCGTCTTGGATTTCGCGGAGTGCGCCCATCAAAGTTAATACGGTAGTCTTCCCGGATCCAGATGGTCCCATGAGAATAGTCAGACTGCCTTGATCAACCGTGAGGTTCACATCCCAGATGGCGCGTTTGCGCGCCTCTCCGCTACCAAACCAATGGTTCAACCCTGAAATTGAAATGATGTCTTGATCGTCCATGTTAGAATAAATCCGCAGGATCAGCACCCGCCAGGCGGCGTGTGGCTATGGTACCAGAAATGGCGCAGGCGACGACCGTACCCGCAAATACTGAAAGCGCGCGGCTGCTGTCCATCACCATTGGTAGACCAGTCGCCGCCGCCAAGGCTGCATAAAACGCCATCGAAGCCAACAAGCCGGGAATAAACCCGAATATCGCCAGTACAATGGCCTCTTCAAACACAATACCGGTAAAAAAGCCTTGTCCGAAACCCATAGCCTTGAAGGTGGCATATTCCTTTAAGTGATCGGCCACATCTGTCGACAATATCTGATAAACAATCACAATGCCGACAAGCACGCCGATCAATACACCAAATCCAAAGATGATCCCGGTGGGTTTCTCGGTTGTCTGATAACTTAGATCGTCGGCCTTGGCTTGCTGATAGGTGCGAATTTGTACTTCCTCGGTTGGTAAAACCTCCTTCAACCGGGCTATGACCGTTTCGACCGAAACACCATCGTTCACTTTTAAAAGGATGTGGTTGGGTGCGCCGGCCGAACGTTGACCAAACAACCGCATAAATGTTTGGTCCGAAACGAAAGCGGTTCCATCCGCCGCAAAACTGCCTCCCATGCTGAGGGTTCCCATCGCACGCAACGTGCGACCGCTGGCTTCAAATACAAACGGGGTCTGGGGTGAAACCGTCTTGAGGGCGCCCTCAGGCAGGCCGCGCGCGAATGTGTCAATCAGCATACTGTCTTCAATCTGAAGGTTTTCAAGCTGCGCGCCAACCTCTGATATTGTGAAGGTGTCAGCCGCGAGGTCGAGCGCAAAACTTTGGAACATGATGGTATCGCCTTCATCGGTAACCCACTCCATGTTTCCGATATAGAGCGGTGTTCCATTCGAAACGCCAGGGACTCCTAACGCCTCAAACATGCGCGCCCGTGGGATGTTGCTGCCGCTTGTCAACGTGTCGGAATCCGCGGCAGATAGCATGATATCGGCGTCAAACAGATCGTAGGCCGCAACAATGGAGCCGTTCATCGCCCCAAGAATGCCAAGCTGAACAAAAACCAAAAGGTTGGCGAAGGCCACCCCAGCAACAGCTGCAGCGAGACGCCCCTTATTGTGGATCAGTTGCAGCCAACCAATCGGCAAACGTCCAAGAAGTTTTGTTAGAAGCCCAGTCAATTGTCTTCGCGCCCCGCATCAATTAGGGCTACCACTTGCAAGTTGGTAAACCGTTCCGCAGCTTTGCTCGATTTCTCATCCAGTAAAATTATGACGTCGACCACACGGGCATCTGTGCTGGCAACGGGGTCATCAGACGTGATCGACTGGCGACCGATTTCAAGGCCAATTGCGCTGATCGTTCCGTTCAAAGCCGTCTCAAGCGCTTCCGCGGTTATGGTGACGGGGTCACCTATTGTTACGCGCCCGATTAGGGTTTGATAGACTTCTGCCTCAACTGCCATTTGTGATGTGTTACCGATGCTTAGTATGCCATCATTGTCTGGGCGCTCACCTGGGCGCGCGTGGATGTTGAGAACGGTCCCATCAATCGGCGCGCGAACGTAGGCTGTTTCGACATCCAACATGGCACGGTCGACGTTTGCTTGGGCGGCAGTCACATTTGCTTCAGCCACTGCAATGTCTGCCTGAACTGTCCCGCCATTGGCCACATAACGCGATAGTTTCGCTTCAGCGGCCGCGACATCACGAGATGTTTCGTCGGCCCGTGCCTGAGCCGTATCAAGCACCGCCCGCGTGGTCACCCCCCGATCAAACAGGGATTTTGCGCGCTCAAGTTCCGCCTGACCGGCCGCTGCTGTTGCTTGCGCGCGCTCCAACCCAGCTCGGGCTTCAGCTTCGCTTGCGCGTGTTGCTTCTTTGATCTGTAAAACCGAGGCCTCTTTGACTGCCAAATCCGCCTGCGCAGTGGCCAATGCACTTTGCAACTGTGGTAAGTTGTCGAGCACAGCAAGGACAGTACCGCGCTGTACTTGATCACCAATCAAAGCTGATATTTCTTGAATACGCGCATCACCTGCGCCGTATGGAGGAGATACCGTGACCACATCGCCGCGTGGAATGACCCGTCCCAGAGCGACAACATCCCCTTCGCTTACCACGGCGACTTCTTTGCCTGCACTGACTTGTTCAATCGCAATTGCGATGGGCGTATCCGTACCCCCACCAGGTTCCAGCCCCCAAGTGCGGAAGAAACGCTGAAGCCCCTCGGGTTGAAAGTAAAGTCCAGAGACACCGCCACACATGAACGTCAGCAACAATATCGGAATTGACACAAGCCGATACCATTTGCGGCGTGGCTGGGATTTTTGAGCACCCTGTTTGGGGTGCTCGCCCCGCGCTTTACCTGAATCGGCAAGAGGCAATTTGCTGGATGTTCCAGTTTTTGTTGTCATATTGAAACCTAATCGCTTCGTGTGAAAGTCTTCAAAACCAAAATGTTCTTTCGGCTGGATCGACGGAAACCCGATTGTTCTCTGAGCTTATTGGTTGCGGGTCATATTTTTATAGATGACCCAAGCGACTGGAAGGGATGCCACCATTCCAATCACAAAGCACCAAACGAAAGCCATTCCAGACGATGCGTAATCCATAACCAATATGCCGATGATCAGGGCGAAGGTGATGATTGCCGATGTAACGGCTTGAATAATTGCAAATAGCCAGATGTTCATAAGTGTATCCTTTTGATAAAACGCCATTTGATCCCATCGGCACAGTTCCTGATGATGTGATATGGCACTATGACTTAGGGTTGCTGTTCAATACGATCCGCCAGTCCAAGAGTGTGCTTTTTCGTCAGCATGTGAAATATGCCAAGCGCAAGGAAGAACCCGCCTAGACCTTGTAAAACAGTCGAGAACGACAACATGTCAGTTGGCGCAAGCCAGAACACTGCGAGCAAAGCAAGAAGAATTGGCATCGCGGCCAGCGAGGCGAATTCCAGCATGTCGTTTTGTGTCTCCCAAGCCTTCTGGCGCGGCACCTGTAAGAGGGGGGCCGCAAGCGCCATAACAAGCAGGAGTGTAATATGAAGCGGGCCAAGAAATAGGCCTGCACCCGCAAGGATCGCGCCGGCAAGAAACAGGTAGGGACCTGCACCAGCCGACATTCGAGCGCGCTTTACAAATGATGCTTTTGAAGCGCCCATTTCACGCACCTCCCATTACGCCGAGACCAGCGAACAAAATAAATATAATTGCTGCAAGCACGGTGCGCGGCATGTGCAGCGCACCCCAGCTCGCCAGATCCTTACCCATTTCATCAGACTGCACATCGGCCCCATCCGCCATAATGCGGTTGTTGACGGGCATCAGAATTTTAATCGTGTAGGGGCCACTGAGTTGTAAGATGGCTGCGCCAGAAAACCATAGCCAACCGCCGCCTAGAAATCCTTGAACCAAAGCGATTGCCAGCACAATTAGTGACAAGATCAGCTGAAGATGTGCTGATTTGTGAAAAAATGGCTTGAAGAAGCCGACCGCAACTTCGCGGCTGCTGGCCATCATGGCCGGATGGGCAACGGCTGATGCCGAAACAGCGTAGCCAAAAATGACGGCCATTATCGTGATATTTGATATCGCAAGTAAGTCTAACATGAAGCACCTTTAGATTTGTTGAGGTTAAAGAAGGCCCGCTGGGCTGCCGAAATTCAAACGCTTCTATGGAAGTGTCGCTACGACGAATACGCTCTCTTTTGAGACGACATTGTCGCCGTTCAGATCCCAAAATGAGAACACGACCCGTTTTGCAGTTTCAAGAGCATCCATTCGACCTGTTTCTTCGGCCACCAATTCCATTCCAAAGCCCCAAGACGGAAACTCTTTCAACGACAATTCCCCGGAATCATCAGAATCCATTGAAATAAAAACGTCGTCGCCAAAAACAGAGAACTCACCGAGATCAATGTATCCACGCTCTGCGCTATCGACCGATTGAAAGGCCAGTTCAGCCAGTTTTCGTCCTTCCCCTGTTTGGGAAAAAGCCGATGTGCTCAGTGAAAGTGATGCAATCATCACACTGAAAATCGGAGCTATTCGCATGAGGGCATTCCTTTTGATTGATCATGAGTTGTTGCCAAGCTCGAATCATTTAACTTGTAAATGCATAACTTGCGATTGCAATTATCTCAATAATAAATTGCAATCGCAACTGTTGCTTTTGCAAGTTAATTGAGATGGGGCGATGATTAGAGGTATAATATGTGATGGCACAGTTTCCCGATTCTGGTTTTTCTGACAGAAAAGGGTCGCGAGAAAGCCGCCGCACTTCCGTCGGCAATCTGCGCGGCCAATCAAAGCGTTCTGATCAACCTAGATGATGCAGAATGCCAACAGATTGTCGCGCTTTTGCAAAAAGCGTTAGGAATGAGTTAACGCGTCAATAGCGCTGCGGCTCAAAGAGCATCGACAGCGTCAGGCCCATGACGTTATTTGGAAGGTGTGAAGTGAGCGGTCGTTTGGGGAACTAAACGGCGCGACAGGATGGTTCCTTCTAAACGGCCATTCATGCATTTGCAGCATTTCTCAGAGTGGGTGCCCGCGAATACAAATGAAATCAAATTACCTTGGGAATGTCTGAAAGGGACACAGCAGAAGACGGCTTGTGGATGGTGACGCGGATTTCGCGGAAGCTTAGGGTTGTTATGCGAATCTCGGTCGCTGGCCCTGGACAGTCAGGATCGGTGCAAATTGTCTCGCGAACCGAGATAATGCAGGCCGCGTCGCTGCCAAAATGATCTCTGATCAACCGCTTGATGCGCTGTGTGTGCCACAACGTTTTTGCGGTCTTTATTGCACTGTGTTTTGTCATACCGCCCTCGGCTTGTGTTGGGGTTTGCTATCGGACGCAAGGTTTTGGAAAATGAATCCCGATTTTATGCCACGACTGTGCTCACCCCTCCGAAACGAGGTTAGAGTTGGGTCGGGTTTGGCGCATCGCCATAGGTAGCTACCG
>JBMYYE010000067.1:0-12799 GCA_049609065.1 Halocynthiibacter sp.
TTGCGCGCCAAAAACCGTCTGATCGTGACTTGCTGCACCTTGCATCAGGGGATGGTGACCAGTTTGCCATGTGGCGGGTAGAGGCGCGCACAGATTGTCAGATCCTCATGCGTGTTGGAGAAAGTCCCATCCGAACATGGCTTATGCTTGATGAGCAAACTGCGCGCGAAGAGGAGGGAAGGTTACGGCTTTATTTTGGATCTTCGGTATTGCCGAAGGGTCACGACGGCGAGGGGCGTCCAAAGGTCGGAGCCATTTATGATGTCTTCTCAGGGTTTCATAAACTCTATTCCAAAGTCTTGCTTTGGTCCGCCATGCACAAATTAAAATCCAACATGAAAACACGGTAGATCCATTTTTGTAGCTAAATCTACACGTTAGCCATTGCCTTTTGCAAAGAGCCCTGCATCCTCTGCCGCGCGGCGGATGGCTTTGGATTTGTTGACGGTTTCTTCAAATTCAGCGTCAGGGTCGCTATCGTAAACAACGCCGCCGCCTGCTTGGATATAGAGTTTCTCATCTTTCAGCACCGCGGTGCGCAGCGCGATGCACATATCCATATCCCCATTGGCGGAAATATAGCCGCATCCACCGCCGTAAATGCCGCGTTTTTCAGGTTCCAACTCATCGATGATTTCCATGGCCCGCACTTTCGGCGCGCCAGAAACGGTACCTGCGGGCATGCCTGCAAAATAGGCGTCGATTGCATCTTTGTCATCATGCAATTCGCCCACCACATTGGACACGATATGCATCACATGGGAATAGCGTTCGACGATGAATTCTTCGGTTGGCCGCACGGTGCCGATTTTGGCGACGCGGCCCACATCGTTGCGTCCAAGATCCAACAGCATAAGATGTTCCGCCAGTTCCTTTTGATCCGCCAGAAGATCCGCCTCAAGCGCGTTGTCTTCTGCGGGGGTGGCACCACGGGGTCGGGTGCCTGCGATCGGACGGATGGTCACTTCGGTGCCAAAAACCCGCACGAGGATTTCGGGGCTGGCGCCAATAATTTGGAAACCGCCGAAGTTGAAATAGAACATAAATGGCGACGGATTGGTGCGCCGCAAACTTCGGTAAAGAGAGAAGGGCGGTAGCGTGAACTCTTGCGTCCAGCGTTGGCTTGGAACGACCTGAAAAATATCACCCGCCTTGATGTAATCCTTGGCTTTTTCAATCGCGTTGTAATACGCGTCTTTGGCAAAGTTGGAGGTCAACGGCCCCATTTCGGCCGCATGGCCAAGATTGCGCGTATCCGTCACTGCACCGCGTTCCAAATCCCGTTGGGCATCCATGACGCGTTCGGCCGCTTGGGCGTAGGCGGCTTTTGCCGATAAGCCTGAGTTAACCCAAGCAGGGGACACAAGGATCACATCGCCTTTCACCCCGTCCAAAACCGCCACAACAGAGGGACGCATCATCACCGCATCGGGGGCGCCAATGGGATCAGGATTGATATTTGGGAGCGTCTCTACAAGCCGGATCATGTCATAGCCAAGATAGCCAAACAGCCCCGCAGACGCCGATGGCAAATCAGCAGGAATATCAATTTTGCTTTCGGCAATGATGTCTCGCAATGCCTCAAGGGGCGCTTTGCCATCTTCAACAAAGGCATCCGCGTCAAAGCGTGCGGACCTGTTGGTGCGCGATATGTCCCCGCGACATTCCCAGATGAGGTCGGGTTTCATGCCAACCATGGAATAGCGCCCGCGCACTTCGCCACCTGTAACAGATTCGAGGATAAAGCTGTCTTTTTGGGCATCGGTGAGCTTCATCATCAAGCTCACGGGCGTATCAAGATCAGCGGCCAGTCTGGTGTAAACCAGCTGATTTTCTCCCGCAGCGTAGCGGGCTTCGAATTCTGAAAACTCTGGGGAAAGTGCCATAAAACAGCGCCCTTTTAGATATGCCTATTGAATTTGTGCTTGGACAGCGGCGATGGCCCCTTGGTTCACATTGACACCCGCTTGGGTTTGGATGGCGCGCATATAGGTCGTGATCACGTCAGAGGCGGTGTTTTGTGCCAAGACGTTTTTCAATGCGGATTTGGTGGCCAAGGTGGCGTCACTTGTGGGGTCCACAGCGTTTGTGGCGGTGAGTTGGGCGACCACAACAGCATTGGCAAGATCAAGTTTCACTGTGCCATTCGCCTCTAATCCGAATACCTCTGTCACCAGACGGTCAGGGGCGTTCGCCACAAAATCTGTACGTGAAAGGGCCTCTTCTACATAGCTGGTTAACCCAAGCGCATCGAGGCTTTGGCCGTTGCTAAGCTGTGTCATGACCTCATCAGCTTTTGCATTCAGACGTGATTTAAGCTCGGCTTCGGCCCAAAGCATGGCCGCTAGGGCTTTGCTGTCTTCAAAGGCTGCGAGTTTGGGCGCAATGATTTCGTCCTGACGCAAAAGGAAAATGCCGCCATCATCCAATTCGATGATTTCAGGAAAGCTATCTTCAGAAGCGGCACGCGCTGCTTCGCGGAAGCTATCGTAGCGGTTGAGGGGGGCGTCAGCCTCTTCAAACCAATCCATCGTGGCAAGAACCATTGGGCTATCTTCTTGGATCTCTTCAAGGGTGCTGCCGCCTGCAACGAGGTCTTCTATCTCGCTGATTTGCGCGTCGATTTCACGGCGTGCTTGATCAAGTCCAAATTCACGTTTGAGCTCCGCTTTCACATCATCAAACGGTGTGTTGAGCGCCGCAATCACGGAGTTCATACGGTAAATTGCTGGCCCCAAATCGGTTTCAATCATGGGGGTTACGCCAGCGGTGTCCATTTTAAAAATGGTGTCACGAGCCGCTTTATCTAGCTCTTCAATCCCCACATCGCCAAGATCGATATCTGCAAGCGTTAACCCTAAATCACGAACGACAGTTTCAAAGGTCTTTTGACCCGAGCGAAGGGCTTCATCCGCTGCTTTTGCATCATCTAAGCTATTGAAAACAATGCGCTCAACGAGGCGGCGTTCAGGCCGCTGATAGAGATCGGCACGTTCTTCATAGATGGTTTTAAGCTCGGTTTCAGCAACGTCAATCGTCTCGAGGAGCATCTCTGGTGTGAGGCTCACATAGGTGAGGCGTTTTTTCTCAGGGGCGGTGAAAGCCTCAGGGTTGGCCGTGTAATACGTCATGAGCGTTGCGTCATCAGCGGGTGCAATTGGGTCAATGTTGCTTTGATCGAGACGGGCCCATGTGAAATCCCGTGTTTCAAGCGTATAGTTTGTCAAAATATCCAACGCCTCTGGGGAGGCTTCGACCGCTGAGAAAAGCGCTGTTTGCGTGAGCGCGCGCGCTGCATCACGGCGCAAGTTGTTTTCAAATTCCGACTCGGAACTTCCGATGTTTTCCAAGGTCATTCGGTACGCATCCCGATCAAATCCGCCGCTTAGGCTTTGGAATTGTGGAATTGCCAGAAGCTGATCACGCACGGCTTCATTGCCAATAGACACGCCAATGCGCCCTGTTTCATGATCTAACGTGGCTTGGTTGATTAAGGTTTCAAGCACCCGCGCATCGAGCCCAAATTGTTTTGCAGTGGCAAAGGGAATGCGTGATCCTGTCTGGGCTGAAAGCGCGTTCATTTCTTGCGTCATAGCGCGGTAATATTCATCGGTGCTGATTTCGCTGTCGCCAACGGTGGCCACGGCGGTTACGCCGCCGCCAAAATTGGTTACGCCAAAGCCCGAAAGCCCCACAATGATCATCAAAAACATGATGCCTACAAAAAATTGGCTGGCTTTGCTCTTGGGTTTTTCAGACATGTCAGGCCCTATCGTATCAGGTGTATAAGTGTTCAGTCGTCTTTACGCCAAGCCACTATGAGGGGCAAGAGCTGGTAGGCTGAAAGGCCTTTAATCGCTCAAAAAATATGGCAATTTGGCTGAGATCGATATTGGCAAACGCAATCCGCAGTTCCCGCGCGCCGGTTGGATCTGTTGCGGGTTTGAACATGGTGCCCGGCAACATCAGGATGGATTGATCCTTGAGGAGGCCTTTTGCGATCTCCTCTGAGGGGGCCTTAAACGGGTGTTGAACATATGCAAAATAGGCACCGCAACCTAAAAGGTTCCAGTCCGGCACTTGGGCAAAGCCATCGATCATGGCTTGGCGGCGGGCAAGGATTTCGTCGCGTTCGCTTGCTTTCCAATCCTTAAGGTTATTGAGCCCCCATAGGGCCCCAATTTGACCAAGCTGATTGGGGCAAATCGTGACTGTATCCAGAAACTTTTCAATTTCGGGAAGGAGCTGCCGACCGGCCATAATCACCCCAACACGGTGCCCCGTCAGGCGATAAGCCTTTGAAAAGGAATAAAGTTGAATAAGCGTCTCTTGCCAATCCGAGCGATCAAAAAGGTGATGGGCTGGGGCCGCAGATTGGGCAAAATCGCGGTAGGTTTCATCAATGATGAGCGCAATGCCATGGGCTTTGCACAGCTCAAAAAACGCATCAATAAGGGCAGGTGGGTATTCAACCCCACCTGGATTATTGGGCGTGACCAGTAAAATCGCGCGGGTTTTATCCGTGATACGGGCTTTGGCCACATCAATAGACGGGACAAGCGTATCGCCCGTTGGCAAGGCGACCGTCTTGATCCCTTGCATATCGAGCCACATGTTATGGTTGAAATACCATGGGGTCGGGATGAGGATTTCATCGCCTGCCTCAGCAAGCGCCGCCGTTGCCGCGGCGAAGGCTTGATTGCAACCGGCGGTGATTGCCACGTGATCGGCGGTGAGGGTGGATGTTTTAAAGTGGCTGTTGGTGACTTGCGCAAAGCGGGCCCGTAGATCAGGGCGCCCCAAAACAGCACCATAAAGATGGGTTTCATCTTGGCTAAGGGCGGCATCCGCAATCGCTTGACGCAACCCGATAGGCGGCGGGGCGGTTGGGGCGGCTTGGCTCACGTTGAGGAGGGGGCGATCAGCGGGGATATCCACCGCATCCAGCCATCGGCGCGCCTCCATCACAGGGGGCGATGCCGTGTTTTTCATGTTTGTATTCTGATACATGACGTTCCTTACTCTTTGGTGGAGCGTCGCGCGTCACCCGTCAGGCGTCAATGAAAAAATCAGTCCTTGCCGCGGTAAGGTTCGACATATTGCAATGCCATGTCCCACGGGAAGAAAATCCATGTGTCTTGGCTCACTTCAGTGATGAATGTATCCACCATTGGGCGGCCTTTGGGTTTGGCATAAACCGTTGCAAAATGCGCTTTGGGAAACAAGTCACGCACCAATTCGAGGGTCTTTCCGCTATCGACGAGGTCATCAATGATCAACACCCCTTCACCATCCCCCATCAGATCGCGATCTGGGGATTTGAGCACGCTGGCCGAGGATTGAGCTTGGTGATCGTAGGATTTTACGGAAATCGTATCCACCGTCCGCACATCCAATTCACGTGAAATAATCATCGCAGGGGCCATGCCGCCACGGGTGATGGCGACGATGGCTTTCCATGCGCCATCATTTGGACCTTTGCCGTCCAAACGCCACGCAAGGGCGCGGCTGTCGCGGTGGATTTGGTCCCAGCTGATGTGAAACCCTTTTTCATGTGGCAAGCGGTCAGTCATGTTCGTTCCTTACTTATGCAATCGCGATTTTGGGCGAAAACGCAGCCAAAGCCGCTATTTGCGGCCGGTAACCGCGTCGATATCTGGGGCGTCAACGGCTTTCATGCCAACAACATGATACCCTGCATCCACATGCAGGTTCTCCCCCGTCACACCAGATCCAAGATCAGACAAAAGATAAAGCGCGGATTTTCCAACTTCTTCTTGGGTGACATTGCGACGGAGCGGCGAATTCAATTCGTTCCACTTCATGATATAGCGGAAATCACCAATGCCAGAAGCAGCCAAAGTTTTAATCGGCCCTGCGGAGATTGCATTCACGCGGATGTTTTTCTTGCCTAAATCTTCGGCCAGATATTTGACGGACGCCTCAAGCGCGGCCTTGGCCACACCCATGACATTATAATGTGGCATAACCTGTTCCGCACCATAATAGGTAAGCGTGATTGCAGACCCGCCATCAACCATTAATTTTTCAGCCCGCTGAACAACCGCCGTGAAGGAATAGCAAGACACATCCATGGTCATGTTGAAATTCGCGCGGCTCGTATCAACATAGCGTCCCCGAAGTTCGCCTTTGTCTGAGAAGCCAATCGCATGCACGATAAAATCAAGCTTGCCCCATTTTTTCTCAATCTCGGAAAATGCAGCATCGATTGACGCTTCATCAGAGACATCACAATCAATGAGCGTATCAACCCCAAGGCTGGCGGCCATGGGTTCAACACGTTTTTTGAACGCATCCCCCATATAGGTAAAGGCAAGCTCCGCCCCTTGTTCGTGGCAGGCTTGGGCAATGCCCCAAGCAATGGATTTGTCGTTGGCGACGCCCATAATTAGGCCGCGTTTACCCTCAAGAAGTTTCATGGAATGCCCCTCAAATTTTGGTTTCCGAATGTTATAGGAGGGTTTAGGGCAAAGTTTCCCTTGCATCAACCCATGGGCCCTCTTGCGTCTTGGGATTTATCGGCGCTTTATAGGCATAAGATAACAAATGAGGATATCTATGAGCGATCGAAGCGGAATTTTTGCAGGCGAAAACCCAATTGACATTGCGCGCAGGTGGCTGTCTGAGGCTGAAAAAACCGAACCGAACGATCCCAACGCCATTGCCCTTTCAACGGTTGATGCGGCGGGACTTCCGAATGTGCGTATGGTGCTTTTGAAAGATATCGAAGATGATGCCTTTGTTTTTTATACGAATTATGAAAGCCAAAAGGCCAAAGAAATCGAAGGCGCAGGATGTGCGGCTTTCGTTATGCACTGGAAATCGCTGCGCCGTCAGGTACGCGTGCGTGGCATTGTGAGCCGTGAAGACGGTGCCAAGGCAGATGCGTATTTTCAATCCCGCTCTCTCAAAAGCCGGGTCGGTGCATGGGCGTCAAAACAGTCACAGGTTTTGGATGGTCGCGCAACTTTGGTCGCGCGGGCGGCAAAATATGGCACAAAATTTATGGCGAATCCCCCGCGTCCTGATTTTTGGGGCGGATACCGTATTGCGCCACTGGAAATTGAACTCTGGGCAGATGGTGAATTTCGCCTGCATAACCGGTTTAAATTCGAACGCGCGGCCGTAACGGATCCATGGTCTGTGGCGCGGCTCTATCCCTAAAGGACCGCGATGTTTTTTCGCCTAGTATATAGTGCCCTGTTTTTGGTGTTGTGCCTATCCATTTTTGGACGAGGGGAGGCAGCGTTGTCTTGTGCTGCGCGGGACCTCACAATCCTAACGGCGGATGACACCCATATTTTTAGCGCGGAGATCGCAAATACATTCGCGGATCGTCAAAAAGGGTTGATGTTTCGCCGTGAGATCGCGCCAGATTTTGCCATGCTTTTTGTGATGGGGAAAACGGCGCCTGTCGCGTTTTGGATGAAAAACACCTATGTGCCGCTCGATTTGCTCTTTGTAGATGCAAAGGGGGTGATCCAAACGGTGCACCAAAACGCACGCCCTCATGATCTGAGCTTGATTCCATCTCGCGTGCCTGTGGCCTATGTGGTTGAAATTGCGGCGGGGCAGGTACAAGCGAGAAATATCCAGCACGGAGATCGGGTTTTCCATCATGAAATAAAAGAATTTTCACCAGAAAATCCCTGTATTGTAAAATGAATGCAAATTGGGGGTTTTCATTCGCGAAAACACCCATTAGAGAGTGCCTCAGTCGGGGCGTGGCGCAGCCTGGTAGCGCACCTGTTTTGGGTACAGGGGGTCGCAAGTTCGAATCTTGCCGTCCCGACCATTTTCATAAAAACCTATGAGACACAGTTATTTTATTTCCCTTCAAGGGATATAAAACTGTGTGAGTTAAAAAACTCTCGGGCTTATTCCACGAATTGCCGCACACCGTTTTTCGTGCCCGTTGTGGTTTGGTGTTGAGGTGCCACTATATGTAGTGGTTGCTATAAGAGGCGCTTTGGGGCCGAATTTTCAATTTTGAAGGTCTCTGTTGTAAAACTCTGAGAATCGCTGAAGGTCGGAATTGTATAATTTTCATGACAGCATCAACGAGGGTACCCATGTCCCTGCAATGCACGCTTTCGTAGTTCTCAAAACAGAACCTGTGGATAATTTTAGAGATCATGTCTTTAAGATATTGCTTTAGACTTCTGGCAAACTGCAAAAAAATGATCTTTTTCGGGGCCTTGCGCCTTGGCTAGAATCTATCCGCGGTGAGGTGCTCTATTCTGAGTTTGCGGATTGGGCTGGGGATGAATCATAACGCGCAAATATCTCAAATGTTGAAAATTTTTGGTCAATACAAAACTTTTCATATTTTTGAAATAAATTCGTTGACCTTGGGCCCTTATATACGTCAATTTGTGTGAGCAAGCTGGTTGGCCACAACATGTAGTGGTTGCTGGGTGGCTTGTTTCATTAATATTTCCTTCCTTTGGAAACTATGGGGGTAGATTTCGAAGGCGCAGCCAGATTGGTTCCGTGTTTTTATGTGGAACTCAGTGCTCTGTCAGTCGCGGTGTTTTGGCGCCGAATGCAGCCTGAGTTTTGATTAAAAAAGACCTGTGAGAGGTCTGCGCGCCAGTAAACTGCACGGTCAGTAAGGAAATACGGTTTTTAAAATAATCCGCATGAACGCGGAACGTAGTCAGGGACGGTTACAAGAATATGAAAATTGAGCGTAAATTCACAAAAGCAGGCGCGGACGCATATAAAGAGTTGGAATTCACCACCGTATTGTCCGAAATTCGGAACCCAGATGGATCCATTGTTTTCAAGCTAGATGATGTCGAAGTGCCATCAAGCTGGTCACAAGTGGCCTCTGATGTGATTGCGCAGAAATATTTCCGCAAAGCTGGCGTTCCGGCGGTGTCGAAGAAGGTCAAAGAAAAAGGCGTGCCTGAATTTTTGTGGCGCTCTGTGCCAGATGAAGCCGCGCTTTCAAAACTGCCAGAAGACGAGCGCTTCTCTGGTGAGACGTCCTCAAAGCAAGTGTTTGATCGTTTGGCTGGCGCTTGGACCTATTGGGGCTGGAAAGGTGGCTATTTCACCACCGAAGCCGACGCACAGGCCTATTTCGATGAAATGCGCCATATGTTGGCGAGCCAACGGGCAGCCCCCAATTCCCCACAATGGTTTAACACTGGCCTTCACTGGGCTTACGGCATTGATGGCCCGAGCCAAGGTCACCATTATGTAGATTTTAAGACGGGTAAATTGACCCGTTCTAGCTCCGCTTATGAGCACCCACAGCCACATGCGTGCTTTATTCAATCCGTGTCTGATGACCTTGTGTCTGATGGTGGGATCATGGATCTTTGGGTGCGTGAGGCGCGGCTTTTCAAATATGGTTCAGGTACAGGGACGAACTTCTCTAGCTTGCGTGCCGCTGGCGAGAGCTTGTCTGGTGGCGGGAACTCCTCTGGTCTTATGGGGTTCTTGAAAATTGGTGACCGTGCGGCGGGGTCCATTAAATCGGGCGGCACAACGCGCCGTGCGGCAAAGATGGTGATCTGTGATGCGGACCACCCTGATATTGAAGAGTTCATCAACTGGAAGGTGCTAGAGGAGCAAAAAGTTGCGTCCATCGTAGCGGGTTCCAAGATGCACGAAGCCAAGCTCAATGAATTGTTCGAAGCAATCCGCACATGGGATGGCAAAGAAGAAGATGCCTACGATCCCGCCCATAACGGCGCGTTGAAAACGGCGATCCGCGGTGCGAAAAAAGTCGCAATCCCTGAGACATACGTAAAACGCGTATTGGATTACGCAAAACAAGGCTATTCCTCAATTGAGTTCCCGACCTATGATACGGATTGGGATTCAGAAGCCTATTCAAGCGTCTCTGGCCAAAATTCCAACAACTCTATCCGTGTCACCGATGCGTTTTTAGAAGCCGTGAATGAGGATGCGGATTGGGCGCTTTTGAACCGCACCGATGGCAAAGTGGCTAAGACAATCAAAGCCCGTGATTTGTGGGAACAAGTGGGGCACGCCGCATGGGCCTGTGCCGATCCTGGTATCCAATATCACGACACGGTGAATGCGTGGCACACATGCCCAGAAGATGGCGAAATTCGCGGCTCAAACCCGTGTTCTGAATATATGTTCTTGGATGACACGGCCTGTAACTTGGCCTCTATGAACTTGCTCACTTTCCTCAAAGATGACGTGTTCCAAGTCGAAGACTATATGCATGCAACGCGCCTTTGGACGTTGACGTTGGAAATCTCTGTGACAATGGCGCAGTTCCCATCGCCAAACATCGCGCAGTATTCTTATGATTTCCGGACGCTTGGCCTTGGCTATGCAAATATCGGTGGCCTGTTGATGAATATGGGCTACAGCTATGACAGTGATGAGGGCCGCGCGCTTTGTGGGGCATTGACGGCGATTATGACCGGTGTGTCGTATGCGACATCTGCGGAAATGGCGTCTGAGCTTGGTCCATTTTCGGGCTATAAGCGCAACGAAGACCATATGCTGCGCGTCATTCGCAACCATCGCAATGCCGCTTATGGTAAAAAGAATGGGTATGACAAACTCGCCATTAAGCCTGTGCCATTGGATCAGGTAAACTGCCCTGACCGCACGCTTGTTGAACTTGCCAAAAGTGCTTGGGATGAGGCGCTCCTCTTGGGGGAAAAACACGGGTATCGCAATGCGCAAACCTCTGTGATTGCGCCAACGGGCACCATTGGTTTGGTGATGGATTGTGACACAACCGGGATTGAGCCAGATTTCGCACTTGTGAAATTTAAGAAACTCGCTGGTGGTGGATATTTCAAAATCATCAACCGTTCCGTGCCATCAGCTCTTGCAAAATTGGGCTATGGCTCTGCGGAAATCGAAGAAATTATTTCTTACGCAGTGGGCCACGGCACAATCGGCAATGCACCCGGTATCAACCACACATCCCTCATCGGGCATGGGTTTGGTCAAGCTGAAATTGATAAAATCGAAGCCGCGCTTCCAACAGCGTTTGACATCAAATTCGTGTTCAATCAGTGGACCTTAGGCGAAGAATTCTGCACAAATGTCTTGGGCATTCCTGCTGAAAAATTGATGGATCCGAACTTCAACTTGCTCCGTCACCTTGGCTTTACACGCGAAGATATCGATCTGGCGAATGACCACGTCTGCGGCACCATGACATTGGAAGGCGCGCCGCATCTCAAAGAGGAACACATCGCCATCTTTGATTGCGCCAACCCATGCGGCAAGAAAGGCAAACGGTTCTTGTCTGTGGACAGCCATATCCACATGATGGCGGCGGCGCAGTCGTTCATTTCAGGGGCCATTTCCAAAACCATCAACATGCCAAATGATGCAACCGTTGAGGATTGTAAGGCCGCTTATGAATTGTCTTGGTCTTTGGGCATCAAAGCCAACGCGCTCTACCGTGATGGGTCGAAATTGAGCCAACCTTTGGCAGCAGCTTTGGTTGAGGATGATGACGAGGCCGCTGAGATCCTTGAAAACGGATCGAATGAGGAAAAAGCCGTTACTTTGGCTGAAAAAATCGTCGAAAAAATCGTGGTGAAGGAAATCATCAAGACATCCCACCGCGAAAAAATGCCTGAGCGCCGTAAAGGTTACACTCAAAAAGCCACCGTTGGCGGCCACAAAGTGTACTTGCGTACAGGCGAATACGAAGACGGCAACCTGGGCGAAATCTTTATCGATATGCATAAAGAGGGCGCAGGCTTCCGCGCGATGATGAACAACTTCGCCATCGCGGTCTCTGTGGGGCTGCAATATGGGGTGCCGCTCGAAGAATTCGTTGACGCGTTCACCTTCACCAAATTTGAGCCAGCCGGCATGGTCCAAGGCAATGACAGCATCAAAAATGCAACGTCGATTTTGGATTACATCTTCCGTGAATTGGCTGTGTCTTACCTCGATCGCACCGATTTGGCCCATGTGAAACCACAAGGGGCCTCATTTGATGATCTTGGCCGCGGCGAAGAAGAAGGCGTTTCAAACGTCCAAGATGTGAGCGAAACAGCTGCAACAAAATCCTTGGAAGTGTTAAAGCAAATCTCTTCCACTGGGTATCTTCGCAAACGCGTGCCACAAGATTTGGCGGCTTTGCGTGGCGGTGGGGACGAATTGTCAAATGTCACCATCCAAGCCACAGAAACGGTGTCCGAAACCGTGACCATGGCGGCCCCGAGCGCGGAAACATCAACCGTGTCCATGACAATGGATGAGCGCACCAAAGCCAAAATGCAAGGCTATGAAGGTGATCCATGTGGAGATTGTGGCAACTACACCCTCGTGCGCAATGGCACATGTATGAAATGCAACACCTGTGGCGGCACCACAGGCTGTAGCTAGAGTTCTGGGGCGGCTGCGGTCGCCCTTGACGCGGATCAGGAGCAGGCACTAAAATCTGAGCGGTACAATTATAAGCCTGATCAGCGAAACTGGGGCCACCTTCGGGTAGGCCCCTTTTTCTTTGCACAAAACACGGTATGATTGAGTGTGTAGGAGGATGCTATGTCGATTGAATTTTTTCTAACCTCATTTGTTGTGGTGGTGATGCCAGGAACGGGCGTGATTTATACGCTCGCCATCGGGCTTGGTCGTGGCTTTCGATCATCGATCTCTGCTGCTTTTGGATGCACTCTTGGTATTGTTCCCGCAGCACTGGCCAGCGTGGTTGGCTTAGCCGCACTTTTACACACCAGTGCGCTGGCATTTCAGATGATCAAATACCTTGGCGTTCTATATCTGCTTTATATGGCATGGAAAATCTTGCGTG
>JBMYYE010000068.1:0-12706 GCA_049609065.1 Halocynthiibacter sp.
CAGTCTAAAATCAATATTTGTATTGCTAGGAACAAAGAAATGTGGCGAAAAGATTGGATTTTTCCAACCTAAGACGAATTTATAGCCAATAAAAGTGACAACCAACGCCCCGCCCATAACGAAGATAAGGCTTGGATCCCACGTGCCTGCAAAATCAAAAAAGTTCACGACTTTTGCGGGGTTACCCATGCCTGAGAGGGAAATGCCCAAACCAAAAATCACACCGATGACAAACAAAGAAAGAAGTTTCATGACGCAACTCCCACGACGTGACGCACGATATAAACCGTGAGCGCTGTGAAAATCATAAACGTTACCGTGGCGACAATCGAACGTGGGCTTAGCCGTGCCATACCGCAAACCCCATGGCCCGATGTACACCCCGATCCAAGCGTCACCCCAATGCCGACAATAAAGCCACCAATCATCATTGGGACCCGCCCGATGGGCATGCTGATGTCAGGCATTTTGGCAAAGATCGCAAAATAGGCCAATGGCCCCATGAGCATGCCAACAAATAGCACCGCCCGCCAGGACCAGTCTGAGGAGCTTGCTGGAAAAACCAACCCAGACAAAAGCCCGCTCGCGCCAAAAATACGGCCGTGAAACGCCATTAATAATACCGAGGCCAAACCAATTAAGCCCCCCCCAATCAGCGCCGCATAGGGCGTGAATTCCGTTTCCATTGCATTTCCTCATTCTCTCAGCGTCGCGCACCGCCACGCCCTATCCATAGAAAAGACAACCAAACACCCATAGGTCATTGGTTTTATTTCCTTTAATCCTGTTTGTGATATAAAATCACACGCGCTGTCTTTCCGTAACATGTGATGTTTCAGAAATACATTCACAAATTTGCATATCTAATGACTGTTTGCAAGCCCTTGAACCGCCGCAAGATCCGTAATCTGAATGCTACCGCGCGACAAATGCACCCAGCCACGGCGTTGAAATTCCTGAAGCTGGCGTGATACGACTTCTCGCGCTGTACCAAGTTCAATCGCCATTTGATGATGCGTGCTGGCGATTGAATGCCCTGCATCCATCAGCTCCACAAGCTTATGGGCCAGACGAATATCGATGCGCTGAAACGCCACCTCTTCGATGACAACAAATAAATTGGTGATCCGTTTGGAATAGGCCCGAAACACAAAAGCGCGGAACTCTGGGCTGGAAGCAATCAAATCATCAAAAACATGACGCGGCACGGCCGCCGCGGTGGAGGTTTCTTCGGTCACCCCTTCTGCGCTATAATCTTCATAGGCCAGCAAACACGCCGTTGTCAGGACACAGCTTTCCCCCGCGCGCACACGGTATAAAACGATTTCGCGTCCATTTTCGGATGTTTGGCTAACCCGGACCGCACCTGAGAGCAAAAACAACATGTTTTCAGGGGCTTTGCCTGGCCCAAATACAACCGTATCTTTGGGCAATGTCATGATTTTTGCGTGATCAAGGAGCTCAGCTTTAATTGCAGGGGCCAAACGCGCAAGGCCGTCAAATTTGTCCACCCAAGTCATTGCCTATCCTTTCGCTAGCTCATACGTGATGTAGCCCGCTTTGCCGCGCTCTGCAATCAAAGCATTGACGTTGGCGACGGTCCTTAAGATCGAAACGCACGCGCGCCTTGAAAACCTCTTTACCACTGCGCCAAAACCAGTCTTTATGATTGAACGATTCTAATCTGGGTGCGACACCGCCAATGACCACTGACTTCACGGACTTAAAACAGGCTTTTGCTCAATTCGCGACAGGCGTCGTCATTGTGACATGCGATAGCGAAATCGGCCCTTTGGCCATGACAGCCAATAGCTTTTCTTCCGTCTCATTGGACCCTGCTTTGGTTCTTTGGTGCGCGGGAAAAGGATCCAAACGGTGTGACGCGTTCACCCAAGCCCCCTATTTTGCCATTCATGTTCTAGAGGCTGAACAAGCCCCTCTTGCCAAACATTTTGCGCGCTCTGGTGACGATTTTTCCCTGTGCCCTTGGCAAAGAGGAAACCACAGTGTTCCTCTCTTAGAGAAGAGCCTTGCGCGATTTGAATGCCGACAATATAATAAAGTTGATGCAGGGGACCACTCAATCATAGTTGGTGCTGTGGAGCGTTTTGAAATCTCAAAGGGCGCACCGTTAATCTTTGCGCAAAGCGGTTTTGGGACCTACCAAACCACATAATATCCTACGTTATTGACGCGTACAAACCGTCATAGTTTTTCGTTTATGCAATAATTTCAGCGGCTTCTCTGGAAAATACATTTGTGTATTCGACCAATATTAATCAATTGTTAATCTTCCTTACTCACACAGGCTATATGGCATTTCATCTCTACCGACCCCAATCTACGACACATTACACCCGCTTGTTTCACGGCAACAAAAGTCGGCAAGGTGGTTCAATAAACGAAAGTGATCTCATCGCGTATGAGGCGAGCCGCTTTTGCGTATGGGTGTTTGATATCGACAATTCACGGATATTGTGGGCCAACGACCCCGCGCTGGCACTTTGGGAGGCTAAAAGCCTCAGCGAACTGCTAGAACGGGATATGGGCGCTGACATGTCGAGCTCAGTTCGAACGCGGCTCAAACAATATCAGCATGAATTCTGGAGCGGCGGTATTTTCGATGAAACATGGACCGTCTATCCCAATGGGCAGCCAAAATCCGTCTTATGTCGTTTTCGCGGCTGCATTACCGAAGCGGGGGAAATGGCGCTCCTATGTGAAGCGGAATCCGCCGATAGCCAACCTCCTGAGATCCTTCGCGGGTCACAGGCTCTTCTTTATACCAATGCGATGGTGTCAAATTATGATGCCACTGGCGCCTGCATTTATGCCAACCCCGCGGCACTTAATGCGTTTTCAGGCGAAGGCACGAACCTGCGCAATCGGATTTTATCCAAAAGCACTCTTGCCACCTTAACAGGGGGTTTAAAAGCAGGCATCGACGCCCAATTGGTCACAGAGGTGATGACGTATCGCGGGCCGCGTATTCATGAAATAGAAGCCCGCACAAGCTATGACGCCGTGACAGGCGGGCAAACCCTATTGCTAACCGAAATTGACATCACAGAAAAAGAAAACGCCAAGCGCGCGGTTGAACATTTGGCCAATCACGACTCTTTGACCAAACTCTACAACCGGACCTATTTTGCCAATAACGCAGATCGCTTCATCCAAGATGCCATCGAAGAAGAGGTCAATGCCTATCTTATATTATTCGATCTGGATCGCTTCAAATTCATCAATGATACCTCTGGCCATGCAGCAGGGGATGAAATCCTAAAAGAAGTCGCGAACCGTGCCAAAGATTTCTTTCCAAGGGGGGCGCTCCTTGGGCGATTGGGCGGGGATGAGTTCTGTATTCTCTTAAAGACAAAGAAGAAAACCAAAAAAATAAAACGCCTTATTCTCGATTTCATTGAGATCCTCAAAGTGCCCGCGCGGGTGGATCGCCATGAATTTCCCATCGACGCGAGCATGGGCATGATTGTTATCCCCCCACACGCGGCCCCGACATCTTTTGATGATCTCTTAATCAAAGCAGATCTGGCGCTTTATGAGGTGAAGGCCAAAGGTGGCGGCAACATCGCCATTTTCAAAGAGCGCTTGGCCAAAAAGCGCCAGCGCGCCCTCGATATCGAGGCCGAGCTCATCTACAATTTGACCGCCGATAACGGTGGGTTGCAACTGTTCTTCCAACCGCAGGTTGATCTTGAACATGGAATTATCACAGGCGCAGAAGCGCTCGCGCGGATGTCCGCACGAGATGGCCATGACATCCGACCAAGTGAGTTCATTCCCATTGCCGAAACCACAGGGCTCATTTCAAAGGTCGGGCACTGGGTATTGGAACGTGTGTTTCAATCCTATCTTGACCTTCCAGATGAACTCAAACCCTACCGGCTTTCGGTTAATGTTTCACCGCTACAATTTCATGAAAATGATCTTATTCAACGGTTAAAACAGTTTGCAAACATGTCAGGTATTAATCCAGAAAACTTTCAAATTGAGCTCACGGAAAGCGCGCTGCACCTCGGCGATAGACGCTTTAAGAAAATGCTTCAATCAATTGTTAATATGGGATATTCTCTTGCTATTGATGACTTCGGTATTGCCTATTCAAACATTGCACGTCTCAGTAAACACCCCATTGATTGCATCAAACTGGACCGCTCCCTTATCCATCAAAAAGGCAATGAGAAACTCACTCGTGGTGTGATCAATATGGGCCAGGCGCTCAATCTAAAAATCATCGCAGAAGGCGTCGAAACCCTTGAACAACGCGACGCATTAATTGCACAAGGATGCCATCACCAGCAAGGGTTTCTCTATGCCAGGGCCGTTCCGTTTAAGGAATTCACCACATTGCGCCCCGCTCATATACCCGCCTTAAAGCGATAAGCCCAAACAGCCTTACCAGCCCCCGCATCCTATGCTAAAAACGGGGGGAACCAGTCAGGATTTACAGGGCGGATCATCATGTCATTCACACTCTTGAGCCTCATCTTATCGCTTCTTGCCACGGCTGTGATGGCGGCCTCAGCAGCCATCCAAGCGCGCCGATTTGGCCTCGATCTATTTGGGGCCACGGTTTTGGCCATCGCCGCGGGCATGGGCGGCGGGACGCTCCGTGATCTTTTCATCGGGCGCACCCCTGTTTTTTGGGTTGAAGATATTCGCTACATCCTTGTGGCGATCCCCATCGCCATTGCCACCTACGCCCTTGCCGTGACCATGCAAGAAGGCACAGGCAAGCGCCACGCGCTCTTGATGCATCTTGATGCGATTGGGCTTGCGCTTTTTACGCTTTCTGGTGTGCAAATCGCGCAATCCGCAGGTATCGGGGTCATTCCCTCGATCATCTTAGGCTGTGTGACAGGAACCGCAGGCGGCATGATCCGCGATGTGCTTTGCAATGTGACACCCAGTGTTTTGAAAGAGGATCTCTATGCGACGTTGTCGCTTATCGGCGGGGGGCTTTTTATTCTTCTGCAACAGTATGTCAGCGAAGAAACCGCGCTTATATCATCATTTGTCATGATTTTGCTGGCGCGGATTTTGGTGTTGCAGCGCGGTGCGCTCAAAACCCTTTATGACAATGAATAAACGCGCCCGAAGGCGCGTTTAACAGTTTGATCAATCGGCCCATTCCCAAGGCCGTGTATGCTCACCCAAGGAATGACCGAGCGCCTCTTCGTCGACCTCCCCTGTTTTGACGAGCCGCGCCACGAGGCCGCGTTTTTTATCATCAATCACGTCCACCACTTCGGCGGCAAATCCATTATCTGCCAGATGCGCGTTATAGACCCGCGTGATCGCCATTTTTCGAAGATCAGGCTTAAAGACTTTGCCAACAGCCGTTTTTGGCAGTTCATCCAAAATCTCGAGATACTTGGGATGCGCGGCACGTTCATGAACATGCTTGCGTGCAAATTTCACAAGTTCGCCTTCTGTTACCTCTGCGCCATCGACAAGCTCCACATAGACACATGGGAGTTCACCGGCAAAGCTATCTGGCTGACCAATCGCGCCTGCAAAAGCAACCGCTTCGTGGCCTGCGAGCGCCTCTTCAATCTCAGCAGGATCGATATTATGCCCGCCGCGAATGATGAGGTCCTTGGCACGTCCTGTAATCCAGATATAGCCATCCTCATCAATCCGACCGAGGTCCCCAGTCCGGTAATGGGACCCATCCGCAAAGGCGCCAATATTTTTGTCGGCCTCCGTATAGGTATGCCCAACCCAGACCCCTGGATTTGAAACGCAAATTTCACCAATTTCATCGGTTTCGCATTCTTTGATCACATTGCCCGCCTCATCACAGTTGAGGACCCGCACATTGTTATGAGGAAGCGCCACACCAACGGAGCCGATTTTCTTCTCACCATCTGCAGGGTTACACGACACAAGGCAGGTCGCCTCAGTGAGGCCATAGCCTTCCACAATGGTCACACCTGTGGATTTTTCAAACCGATGATAGAGTTCAACCGGCAAAGGCGCAGAGCCCGAAAACGCACGTTTCAAGCTCGATACATCCGCATCAACAGGGCGTTGCATCAACGCGGAAATTGCAGTTGGCACCGTGATGATAAAGGTCACTTTATAGCGTTCGATCAACTTCCAGAAATTGTCGAACACCCCATCCCCGCGGTAGCCCGCAGGTGTTGGGAACACGACATGGCTTCCGGCTTGAATTGCGCCCATAAGGATCGGGTAAACTGCAAACACGTGGAACAATGGCAAAGGACAAATGATCACATCTTCCACATCATAAAGAAGCGCCGCCCCGCACCAGCCATTATACATCATGCCAGAATATTTATGCTGTGCGACTTTGGGGGTACCTGTGGTCCCGCCAGTGTGGAAATATGCAGCCACACGGTCCGCTTTGCTTTCCTCCCATGTGAGGGCGTCACTTGGATATTTGGCCATCTGCGCATTAAAGCCCAGCACACGTGCCCCATGTGACACAGGGTTTTTCGGGCGGATCAATGGCACAATCCATGATTTTGGTGGCGTCAGATAGCGCAGAAGGTCAATTTCAAGAACCGATGTTACGGTCCCTTTTGACATGGAAATGGCTTCTGCGGCTTTCTGCGCGACATCCGTTTTTGGGAAGGATTTTAGCGTCACAAGAACCTTGGCTCCGGTTTCGTCCAGAATGCCTGCGATTTGCTCTGCATCCAAAAGCGGGTTGATCGGGTTCACAATGCCCGCGATTGATCCACCCAAAAGTGCATAAAGTGTTTCATTGGCGTTTGGCACCAAAAGCGCAACCACGTCGCTTTCCCCGATACCAAGGTCGCGAAACATATTGGCCGCCTGAACGGATTTCGCGCGCAGTTCGCGCCATGTCAGGGTCTCAACCTTATCTTTCGGGCCAGACGTGATCTGATAGCTCACAGCGGGACGATCCCCATAGCTATTGGTCACTTCGGTGAGCGCATCATACATCGTGGCCGGTATGTTGCGTTCCGAAAACGGCTTTTGATTTTCCGCCTCGCGGCAATCCGCGTTTGACGTAAACGTATATCTTGGCATATTTTATCTCCCTTCCACGCGTGATTGTTCCGCGCGGTTTTTAAAAGAGGATGGCCTCTCGGCGTCATATTGGCAAGTCCCGCAGGCAATCGTGGACGCAAAAACGTTGCGTAAAGACAAAAAGGCGCCCCGAAGGACGCCTTAAAGCTATATCTATTTGTCTGAGATTACTCAGGAATGCGAAGTACTTGACCAGGGTAGATGAGGTCAGGATCTTTGAGCATTGGCTTGTTGTGCTCAAAAATTTCCATGTAACGCGCGCCATTGCCGAGCGCTTTTTCTGATACGGCCCAAAGCGTATCGCCTTTTTCCACAGTGTGGAATTTCGGATCATCGCCACCTGCGCTGTCTTCAACCGCAGCAACGCCTTCAACATTGCCCACCGCCAAGATGATTTTTTCTTTCATCTCTTGGCTGACGGCTGCGCCGCCTACTTTGACAGTGTCGCCATCAACGGAAATATCAACGCCAGACGCATCAAGACCGAGCTCTTCAATTTCTTTTTTCAATGCGTCCTCAGAAGGTGCGGCATCTGCCCCGCCAAATACTGATTTACCCGCGTTTTTAACAAAATTCCAAAGTCCCATAATAAACTCCCTTTATGGACGCTACACTCATTGTGCCTAAAAGAAAATCTAATGGAACAGGCTCTTATTTCAACCCCAAAACGTGGGGACCAGCTATAGAGCCGCGCCTTCGGTAAATTGCAGTTTAGCCAAGCGGGCATAGAGTCCGCCGTCTTTTACGAGCTGTTCATGGGGACCAACAGCCACAATTTCCCCGTCTTCGAAAACGAAAATTCTATCCGCTTTTTTCACAGTGGCCAGGCGGTGGGCGACAATCAAGGTCGTGCGATCTTCGGCCATTTTATCCACGGCGTCTTGTACCAAGCGTTCGCTTTCTGCATCCAATGCGGAGGTGGCTTCGTCCAAAAGCAAAACAGGTGCGTCGCGCAAAATGGCACGCGCAATGGCAATCCGTTGTTTTTGCCCCCCAGACAGCATCACACCCCGTTCACCAACAAAGCTGTCATAGCCATCAGGAAGCGCCATCAAAAAATCATGGGCGGCGGCCGCTTTGGCGGCGGCTTCCACATCGGCATCTGTCGCCTCTGGGCGCCCGAAGCGAATGTTTTCACGCGCCGTATCCGCGAAAATCACAGGATCTTGCGGCACAAGCGACATCGCACCCCGCAAATCGGATTTCGCGAGCTTGGACACATCCACACCATCCATGGAAATCATGCCTTCGCTCGGGTCGTAGAACCGCTGCAAAAGCTGTAAGATCGTCGACTTCCCTGCCCCAGATGGACCAACCAGCGCCACGGTTTCACCGGGTTTGATGGAAAAACTCACTGTTTTAAGCGCTTTTTGGTTGGGACGCGCCGGATAGCTAAAGCTTACATTTTCAAAAGAAAGCGCGCCTTTTGCGGGCTGTTCCAATGGGGTCGGCGTGTCGGTTTCTTCAATCACATCTTCAATGTTTAAAAGTTCCACCAACCGTTCCGTGGCCCCTGCGGCCCGTTGAAGTTCGCCCCAAATTTCGGACAATGCACCAACACCGCCTGCAACCAAAATTGCATAAATCACAAACTGAACGAGCTGCCCCGTTGTCATAATTCCCGCATTCACGTCGCGTGCCCCAATCCAAAGAACGCCAACAACGCCTAGGAAAATAAGGAAAATTACGATCACCGTCATAAGCGCACGCGCGCCAATCCGCGTGAGGGCCGTGGCAAAGGCTTTCTCTGTCACATCATCAAACGCATCTGTGCTGCGCGTTTCATGGGTGAAGCTTTGCACCGTTTGCACGGCAGAGAGGCTCTCAGACGCTTTGCCAGAACTGATCGCGATCCATTCTTGGTTTTCGCGGCTCAAGTTGCGCAACCGGCGGCCAAGCACGATGATCGGCACCACCACGCCCGGCACAATGAGCAACACAAGCCCCGTCAATTTGGCCGATGTAAACAACATCAACACCATGCCACCGATGAACATCAAAATATTGCGCAGCGCCACAGAAACCGACGATCCGATCACAGATTGAATCAAGGTTGTATCCGTAGTGATCCGCGATAGCACCTCACCCGTCATAATATTTTCATAAAAAACAGGACTTTGGCGAATGACGCGGGCAAATACGGCTTTGCGGATATCTGCAACGATCCGTTCGCCTAAGCGCGTCACCAAGTAATAGCGCATCCCCGTGCCAAGGGCCAAAAGCCCCGCAATCAAGATCGCAGCAAAGAAATATTGGTTCAGAAGATCAAAGTCACCTGCGCTAAACCCATCCACCACACGGCGCACCGCAAGAGGTAAAATCAAGGAAACCGACGCCGTGAGCGTCAAGGCAAAACCCGCCATCAAAATGCCAATTTTATAAGGCTTAATGAATGGAATGAGGCCACGTACCGCCCCGACATTTTTGGACTTATCGCGATCTTCGCCTACGGTATTTCCTGAGCGCGCCATATCATCCCCTTCGCGTTGTTCTAGAGGGCAGACATAATCCGAGCGAAAGCCAGAAACAAGTGCGGTTTTGGGAAACTCTGACGCAGTAGAATTGGAAATTGGAGCGGGTAGCGGGAATCGAACCCGCACCTTAAGCTTGGAAGGCTCTTATGATACCATTTCACCATACCCGCACCGTGTGGGTTCTATAAAAGAAAAACTTTGGCGGGTGCAAGGCAAATCAAATCATTTCCACAAAAAACGCGCCCATAGCCGAATTATGGGCGCGTTTGTGATCTGAACGATGTGTGGCTGAGGCCTATTTTTTCTGAATGCGGCCTTCAACGGCAGGTGTGTAATCGCCTTTTGCCACAAGATATTCCACGAGCACATCTGCGAGATCAGGACCGTAGTCATAGGCCTTTTTATCGTTGCCTGCGAACATCTTATAGCCGTCCCCGCCGTTGCGCACATAGTCATTTGTCACAAGCTGATAGGTTTTGGCAGGGTCAAGTGCCACCCATGTATCGCCCTCTTGGACCATGACGTCACTGATGCGGCCTTCATTGGGCGCAACAGACATGTCCCACGTGAATTTGAGCCCGGCAACCTGTGGAAAGCGGCCTTTGACCTCTTCTACCTGGCTCACCCCGTTTTCAAGGGCGGCGAGCACACCTTCGCCAGACAATTCAAAGGTCGAAAGCGTGTTTTGAAACGGCAGAACGCTAAGGACCTCGCCCATGGTCACATCCCCTGCCTCCAGCGACGCACGGATCCCACCTGAGTTGGCAAAGGCGATGCTCACCCCTTGGGGTTTCACACGAGCCAGCATCGCATCCGCCACAAGGTTGCCCATTTCACATTCTTGCACGCGGCACGTTTCGCGTGCCCCATCCACAGAAGCGCCAAGTTTGGCCACCACCTTTTGTCGGATTTCGTCCAATGGCACCGCCAGCTCCGCGATGCGGGCTTTGGTTTCGGAGTTTTCAACAACTTCACCATCCATGATCAGTGGTTCACCTGCGGCGGACACCACATGGCCTGCCTCATCAAAGGTCACATTCAATTCACCCAAGAATTTGCCATAGGCGTAAGCTTGGACAATTTGCACGCCGTTGATCACCGTCGGATATGGACCTTTGGCGCGGTCGGATGTGTTGGACAAATAGGTGTTGGAATGACCGCCAACGATCACATCCACACCTTTGGTTTCTGCGGCAATCCGTTTGTCAACTTCGTAGCCTGAATGGCTCAACACAATGATTTTATTCACACCTTCTGCTTCGAGCTTGGCCACCTCCGCATTCACTGCCACGGCAGGATCGATGAAGGTTATGTTTTTTCCGGGGCTGGCCAACTCATGTGTGTCCTCAGGGGTCACACCAATAAGGCCGATTTTTTCGCCCCCGCGTTCGATCACAACAGATCCACGAATTTTATCCGCCAATGCAGGTTCTTTCGTCACGTCGCCATTGGACATCAACACAGGAAACCCAACCGCATCCATGAACCCACGAAGAACCTCTGGCCCATCGTCAAATTCGTGATTGCCCACCGTCATCGCATCATAGCCAAGCTTGTTCATCATCTCGGCGGCGACTTTCCCCTTATAATAGGTGTAAAAAAGGGTGCCTTGAAATTGATCCCCCCCATCCACAAGGATCGTGTTGTTGGACCGTTTGCGCGCATCAGCCACAGCCGTCACCAAACGGGCGGACCCACCAAAGCATTTGCCTTCGGCGTTTTTATCTTCTGAACATCCATTGTCGTATTTTGAAATGGGCTCAAAACGGGCGTGGAAATCATTGGTGTGCAAAATCGTCAGCATGTAATCAGCCTGCGCGGTGGAGCCCCAAAGTAAGGTGCTCGTCGTTGCGGCGATTGTAGCCGTGGTCAAAAGGAATCGTTTCATCTTCACCTCCATAATGATGACCCGAGCGTGTCGCACCCTGTCACACAAGTCAAATTGCGAAATCTGCTTGACGCAAGATTTTGCTTTCGGCATGAGAGTTCCATGTTGATTTACAAAATTTTTCGTGCCTCTGAATGGCAGCAATTTCAATCCGACGAAGTGACACATGGGGCACCCGTCGATATCGCTGATGGCTTTGTGCATTTTTCCACCGCCATCCAAGCCGCCGAAACCGCAGCCAAACATTTTGCAGGCGAAACAGGTTTGATGCTCTTGGCGTTTGAGGCTGATGAAATGGGCGCCGATTTGAAATGGGAAATCAGCCGCGGTGGCGCGTCCTTCCCACATCTATATCGCAGTCTAAAATTGGACGAAATGAAATGGGTTCAACCCCTGCCTTTTGAAACAGGCGCCCATCAATTCCCAAAGGATATGTCATGAATTTTCGCGAACGTATGGGGCTTGCGCTCTTGCATAAAATGGACCCTGAAACGGCCCATGGATTGTCGATCAAAGCGCTCAACATGGGGCTTGTGCCGCTTCCAGGCGAAATCACCTCAGCGCGGCTAAAAACCAAGGTAGCGGGGCTTTCTTTTGCCAATCCGTTGGGGCTTGCGGCGGGTTATGATAAAAACGCAACTGCAATTGAACCGCTTTTGAAATCCGGTTTTGGCTTCTTGGAACTTGGCGCCGCCACGCCCCTCGCCCAGCCAGGTAATCCCAAACCGCGCCTCTTTCGCTTGACCGAAGATCAAGGCGTGATTAACCGCTTTGGCTTCAATAATGACGGCATGGAGGCGATCGGCACACGGCTCAAGGCGCGTCCTAAAGGTGGCGTTGTTGGCCTGAACCTTGGCGCCAATAAAACCAGCGAAGACCGCGCAGGGGATTTTGCCCAAGTGTTGGCCCATTGTGGTCCGCATATCGATTTTGCAACCGTCAATGTATCCTCTCCAAACACGGAAAAGCTTCGGGATCTACAAGGCAAAGCCGCCCTTAACGCGCTTTTGTCAGGTGTGATGGAAGCCCGCGCAGAACTCAATCGTGACATTCCTGTCTTCCTCAAAATCGCCCCTGATTTAAACTCAGATGAGCTTGCTGAAATCGCCGAAGTCGCCCGCGAGCAGAAGCTGTCGGGCATCATCGCAACCAACACGACCTTATCGCGCGAAGGGCTCAAATCCGCCCATAAAGGCGAAATGGGCGGGCTATCGGGCAAACCTCTTTTTGAAAAATCCACCCGAATTTTAGCCGAACTTTCAAATCTCACAAATGGTGAGATCCCACTCATTGGTGTTGGTGG
>JBMYYE010000069.1:0-12241 GCA_049609065.1 Halocynthiibacter sp.
ACCATAGGTAAAAGCAAGAGCTGAAAGTTGAAAAATCGCTCCCGCTTCGCCTGCGCGCAGCGCCCGAAGCGCGGTGGCCATTTTATTTTGAAAAAGACGCTGCCCTGACATTGCCCAATGTTCAAGCGCCGTCAGCAGGTTGAGTTGCCACACCATTAAAACCAACATGAGTAGGATCAGGGGGGTGATGTATTTTAGGGCGCGCATGATAAAATCACCGTGTCAGAGAATGCTTCGCCCACTGCGGGGTAGTCATCATCGGTGTAAGATTGTGCCTCAGGCCCGTAGAGCATTTCTTCGACCAAAGAATAGGCCGCGTTTAGATCCGCTTGTAGAAGTTTCGCGCGGCACCCTTTGGCCTTGGCCTTTACCCCCCGCGAAATTGTGTATGCCACGTAATAAGAAGGGTCGAAGGCTTTGGCGCTGATGTTATCTTTTGGTGTGATTGGGGCTGCCAAGCTGCGGCGGTGGGTGCTTATGATGCGACCATTTTTCAAAACGGCGCGCGCGTCTTTCGGGCGAGACAGAGGGAGTTTCTTTTGGCCATCATAGAGATAGGTGTCGCCTTTGAAGTCAGGATCCCAGTTGGCGTCAAATCCGCCAAGGGCTTTTTCTTCTTTTGGGGTGAGCTTGCCGTCGCCATCTTTATCCAAGCCGCGTTCTTCGAGGATGAGGAGTGAGTAATACTCATCATAAGCCCAAGTGATTTCAATATCTGTCAGCGTACGACCTTGACCAAAAAGGAAGTTCAGACCGGTGTCGATAAAGATATGGGGATGTGCCAAGGCAGGGAGCGGGGAAATCAGGACTGAAATCAGGAATAAGACGCGTATCATGGCGCAAGGTAAACCAAAAACGGCATCCTAAGACAAGGACGCCGTTTCATTAATTTTCATTTCAGCAAAGATTAGCCTTTGCGCTGATCTGGATGCAAAGACGCCCCCAAAATGTGATCTGCATTATGGATCACTTGACCCGCATGACCAATAATCAATGGATCTGGTGCGCATGCAATTTCAGGATCCTTATCTGGATACTCAATTGTAGATAGGAAATGACGCATACAGTTCAAACGCGCACGTTTTTTATCGTTGGATTTGACCACGGTCCATGGTGCATCCGCTGTGTTTGTATAGAAGAACATGGCCTCTTTGGCCTCAGTGTAATCATCCCAACGATCCAAAGACGCAAGGTCCATCGGGGACAATTTCCAACGTTTAAGCGGATCTTGCTTGCGGCTTTCAAAGCGGCGACGCTGTTCTTCTTGGGTGACGGAGAACCAATATTTATAGAGACGAATGCCAGAGCGCACGAGCATGCGTTCTACATCTGGGGCTTGGCGCATGAATTCGAGATATTCAGGTGGGGAACAGAACCCCATCACGCGTTCAACGCCTGCGCGGTTGTACCAAGAACGGTCATAGAAAACCATTTCGCCTTCTGTTGGGAGGTTTTCGATATAGCGTTGGAAAAACCACTGTCCGCGTTCGCGGTCCGTTGGTTTGTTGAGCGCCACAACACGCGCTTCGCGTGGATTGAGGTGTTCCATAAACCGTTTGATTGTCCCGCCTTTACCAGCTGCATCGCGGCCTTCAAATAGCAAGACGAATTTCTGACCCGTTTCACCAACCCATTTTTGGACCTTTAGAAGTTCGGATTGGATTTCCGCTTTTTCTTTTTCATACTGTTTTTTGCTGTACTTCTCTGTGTAAGGATATTTGCCACCTTCGAACGCTTCGCGGATTTTATCAGGCGTTACGCTTGGAAAATTTTCTTTCTTTTCAGGGGTTTTCGCTACGGCAGCAGGCTTTGCTGGTGACGCTTTTGCACCAGTTGGTTTTGCGGTTGGCGTGGTCATATATTTCTCCTTTAAACAGCAACGATGGCCCTATGACATACATCAACTGGCCTAGCCTTGATATGTGTCAAGAATTTTACATTTTGGTGCAAAATGCCGTTTATTTACCATAGTAAAATGGGGTCACGTCCCCAACAGCGTGATCCATCCCCATGCCGTAATAATAGTCAGCGCAGTTGCAATTAAAACGGTTGATGCGGCCACGCGCGTGGCTTTGCCATACATATTGGCAAAGAGATACGTGTTGATCCCAGGTGCCATGGCCGCCGTTAGCACAGCCGAGCGAAAAGCGTCTTCTGGCAGGTTGAAAAAACGGCCCAAACCCCATGTGATGGCCGGGTGAATAATGAGCGAGAGCAGGCAAAGATAGGCAATGATTTTTATATCCCCATCAGGGCGGTACCGATAAAGCACGCCACCCAAGCCAAAAAGGGCCGCAGGCAGCGCGGATTGTTTGATCAAATCGAGCGCCACGCCAGCTGCGTTTGGAACGATGATCCCAGAGAGGTTCACAAAAATGCCCAGCATAATGGCAACCACAAGCGCGTTTTTAAACATGGCCCGAATGACCGATGTGGCCGTCGCCCGAAGCCCCGTGCCTTTGCCACGGATGAATTCCATGACAGATATGCCAAGGGCATAGCAAAAAGGCGCGTGGATAGAGACGATGGCAAAATTTGCCTCAAGGGCGTCAGGCCCATAGGCGCGTTCCGTGATGGCAACACCCAAAAGAAGCGAGTTGGAAAAAAGTCCAACAAAACCGATGGCAACGCTGTCCTCCCAATCGCGGCCAAATAGAAAACGCCCGCCCAAGAGGCCAAGAGTAAACCCCGCAACTGCGCCTGTGTAAAAGCTAATAAGCAGATGCGCGTCAAAGTTTTGCCCGAGGTTGAGCTGAGAAATGGCCCGAAATAGTAAAACAGGGATGGCAAAATTTTGGGCGTATTTCATGATGCCATCGATCACGGAATGATCGAAATAGTTTCGCCAGACCGTCACATACCCCGCCCCCACAAGGAGAAAGACAGGTAAGATGACGTCAATCAGGGCTTGCATCAGACAGGCATTTCGATGACGCGCCCGTCATAGGCAGGGCTCACATGATCGGGCGTTTCACGTGCCACATCGTCATGGTCGAGATCAATATGCATATTGGTGAGGATCGCTTCTTTCGGGGCCATATGGTCAATCCATTGAAGCGCGAGATCAAGATGCGCATGGGTCGGATGCGGATCACGCCTAAGAGCGTCCAAAACCCACATATCCAAGCCCTCAAGCAAGGACCACGTTTCATCGTAAATCTCTGAGACATCAGGAAGGTAGGCAAAGTTTGCAACCCGAAAGCCAAGGGCATCAATGCGCCCATGTTTGACCTTAAGAGGGGTGAGGGTAATTGGACCGCCTGCGCCATCGACCGTGATCGGACCTTCGATGATCTTCATGTCGCAGATTGGCGGATAGGCGGAGCCTTCGGGCTGCACAAATGCATACCCAAAGCGAGAATAGAGATCGGTTTGCGTTGGCATATCAGCCCAAACATTCAACCGTTTTCGGCTCAAAAATACCAATTGGCGCAGATCATCCAGCCCATGCATGTGATCGGCATGAGCATGGGTGTAAACCACCGCATCGAGGTGATCAATTTTGGTTTTGATAAGCTGTTCGCGCATATCAGGGGAGGTGTCGATCAACACCCGCGTGGTACCAGTCCCTGACACCCGTTCCACCAAAAGCGAACAGCGTAGGCGGCGGTTTTTGGGGTTTTGCGGGTCACATTGTCCCCAAATATCCCCAATGCGCGGCACCCCACCAGAGGAGCCACAGCCAAGGATCGTAAACCGGTATTTATCCATTCTAATCCCCTTTATAAGCCGCGACTTTGGTGAACAGGCGTTCAAAATTCGCCTCAAGCTGAGCTGCGAAATCTAGGTAATCCATGTCAAATATATCCGCGCCGACTTGGGCTGTTAGTGCACTATAGGCTGGTTCATTCCGTTTGCCACGATGCGGAGGCGGCGCAAGGTACGGCGCGTCAGTTTCTACCAAAATTCGGTCCAGGGGGGCGGCTTTGAAAATATCACGCACCTCTTGGGATTTTGGAAAAGTCGCAATGCCGGACATGGACAGATAAAATCCCAAATCAAGCGCGGCACGTGCCAATTCAGGGGAGGAGGAAAAACAATGCATCACACAAGAATACCCCCCGTTTTTATGTTCTTCACTTAAAATGCGCGCCATATCGTCATCTGCTGCCCGTGCATGGATAATCAAAGGGAGCCCCGTTTGTCGTGCCGCTTCGATATGGATGCGCAGGCTGTCTTGCTGAATGCGTTTGCTGTCTGATGTGTAATGATAATCGAGCCCGGTTTCCCCGATGCCAACAAATTTCGGATGCGCCGCAAGGGCTGTGAGGTCCTCAACTGAAACAAGGTCCTCATCCGCAGCCGACATGGGGTGGGTGCCCGCCGCCCAAAAAACGGGGGCGTAGCGATCGGCAATGTCGCGTACTTGCGGGACGTTTTTCATCTTCGTGCAGATCGTGATCATGCGCTTTACGCCCGCATGATTGGCGCGCGCAATGATGTCATCACGCTCCGCATCAAAATCGGGGAAATCAAGGTGACAATGGCTGTCAGAAATTACAGGAACGGTCATAGCACCCCCTAACGCGCCGCAAGCTTTGAAGCGCAGGTTTCAATTTTAAAAAACATATCCAAGATGAGCGCGGCTGGATCAAGGTTCACGGATTTCCCGCGGCGTGCCCGTGCCGATAGCTCTTGTTGAAGATTGGCCCATGCCCGTGCGGCGGTTGCATCAGGGGCGAGGCGCATGAAAAGATCACGTTCACCATCGGTGGCTTCGTCTTGGCCGACATGCCCGCGCGCGCCAGAGCGTGCAAGGCGCGCCAAAAAGAGATCCATCATATCCAAAATGAGGTCAAATCGTCCAAGTTGCGAACGATCAGCCGCACTTTCGGCCAATTGGATTGCAGCCTCACGATCATGGCCTGGGAGGCTTGCAAAAATGCGGGCGATTTCGCGGTATATTTGTGCACCGTCTTGCGCCAGCAATTCCACCGCACGCCCGGCGGAGCCTTCGGCAAGCGCGTTGAGCGCTGCAGGATTTCCCTCTGGATCAACGCCTGCATTTTGCAAGGCCGCCATCAAGGTGTCGGTTGCAAGGGTCTGACAGCGCAACTCACGACAGCGCGAGCGGATGGTCGGCAGGAGTTTAGACGGCTGGTGAGAAACCAGCAGCAAAAATGCATCTTCTGGCGGCTCTTCCAAGAGCTTCAAAATAGCATTTGCGGCATTCACATTCATTTCATCCGCTGCATCCACAATTACCACACGGCGCCCGCCATCGGTGGCGGACATGGCAAAGAAATTTTTGAGTTTACGGACCTCATCAACGGTGATGTCTTGTTTGAACTTTTTGGTTTTTTCGTCATAGCGCCGGCGCAAAAGAAAGAGCCGTGGCTCAGACAATGCCAACATGCGGTGTGACACAGGATGATCATTGCTGATTGTGATATCGGTTGGGGCAGGGGCGACATCATCAAACATTCCGCCGCCTTGTTCCACGGGCTGTGCCAGCAAAAAGCGGGCAATCCGCCACGCAAGCGTCGCCTTGCCAACGCCGCGCGGCCCTGTGATCAGCCAGCCATGATGCAACCGTTGACTGTTATAGGCGTCAAGAAATGCGGTTTCGGCCTTGTTTTGGCCAAGCAAAACATGGGTTTCACGCGGATGAGGCGCGGCATCGAGCTGGTCAGCTTGGGGAAGATCGAGATCAGACATGATCCCTTTTTAGGTGGTTTTCTACGATTGCCAAGACCTGATCGGAAATCTCTTGAATTTCCCCACGCCCATCAACGGTGTGAATGCGCGGTTCACGTTTGGCCAGCGCAAGAAACCCCGCATGGAGCGCCTCTTGGAAAGGGAGGCCAAAGTCCTCGAAGCGATCTTCGCCGGAATTGCGCGCAAGCCCACGCATGAGCGCCGTTTGGGGATCCATATCCACAAGGATGGTCACATCTGGATTGCGGCCAATCATCAAATCATGAAGCGCATCCACGGTTTGTGTTAGCTCAGCGCGTGCCGCACCTTGATAGACACGTGTGCTATCGGCAAAACGATCGGTAATGACGATTTTACCTTCGGCAAGCGCAGGAAGAATGGTTTTTTCCAAATGATCACGGCGCGCCGCCGTGAATAGTAGAATTTCCGTTTCTGGGGACCAGCGATCAGGGTCGCCTTGAACCAAAAGTGCGCGAATTTCTTCTGCGCCATGTGAACCGCCTGGTTCGCGGGTCAAAACCGTGTCATAGCCAAGGACGCTTAAGCGTGCAGCGAGTTCTTTGGCTTGCGTTGATTTTCCGCTCCCATCGATGCCTTCAAAGCTGACGAATAGTCCTTTTTTATGAGGGCTACTCATTGGGCGTCCGCTGCGCCAAAAAGGCCCATGATGTTTGCATTTACCGTGCGAAACGCCGTGCCTATGCGGTTTAAGAAGCCCCCTTTTGCAACGTCTTCACCTGCGATGAGCTTGTGGCGTGTGGCCAAAAGGGTCCCGTTTTTCACCGTCAGCGTGCCGATTTCATCACCCGCATTAATCGGAGCAATAAGAGGGGTGTTGTAGATGATTTCCGTGATGGTTTCATCGGTTCCAGTCACAGATTTGAGGGTCACAATATCCTCAGATAGAACGGCTTTAACGCTCGACTGCTGGCCCCGATATACGGGGAGATCGGCGATGGGTTGGTTTTTTTTTGCCTGTGTTTGCAACGTGAACTGGCGAAACGCCCATGTCATAATGCGTTCGGCTTCTGTGGCGCGTTCGCGTTCGCTCTCAAGCCCAGTGATCACGGCGATTACGCGTCGATCACCTTTTTGCGCGGAGCCAACAAGCCCATAGCCTGCTTCTTGTGTGTGACCCGTTTTGAAGCCATCGGCCCCAATGCCAAGTTTCAACAAAGGGTTGCGGTTGTTTTTGTTGTCTGGCGCACGGCCATCAAAGAGAAACTCGCGTTCGGCAAAAAGATAATAATGCTCTGGAAAATCAGACAGCAATCGCGCGGCCAATATCCCAAGGTCGCGCATGCTCATGCGTTGTTTGGGGTGTGGCCAGCCATTGGAGTTTCCAAATGTGGAATTCTCCATCCCAAGCGCGCGGGCGCGTTCGGTCATCATGGTGGCGAAATGCTCTTCGGTGCCGTTGGTGGAAAGGGCCTCTGCCAAAACGGCGCAGGCATCGTTGCCAGATAGGATGATCACGCCTTTAAGAAGGTCCAGAACGCTCACCCGATCGCGGGTGGTCAAAAACATAGTGGAACCACCGTAATTCATCGCATGCTGTGACACAGGGAGGCGTTCATTTAACGACAAACGCCCATCGCGCAAGGCTTCGAATGTCATGTAGACGGTCATCAGTTTTGACATGGAGGCAGGCGGCAAGGCTTGATTTGCGTTTTTCTCCAAAAGAACGGTATCTGTCGTCAGGTCATAAACATATGCCGCGCGGGCATTTGTTGTGAATTCCTGAGCATGGCTGAGGCCGAATTGCATGAAAAATGCAATGATAACCAAGACGTAGCGCATGTGAGGGATCCTTTAGCCTTTAACAAAATACGCATCAGCAAAGCCGATGGATTTAACTTTTTTATGCATTTCTGCGCGTGAGGCGCTGTTTGTTGCGGGGCCGACAATGACCCGCCAGAACGTTTTACCTTTACTGGTCGTTTCCTTAACGGAGGCATTTAGCCCTGCCTTTTTCGACTTGGCCGCGGTGTCGTTGGCGTTGGATTTGACGCTAAAAATCCCAAGTTGAACATAGGGTTTTGTTAAACTTGATGCCTTAGTTGCTTTGGGGGCGGCTTTTGCTTTGCCCTTTGACTTCTCGGATTTTGCAATGGCGGCGGCGGCGATGTCTTTGGGATCTTCTAGTGCGGTTGCTTTGATGTCATCTTTTGCCCCCATGCCGTCTTTGAGGGTGACTTTTTCTTTGCTCGGAACCGCAACCTTTTCGCGGCGAAGCGCGGTTACATTCAGTGTTGTCGGTTGCCCCGCAAGAATATCAAGGGCCGTCGCCGCATCTGATGAAATTTGGATGCGGGGTCCTACGCTTTCGCGTTCTCGGCGAAAAAGCGCACCGATGACAAATTTATCGGTGCCTTTTTTGCGAATGATGACCCGCTCAGGGTCTTTTACATCTGGGTGTGCCACCCATACCCCACCAAGTGAAGGACGCCCATCCCAGAGCCCCTTTTCCGTTTGTTGGAACACCTGTGGGGCCTCAACGTCCTGTTCAACCATTTCGCCAGACGTTTCCGTTTCTTGCGCCTTGGTTGGCTTTTTAAGGGAAAACCCTTCGGTTAGGTTGCATGCACTGGCCCCAAGAAGGAGGGCGCCAAGCGCGCTAAGATGAAAAATGCTGCGACGTGCCATGTTTGCCTCTCGTGCCGCATGAAAAGTGATTTTCACGCGTATTTGCCTCTAATTGGGTTTTTCCCCTTAATTCGTTGCGTGAATCATATCTATGAAACGGTGTCATGAAAAGGCCTAAGAAAAAAATGAGGTAAAACTGCGCATTTTTTTGCGAGTTTCTCTTTCAGAATCAAAAATGACGCGTTAGGACCCTGCGAGACGGAGAAGTGGCAGAGTGGTCGAATGCACCGGTCTTGAAAACCGGCGAGGGTTAACGCCCTCCCAGGGTTCGAATCCCTGCTTCTCCGCCACCACACCCAATAAATTTCTATGCTATAGCTTGAAATTTACGCCTTTGCTTTGCATGTAATTATGAGATCTTATCACAAAAGTGCTGGCATTAGTTGCGAGGCGATATGCCGTGTGCCGTTCAAAATCTGGACGGGGAACGGCCATATCTTCTTAGTTTACAGGGATATGCGTTTAGCTTGCATGTGAGCGGTGCAAGGCATCGCCGTATCGGCGGTAGCACGCCGCGTGGTCGTTTTCAGTGTCTCGACTTCAAAATGTGGAAGGCGAAATGGATATGCCCACTGTTCAAACTTTTAGACCTTTTTAGCTGGCCCTGACATTTGGCAGTAAAAGGGCATATCCTCATTTTCATTTAGGGGGCAATATCAATGCAAGAAACGTCGGTGCGCCCAAATGCATCATTCGCCGCGACGCCAATGCGTTTCACATCTTCTATAGGCAATGAATCGCTATGGAAGGCATAGAACCAAGTGCCGTCTTCAACGTCAAAATCGAGATTGTCGTGAATGAAGCGCTGGCCTTTTGTTTCGATTGCCAAGAAGGGTTGAGGTCCGAACACTTTGCCACGTTTGGTCCGAACTGTTAAATTTGGAACATCATCTTTTGGATTGCGGTCCAAAGTTAATGATAGCTCAAGCGGTTCGCTCTGTGACAAATCTAGGTCTAGAGTGGATTGGAACGCTTCGTTCGCTTTGCAAAATTTATACGGCACTGTTGGGTATTTTTTACGTGCGCGATCTATCATGTCACGCACTTCTTCAACTTCTGGGCCTAAGTCGCGGAAATCGTGGCTTGCCATTTTCTTTCGCCTTCATAGAAAAAATTGCTTGAAAAAGGCCGGAAGGAAACCTTGATATGACCAACCAGTCCCCTCTCGCGGTGTTTCTGCGTCTTAGCCATGCACGCGCTCCTCGGATCAAGATAGAGCGTCACACGTGCGCGCGATGTGAGCACCTGCCTCTGCTTAGAAAATCATGCAGCTCTCTCAATGGTGATGACGGTGCACAATGCACACCTGTTCAACAACTCAAATAAAAAATGTAGTTTATCACATGCCGCAAAATGCATGCTCAGTCGGATGGTAGCGCTGATGCAGGAGCCAAGGAGCCTGAAACAATAGCGTCCACAAAATCAAGAACATTCATCGTTGCAGTCCCCAAAGGCGGCATATCCATGTTGGGAGCGCCACCCTCTTTGAGGGTTAAGAGGGCATGTAAGGCCTCCTCCAACGTATCACATGCTTGGCCAAAACCGAACTTTGTGTAGTCGACATAATCTTCGAATCCAACACAAATAACATTCTTTCCCATAAGTGCAGCCTCAAAACCCATTGTGCTTGTTTCGACCAAAACACTATCGGAAAGTAAAATAACCTCAGCAGCAGAAAGTTGCCGTCCATCATCCAATACACCGTGTTTTGCATAGGTCGGCCACGCCACTTGCCCATTGGGGTGCGCGCGGATCACATACGCAAATTCTGTATGTTCCGAGCAGAATTCCTCTAACCTATTGATAAGGGTTTCTATATCAATGAAGTCCTCACCAGTTGGTAAACTTGCACGGCTTGGAGCTGGGAACAAAATAATCGACTTATCCGAAAAGCCGATCGTTTCACGAAGCGCGTTCCTCTTATCCTCTGCGTCTGGCCCCAAAACGAGATTGTCAAAAGCTGGATTTCCAGTGACACGAATACCGTCCCTTGGAAAGCCTTCTGCCACCATGCTTTCTTTGACAGGAGATGACAAAACAGCCAAATTGGGGCCGTACTCTGGCAAAGTAATCCAAATTTTTTCTTGCCTTAAAAACAAATCACCAACGGCCAAACTTGGTATACCTTCTTGCTTTGCTGCGATCTGTAGTGCCAATTCAAAGCGAGGACTGGTTGTTGTTATCACAATGTCAGGCTTTGTTTTTTGCAAGTATCGCCGCGCGGCACCAACCGGGCAAAATGCCTCTCGTCCTCGTAACCGCAACTGTTCAAGCGCCTTTTCTTCCCCTAAGGTGAGTGCCATATCGCGCAAACCCAATGCAAAATAAATGCGCGTATCTTCTGCTGAAATATCCGGGTGAGAGTGCCCCGTTACAAATTCTTCGACAAGCTCAAGCCACTTTTGATCCTCCTCCGGATCCCAAAATGCAGCTATGGATTTCGCCTCAATCCCTTGGCGGTGGTATTCAGCATATGCCGTGGTGAGCCCGATTACATCTGGCTTATCCCCGCGCGATATAAATCCACGCGCCAGTGCCACGCCAATTTGAACATGTCCGCCGCCATATGAGGCTATTAATGGTTTCAGGCACATAGCCTACCTCTCATCACTGCCAAAGACGATATCCATCTCGGTCTTGTAAGGGTCGCTTCTATATCCTTGTTCTGGCGTTCCAGTAGAAAGATAGGAATTGATGCGTTTTGCTAGCCATGGATCGTTCAGCAATTGGCCAAGGGCGCTTGGATCTAATGTCTCGGTGATTTGCTGACTGCCCGCATATCCAAGGGCGCTCATGTGGGGTTGGCAAAGCATTTCCACTAAGAAAAGCTCCTCATTGCTGAGCGTATCCTGCCAGCGGGATGTTGCTTTTGAAAAATTTGGGTCTGTTTCATCAAAGGAACTGTTGGTTCGCCAATCTTCGCCCTTAATTTCACTAAACTGGCTTAAATCGGCACAAGAGGCGCTAAAGTCTTCCCCAAGGAACGTGCATATTTTTTCCATTTGCTGATGCAAATCCGCGGCCATATCTTCTGCCTTCAACATGAGCACGCGATTATCGCCAAACTGCTCTGCATATTTGGGGACATCAATCATTGCCGCTTTGCAGTTGAGGCTTGCATCCATAAATGTCGGCCATGCTTCATATGTCATTTTTTTATACGAAGATGTGACATCGCGTGGATCTCTAAAAATATGTATGACTTGACCTTCTGGAAACATCTTTAAGAACAACGGGATATCACGCCACTGCATGGCGAGCTTCTCTGCCCAGCGGGTTGCCGTTGCCTTCTCATTTACCAGAAGGGATTGCATCACTGCATTATAGACGGTGGCATGGTTTTTGGGCTGATCTTGCAGGGATTGTTCAATACCATGGGTATCGAGAACCAAATCCCATCGGGCAAGAATTCTTGCCGCAATTTCAGCCAGCAAATTGTTCAGGTTCGCGGCATCTTCCAAATTGTCATGATGCGGTATGCAAAATCGCAAATACTTAACAGTAGAAGAGGCCGCCGCAAAAGAGGGCAAATTGTTAATTGCTGCGGTCAGAAACGTTGTTCCACTGCGATAAACGCCAGACAACAGAACAGGACGGACACCTGAAAGAGAGCCATGCTGAATGTCTTTTATGTCAGTTGCGGGAGTATCCGGTCGCGTTTTCAAAGTATCATACTTTCTTTTGGCTCAACTTAAAAAGTTATGGCGTTAAAAGCTATCCACTATCACTAGTCCACCTTGATATGAATGATCCGAGCGAAACTGTAATCCATTAATGTTATTGCGTTGTATTGCCGCCACAACCTCACAGTCTGCACCAAAGGCACTGGGGTAAACCGTTAGGTTAGACGCATCGTTTCAAGTGTACGGGGTTTGGGTGTCGTCCGAAAGCTGGCTAGCGGTTCTTAGCCGTCTGGCCTTTATGTGGTAAATAGGGG
>JBMYYE010000070.1:0-12086 GCA_049609065.1 Halocynthiibacter sp.
ATTGGCATCAAGGCATATTTTGTCAGCGAACCAAACCCATTGTTCAAAAGTTGGGAAACTCCCCGCTCACCACCCATAAATACCCAAGCACCGAGGATGTTTGCTGCCAAAAATGCCAGCGCCACGGGCATACCAATCGCCATTAGAACAAGTATCACACCGAGGAGTACAGCAAGTGCTTCGAACCATTCCATCATTCGTGTATCCCAGCTTCACCCGTGTGCATGATATCTTGCCCGAAGACAAAACGAGAAAATTCAAAAGCCATGAGACTAAAGCTAATCGGAAATGAAATAGTCAAAATCCAACGCGGAAAATAATAGGCGCGCGTGTCATAATCGCTCCGCTCAATATTAGTCAGCATCAGATCCAATCCTTTCCAAGCCAATATCAAACAGATTAAAACACAAGCAAGTGCGACGCAGCGACTTACTATATTTCTGGCTGTTTCAGGCAATGTAGCGGTGAGGAGTTCGATGTGCACATGGCCTTTTTCTCGCACAAGCCAAGGTGCTCCAAACATCGTCATGTAGAGCAGGCCGTATTCTGCAGATGTAAAAAGCCAGGCAAAGGGCTGCATCCCCATGTTACGCATGAAAACCGATAGAATGACTGATATCATGAGCCACACAAGCAAAGCCCCTGACATGCCGGCAAGGCCATATAATAAGCCAAGATAAATGCGCGAATTCATCGTATCCCCTAACCTCGCAGAATGGCCCACCTAAAAGGTGGGCCAATTATTTTACTTGGCTGCGTTTAAGTCATAGAACAATTCAATCAAGCGATCATAATTGCCCGTGCCTCCCGGTTGTTCGCCCATTACGGTCTTCATGCGTTCCCAAGTTTTTTCCCGCGCCGCTGCAAGGTAATTTGCTTTAGCATCACCTTCGAGTGACACAACTTTCATCCCGGCCGCTCCGAGAGCTGCAAAATCTTCATCGCGTTTTGCACGCAAGGCCATAACGCTGTCTTTTTCGTGCTGCACCGCAACATCTTGAACTATTTTGCGCGCTTCTTCTGAAAGCGAATTCCACTTATCATTGTTCACGATTACACCAAGGTCCGTTGAGAAGAAGCATGGTTCAATGCGATAGTTCAGGAATTCGTTCCATTTTAGATCAATTAATCCGATCTGCGTCCAACCTGTTGCATCAACCACACCGCGTTGCAAGGCAGAATAAACTTCCCCTGTTGGTAGGTCGATCACCTGCGCACCAAGATAGTTGGTAAAGAACGCATTATACACGTTGTTACCCCGCAACTTTAGGCCTTCAACTTCGAGATTGCCGTTCGCATCAAACTTTGGCTCGTTGCGTGTCCAAAGGTTGTAGCATACACCACTGTCGAACCAGCCAAGGTATTTGAGACCCATCTTTTGCTGATGAATTTCATCGATTAATGCGATACCGCCATTTTGGCGTGTTTCGACTGCTGTCAGGTTTGACGCCACCAATGCGTCTTTCTCTGGCAGAGCGGCGGCGTAGAATGAACCGGGGGTATACACCATGTCCACAATACCATCACGCACCGCGTCTGGCTGTTGGAACATACCAATGGCTTCAGGACCACCACGCACATCAATTTGTACAACACCTTTACCAGCTTCATTGACCTTGTCTACAAAAGACAAAAAGCTTTTGGTGTAGATAAGAGTCTCAGGGAACGCATGCACTGCCGAAATCGTTTCTTCGGCTTTGGCAAGCCCTGCGATCAAGGTAGCTCCTGCGAGGAACCCACCTAATAGTTTCATTTTCATTTCTCTTCTCCCTCTAACAGAGGTTCAAAAACCTCTTTCGTTTGCGGCACTTTTTGCACCAATTGCACCAGAAGCGGTGCGATTACTTCACCCCATTGGGCCATGCCCAAGGGGTGATATTACAAGCCCTCTCTATGTATCCTTCGATGCTAGAAAGGTGCTGCTGAGTCATATCTATGTCATCCCAGCCATTGATCAATTTTAAGCGCCAAGTTTCATCAAGCGTGAATACGCACTCAAACGATCCAAGGCGCAATTGACATGTGTCAAGATCGATTGCTGTAGGCAGATCAGATTTCGCCTTATGGCAGACGACAAGTTTTGCGTGATCCTGTTCATCCAAGCGCAATGGCAAAAGTCCATTGTTAACCGCATTAGACGAAAATATGTCGCCAAAACTTGGCGCAATCACTGCCTGAAATCCAGCATCCACCAAGGCATACACAGCCGCTTCTCGTGAAGAACCACTGCCAAAATTGCGGTGCGCGATTAGGACGCTCGGGGTCTTGTCGGTATTAAGCGGGAAACTTGGATCAAGCTGTCCATAGGCGTCGCGGCGTTGGTCATATAAAAGATAATCGCCATATCCTTCTGACCTAGGAGCAGACATAAAACGCGCTGGAATTAATTGATCCGTGTCTACATTCGCCCTAGGCAAATAGGCTGTAATCCCTTTGAGATAGCGCCATCCCCCCATCAATTTGTCTTTCCTGAGAGCAAGTCGCGTACGTCACAAATGGTGCCAGTCACTGCTGCTGCTGCGACCATTGCAGGCGACATGAGGTGCGTGCGTGCGCCTTTACCTTGACGACCTCTAAAATTACGATTGGTTGAAGAGGCACAGCGTTTGCCCGCCGCAACCAAATCTCCATTCATGCCGACACACATCGAGCAGCCAGCGCCAGCCCATTCCAATCCAGCATCTTTGAAGACTTTGTCCAAACCCTCAGACTCTGCCATCGCTTTGATTTTTAAGGACCCTGGCGAAATAAGACCAGGGATGACGGCACGCCGTCCTTGAAGAACCTCGGCAGCAGCCCGTAAATCTTCAATCCGTCCATTGGTACAAGAGCCGATAAAGATCTGGTCCACAGGTGTCCCAATGAGCGGTCTTCCCGCCTCAAGCCCCATGTATTCGAGCGCGGCTTTCGCGGCTTCGGCTTTTGGCGCCTCTAGGTTCTCGAGTGCTGGAATAGTTGCCGTCACGGGCACAGCTTGTTCTGGGCTGGTTCCCCATGTAACTATTGGAGCGATATCTTCCGCGCGCAATGTGATTTCTCGATCAAAATATGCATCAGGATCGCTTTTTAGGTCCGACCAATCCTCCATCGCTACTTCAAGTTTTTGCCCCTGTGGAGCGTATCTGCGATTTTTCACATAGTCGAATGTGGTTTGATCGGGTGCAATCATCCCAAACCGCGCGCCTCCTTCAATCGACAAATTACAAAGGGTCATGCGCCCTTCCATACTCAGCGCTTCTATCGTGCTGCCTGCGTATTCAATCGCATGTCCGCGTGCACCGTCTGCACCCAGCAAAGAGATCCAGTTCAGCGCGATATCTTTTGCGGTCACAGAAGGCCCCAAAGTGCCCTCGACCTTGATCCGCATCGCACGTGGTTTGCGCTGCCAAATGGTCTGCGTTGCAAGAACATGCGCCACTTCGGTTGCGCCAATCCCAAAGGCAAGCGCCCCAAAGGCGCCATGCGTTGAGGTGTGGCTATCGCCACAGTTCACCAGCAAACCTGGCAGCGTCAGTCCAAGTTCAGGTCCGATCACGTGAACGATCCCCTGATTTTGGTGGGTCAGATCAAACAGCTTAAACCCATGCATCGCAGCATTATCGCGCAGTGTTTGCATCATGCGTGGAATACTGGGGTCAATTTGAATCCCAACGCGGTTGGTTGGCACGTAGTGATCCAAAACACCAAAGGTGAGGTTTGGTTCTTTGACGCGGATTTGTTTTTGGCCAATCTTTGCAAAAGCGTGATGCGATCCCTCATGCACAAGGTGGCGATCCACCCAGAGCAAGGAGGCTCCATCGTCGCGGCGCAAAATCTCATGCGCATCCCAAAGTTTATCAAGCAAGGTGCGCGGTTGTGTCATTGCACGTCTCCGTTCATTTGACCAATCGCAGGCTCCCAATGACGCTCATTCTGTTGGCCAACACGCGTCAACGGCATTTCAAGGCGGAACATGTCAGGGCGATAAAGGGCAGAGAGGTACTCTACCCCACTTCCGTCAACATCCCGTACAACCCGATCAAGCGACAAAAGCGCCGATCCAACGGCGACCCCGAGCGCAAGCGCGACCTCTGGCCCTGCAAGGGTCGCCGACACTGTTTGGTGCGCGTTCACGATCTGAACGCCGCTTCGTTCTAGCAAGCTAAACAAAGGCTGTGTTGCCAAATCATTTTCAGAGTAATTCTTTGCAATGTGCGCAGGAACATAGGTTGTAAGGTGGGAAAACGGCGTCTCGTCAACCTGACGCACACGGGTTGCGACTTGCACCATTTGCGGCGTGTCCCATCCCATCGCGCGGGTCACATAATCAGGAGAGGTTTCATAAGCAAAGGACAAGAGCCTCGCAGTAGTTTTGTTTCCCATTTCGACAAGCTGCGGCATCAGCGTGTTAAAGTTCATCGCCGTGCGTTGATGGTCCGCAGGGGCGCAAACTGTCGTGCCACTACCTGCGCGGCGTTTGATCAGCCCTGCAGCAGCAAGAACATCAAGCGCCTTGCGCACGGTGACGCGTGACACCCCATGACTTTCTGCAAGGCGTTGTTCTGTGGGTAATGTTTCCCCATCCGATACACGCCCACTCATGATTTGATCGCGCAGCGCAAGGTAGACACCTCGTGCCTTTGTTCCTTCTGGCAATGACACGTCGTTTTGCCGATTCACAGTCTGATTCCCTGTTTGCTTGGCATCATTGTTAAAGATGTCTCTATCAAAATCAAGTAAGTGTATTTTTTAAAATACAAATTTTTGTTAACAAAAATACAAATTTGGTATTAGTTAGAGGACAAACCTTGAGGAGGACCGCATGCCCGTCGTCGATTTGCACGTCATAGAAGGCTATAATAGCGATGAAAAACGCCGTCTTGGGGAATCCATCACAGACGCAATTCGATTCGTAATCCCTGCACCTTCTGAGCTGGTGACGGTGATGATTCACGATCTGCCAAGCGAAAATTATTACCGCGGACGCACCACAAGAACACCCGCCCCCGCCAAAGCGGACCCAAGCAAAGTAGTTCAAGACTACCTTGGCGCAATGGAAGCCCGCGACTTGGCCAAGGCACAGTCGTATCTTGGGGAGGGGTTCAAAATGTATTTCCCCGGAACGGCTGCAATGACGTCTTTGCAAGAGCTCATCGATTGGGCAAAGCCACGCTATAACTTCGTGACCAAGACCTATGATGGGTTCGATGCACTACAAAGTCCCGAGGACGCCGCCATCGTCTATTGCCGTGGCACACTCTCTGGGGAATGGCCCAATGGGACAGCTTTCAAGGATATTCGGTTCATTGACCGTTTCGAAATCGTAAACGGCAAACTCAGACGACAAGACGTTTGGAATGACATCTCAGAAACAAAGGCAAACACATGAGCGAGATTGACCCAATTACACTGTCCGTTCTCGCTGGACGGATGGAACAAATTGCGGACGAGATGGACGCAACTCTTTTCCGCGCAGCCTTTAACCCGATTATTGCAGAGGCCCATGATGCCAGTCATGGTCTCTATCATGCGGTGAATGGCGATACCTTGGTGCAAGGTAAATCCGGCTTGCCGATTTTCGTTGGGGTGATGTCCTTTGCGGTTAAGGCCGTGATTGAAAAAGCGGCGGCCGATGGGGACCTCGAAGACGGGGATATCTATATCTTCAACGATGCCCATATCGGTGGCACGCACCTAAGTGATATGCGTCTTGTGCGGCCGTATTTTCGTGACGGGGTGCTCTTTTGTTACCTAGCCTCTGTGGGCCATTGGCATGACATGGGCGGCGCTGTGCCGGGGAACTATAACCCTGCTGCAACAGATGTTTTCCAAGAGGCGTTTGTTCTGCCTCCGGTCAAGCTCGCAAGAGCGGGAAAAATCAACCAAGACATCATCGACATCATGTTGCGCAACACCCGTTTGCCGCAATCCGCGAGGGGAGATTTAAACGGCCAGCTCAGCGCGCTTGATCTTGGTGTTAAACGGATGGACGAGCTTCTTGACGAATATGGCGCAGAGACCGTTTCCGCCGCGCTCGTGGCCTTGGGGCATCGCGCCGAGCGTCTAATGCGCTCTGAACTTGAAGCCCTTCCAAATGGCCGTTGGGAGGCCGAGGACTTTCTTGACAATGACGGCATCGAGGATACGCCTTTGTCGATCAAAGTTGCCCTTGAAATCCAAGGGGATCAGATGACGTTGGATTTCACGGGGTCCGCGCCACAATGTGCAGGTCCAGTCAACATTGCGCTTCCGACAACTGTTGCAACCGCTTATGTCGCGATCAAACATATCTTTCAAAACCTCCCTGCAAATGCAGGTGTTATGCGCCCGATCGATGTAATTGTTCCCAAAGGTTCGATTTTGTCGGCAGAATTTCCTGCGCCAACAGGCGGATATACCGAAACCATTTTGCGCATGATCGACGTGATTTTCTCGGCATTTTCCAAGGCCGCGCCGGATCGCGTGGTGGCCCATGCATATGGAACGATCAACGCGCTCTCTATCGCGGGCAAACGCAAGGACGGGAAACCTTGGGTGATGTTTAGCTTCTATGGCGGCGGACACGGTGGATCGCCTGAAGGGGATGGACTTAATCACGGCAATGCGCCGATTTCAACGGCGACCATCCCTCCTATGGAAATCCTCGAAGCCGCCTACCCAATCATGTTCCGCCAATGGGCCTTGCGCCCCGAGAGCGCGGGACCGGGCAAACATCGTGGCGGCATGGGGGCCATCTATGAAATTGAAGTTCTCGAAGAGAATGGCGCAGAGGCGTTTTTGTTCGGTGAGCGCGGACGCTATGCGCCGCAGGGCATTGCAGAGGGCGAAGAGGCGGCCCTTAATGTGTTCAGTTATCAACAAGATGACGGTTGGCACAAACCGCCGCTTGCCTCGAAAGTTCGCGGAATACGTTTGAAACAAGGCCAAGCTGTACGGCTCGAAACGCCGGGCGGTGGGGGCTATGGCCCAACATCAGAACGCGCACCTCTTGCGGTGGCACGGGACGTAGCAAGTGGATTGTTAAGTGCGGTAAACGCCGATGAAACCTATGGCACAGCATGGCGGGAGGCACAGTCATGAACAGTAAAATGATTGGTGTCGATGTTGGTGGCACCTTTACCGATGTCTTCATTCTGGATGAAGCAAATGGCACCGCAGAGGTTGCCAAAGTGCCCACGACACGTCCTGATCAATCGGGTGGGTTTTTGAACGGTATCCAACAGCGCGTATCTGATTTGTCTCAGATTGCTGTGGTTGTTCATGGCACAACAGCAGGCACAAACGCCCTATTAGAACGCAAGGGGGCCAAGATCGGTGTGATCTGTACGCAAGGCCTGCGCGACGTTCTCGAGATGCGCCGCCGCGATCGCCCACGCACATGGGGGCTTCGTGGGAATTTTGATCCTGTGGTGGCACGCTCTCAGCGTCTTGAAGTTCCAGAGAGAACATTGGCAGATGGCACAATATACACAGCCGTTGATCTCGGTGCGGTCAAACAGGCCGCTGAAAAGCTTCGTGACGCAGGATGTCTTGCCATTGCGATCTTGTTCGCAAACTCTTATGCGAACCCTAAAAATGAAATCGCAGCTCTAGAGGTCATTCGTGAGATTTGGCCGAATGAACATGTCTCGGCTTCACACGAAATCCTCCCAGAAATTCGCGAATTTGAGCGGTTTTCGACAACAGCTCTGAATGCCTATTTGCAACCCGAAGTCTCAGGGTATTTGGGCCGTCTTGAAAAAGCACTGAAATCGGGTGGGTTTGATGGCGAGTTCATGGTCGTACAATCAAACGGCGGCGTTATGGCGGTGGACACGGCGAGTAAACATCCAGTTCGCACGGCACTTTCGGGTCCAGCGGCAGGGGTTATTGCCGCAGGCTATATCGCCTCGAGTGCGGGGTTTGATAACATTATCACCGGCGATATGGGTGGAACAAGTTTTGACGTCTCTCTGATTGCAAACGGTCAATCTATGCTCTCGGCGCAAACCTCGATTGATTTTGGAATGGTCGTGCGAACGCCAATGATCGAAATCACCACAATCGGGGCTGGTGGTGGATCCATCGCGTGGGTTGATAAGGGCGGCCTTTTGAACATCGGACCAGAAAGCGCGGGCTCAGATCCCGGTCCTGTTGCCTACGGTCTTGGGAATGATCGCCCTACTGTTACAGATGCGAATGTTGTTCTCGGGCGTATTGATCCTGACAACCCTATTGGGGGCAAGCTTGAACGGCTTGACGTCGAGGCGGCAAAGCGGGCGATTGATACACATGTGGGCGAAGCGCTTGGCCTCGATACTCTTGCTGCGGCCGAGGCCATTTTACGTGTGGCAAACTCTCGTATGGCAGGGGCCATTCGTCTTGTGAGTATCGAGCGTGGATTTGACCCCAAACGTTTTGCATTTATGCCCTTTGGGGGCGGCGGTGCGCTTCATGCTGGTGCGATGTTGGACGAGGTTGGGATCGCCCGTGCGATCGTTCCGCGCTATCCTGGGGTGACCTCTGCGATGGGGTGCGTGATCGCGGATATGCGCCAAGACTTTGTCCAAACATTGAACTCTCTCGTAGATCATATCGATCTTAAAGCGTTAAAGGCATTTATGCAGAGCCATCGCGATCAAGGTATGGCGCTGTTGGATGCAGCGCGTACGCAGTTTGAAGATCGGCTGGTCACATTTGAATTTGACATGGCCTATATCGGACAAACGCACACAGTCTCTGTTCCGATTGAGGTGGCGTTTGATCAGAATGGCTACTTTGTTCCCCCTGATCACGATACGATCAATGCTGCGTTTGATGCGGCCTATACCCAAGCCTTTGGGCGTCTGTTGAAAAACGGTGTGCGCCGAATCCTGAATTTGCGCAGTGCAGTCACAGGCAAGCGGCCAAAGTTTGATCTTGAAACGCTTGCACCAACGAACAGTGATCCTGTGTCTCCAAAAGCAACAAGACCGGTGCATTTTGCCGGGCAATGGGAAGAAACGGCGATATACGAGCGTCTGTCTCTGCCAATAGGCACGGTGATCGACGGTCCAGTAATCCTAGAACAACCGGATACAACTGTCCTTATTGAGCCCGGCCTGCAAGGGCGCGTTGATCGGTTTGGAAACACCATTATTGAACGGATAGGGGATGTAAAATGAGCGCACCAGAAACGTGGGACTTGTCACGGACGGCTCTGCTGACAATCGATCTGCAAAACGATTTTATCCATCCAGAAGGCGCCTATGGACGCGCGGATCAAACGGCGCAGAGCATTGCCGCGCTTCCAGAACGGATCGCCCCCCTTGTTCAAGCGTTGCGTGACAAGGGCGGATATTATTTTTCCGCTCAATTCACCCTTGTCCCTGATAAAAACGGAGAGCCCCTCATCGCGCCACATCTTAGGAAACTGCGGCCATTCTTGGCAAAAGGCGATTTTGCGCCAAACAGCTTTGGCCACACCTTGGTGGATACGCTCTTTCCAGCAGATTTCGTGATCGAAAAGGTCGCCTACTCCGCGTTTTATCAAACGCGGCTTGAATATATCATGCGCGCGATTGGGGTAGAGCATCTTATTGTGGGTGGAATTGTAACGAACGGTGGTGTTGCATCGACATTGCGCGACGCGCATCTGCGCAACATAGAAACAGTTATGCTAACCGATGGCTGCGCGGCATTTAGCCAAGAGGTGCATGAGGCAACACTTGTTTCGCTCGGGACGGTGACACATCAAATGGACTCCGCGCGTGCGCTTGACTGGATTGGAGGCGCTGCATGACACTCAAAGCAAGACTTCAACAAAAGGAAATCCTTGTTGCGCCAGGGGTCTATGACGGTCTCACGGCGTCGTTGGCTGAACACGCAGGGTTTGAAGCGCTCTATCTCAGCGGCGCGGCCGTGGCGTATACCCGCCTTGGCCGTCCTGATATTGGCCTGAGCACCGCCAGCGAAATGGCCGATACAATGACATTGATTGCAGACCGAACTGCTCTGCCTGTGATCATTGATGCCGATACAGGGTTTGGCAACGCCCTCAATGCACAACGCACCATGCGCCTTTATGAACGCGCGGGGGCCTCTGCACTTCAAGTAGAGGATCAAACATTTCCAAAGCGATGTGGTCATTTATCCGATAAATCTCTGATCGCGAAACATGAAATGGCTGGCAAAGTCGCCGCGATGGTCGATGCGCGTGCCTCGGAAGAGACGCTGATTATTGCACGCACAGACGCAGTTGCGGTTGAAGGGTTTAATGCCGCCATAGACCGTGCGGGCGCCTATTTAGAAGCTGGGGCAGATGTCCTCTTTATCGAAGCGCCGCAAACAGAAGAGCAACTCACCGAAATCACCCGTGAATTTGGCAGCAAAGTCCCCCTTTTGGTTAATATGGTCGAAGGCGGCGCAACTCCTATTTCAGGGGCGCAGCATCTCGAAGACCTAGGTTTTTCGATTGTGATTTTCCCAGGGGGCATCGTACGGGCGCTTGCGCATACGGCCCAAGCCTATTACGGCAGCCTCTACAAAAGCGGGAGCAATAAACCATTTGCCGATAGAATGTTCGATTTTAACGGATTGAATGAAGTTTTGGGCACAAATGACATGCTCGCGAAAGGCGCTAAATATGACCCAAAATCCGATTGAGGTTCGCTCCCCTCTAGAGGGTTATGATATTCAATGTGATACACTTATCATTGGCGCGGGGGCCTGCGGATTGGTGGCGTCGCTTGCGGCGCATGAACAGGGGCAGAGCGTATTGGTAGTTGAACGGGACGTCATCCCGCGCGGATCAACGGCACTCTCTGCAGGTTTAATTCCCGCCGCAGGCACCAAATTTCAACACGAGGCCGGGATAACGGATAGCCCCGAAATTTTTGCGGCCGACATCCAACACAAAGCTAAAAACGAAAATGATCAAGCGATCGTTGATCTCTTAGCTGAAAACGCGGGAAAGGTCATTGAATGGCTTGAAGAGACGCATGACCTTGCGTTCTCGGTTGTGACCGATTTTGACTATCCCGGGCATAGCCATCGACGGATGCACGGCTTGCCAACCCGATCTGGGGCGGAATTGATTGATGCGCTGCGCACCGCCTGTGAAACTGCAGAGATTGATATCATTTGCGAGCGCCACGCGCAGCATCTTTATTTTGATGGACATAAGATCACTGGTGCGAGTGTGCTAGGACCAGATGGTCGGTCTGAGACAATCGCGTGTCAAAAACTGATCCTCGCTTGCAACGGTTTTGGCGGCAATCGTGCGCTTGTTGCGCAGCATATGCCAGACATCCATGATGCGCTTTGGTTCGGGCATGATGGCAACCAAGGCGAAGCGATAGACTGGGCAAACGGGCTTGATGCGCAGCTCAAACATTTGGGGGCATATCAGGGGCACGGAAATGTCGCCCACCCGCATGGGATCCTAATCACTTGGGCGGTGATCACCGAAGGGGGTATTCAGGTCAACACCGCAGGCCACCGTTTTTGGAACGAAGCCCAAGGATATTCCGAGGCAGCACGCGCTGTCCTTAGCCAACATGATGGCCAAGCATTTGCAGTTTTTGACGCTCGTATTGCCGCAATCGCGCGCCAATTCGAGGACTTTAAACGTGCCGAAGAGGTTGGTGCAATTAAAACCGCCGACACCTTAGAGAGGCTTGCAGAGTATCTTGGGCTTCCTTCAGAGGCGCTTACTCACACAGTGCACGCTCTCCCATGGGGGCAACAGGATCAGTTTGGTCGCACCTTTGGAGACACACAACTTACCGCACCGTTTTGTGGTGTGAAAGTGACGGGTGCACTCTTTCACACACAAGGTGGCCTTGCTATCAATACACGGGCACAAGTTGTGCGCAATGACGGCTCTGCTATCGAAAACCTCTATGCAGGCGGCGGTGCGGCCTGTGGTGTTTCTGGACAACAAGATAGCGGCTATCTCTCAGGGAACGGTCTGCTTGCGGCGGTTGTCCTTGGCAAAATTTCTGGCTCTGGTCCTTGTACGCCTTAACTCAATTCTGCGCGATATATGCGGTTGCCTGAATTTTGACGAGGGCTTCAACCTCGATAAGATCATTCACAATGACCAGCGACACATCGCAGGAAAATGTTTACCGAACACACGTTGTAAG
>JBMYYE010000071.1:0-11981 GCA_049609065.1 Halocynthiibacter sp.
CTTCAAGAGTAAGGATTGGCGCGTCTTCGTCATAGGTGATTTTGGCCAGCCGTGCCGCTTTGCGCGCGGCAAGATGGGATGTGGCTATCACGAGGAAAATGGGTTGCCCGAGATAGTGAACAGGACCGTCCGACAAAAGCGGTTCATCATGCACGGAGGGGGACACATCATTGGAAAATGGCAGCATGTCTGCGGTCATCACATCAACCACGCCTTCCGCGGTGCGGACCGTATCAAGGTTTAGATCGGTGATCACGCCACGGGCAATATCCGAGAGGCCAAAGGCCAAATGTAAGCAATCCTCAGGCACAGGAATATCGTCAATATAGCGCGCAGAGCCCGCCACATGTAAGGGGGCCGCATCATGGGGGAGGGATTTTCCAACACTCATAGGGCAACCTCGAACACATCAACGGGTTCACCGTTTAAGTCCGCAAAATAACGGGTCAGGAGGTTCTTTGCGATAGCCATACGGTAATCTTTTGAGGCGCGCATATCAGAAAGCGGTGTGAAATCGTTTTCGAAATAATCGGTCGCCGCGCTGATCGTTTCATGCGTCCAAGGCGCGCCGATTAAGGCGGCTTCAACCGTGGTTGCGCGTTTTGGAATGCCTGCCATGCCACCAAAGGCGATGCGGGCTTTGGTGATTTTCCCTTCAATGACGGTGATATTAAAACAGCCTAAGACGGCGGAAATATCTTGGTCAAACCGTTTGGAAATTTTATAGCATTTGAGGGTGTTTTCTGCCTTCGGTATTATAAGGGCCTCAACGATTTCGTCTGGACGGAGATCTTGTTTTCCATAGTCGATAAAATAATCCTCAAGCAGGGTTTCACGTGTGCGTGTGGCCGACCGTAGCCTAAGGCGCGCGCCCAATGCGATGAGCGCAGGCGGCCCGTCCCCAATGGGCGATCCGTTTGCGATATTGCCACCGATGGTGGCGGAGTTGCGCACCTGCATGGAAGCATATCGCGACAACATACGTGCCAAATCAGGGGCAATGGATGTGATGGCTTTTTGAAAATCATTCACCGTGACCGCCGCGCCGATTTCGATTTCGGCGCCGGTGTCATGTATGGCGCAAAGTTCGGGGATATCCGCGATGAAGGCCATGTGTTTGGGGGCCATCAAACGTTTGGTGACCCAAAGCCCGACATCTGTGGCGCCTGCAACCAAAGTGCCGTCAGGATTGGCAGCGCGCCATTTTAAAAGTGCGTCAATCGTTTGTGGTCGTGGATCAGCAGCGGCGTCGATGGGTGTGTGGTCCATCCAGTTTGGAACAGGGGTGCCCAAGGCGGCTTCTGCGGCGCGAATGATCGGCGCATAGCCCGTGCAGCGGCATAGGTTTCCGGCGAGGATTTCATCGAAGTTATCCGCGCCATTGGTGTGTGCGGCAACCAATGACATCACGATCCCAGGGGTGCAAAATCCACATTGTGATCCATGGTGATCGATCATGGCCTGTTGCACGGGATGTAAATCGCCGTTGGGGCCTTTAATGCCTTCGACCGTGCGAATGGATTTTCCATGCAGTTGCGACATAAATAGGATGCAGGCATTCACCGCACGTGCACGGTCCGCGTCTTGGACTATGACGGTGCAGGCTCCGCAGTCGCCTTCGTTGCAGCCTTCTTTTGTGCCTTTTAGGCTGCGCATTTCCCGCAAGTAATCGAGCAAAGTCAGGGTGTCTGGGCACGACTGTAGGGTGATCGCTTCGCCATTTAGTCGAAACATAATCGCAGTCATAAAATGTCCAATGCCGCCTTCTTTTCGGAAGGATTACTCCTTCAGTGCAGCGACCCGATGCGACGTAAAGCGCGCTGCCCTCCCTATTGAAAACCTAGGAAAGCCGCAAATCGGCGCGCTGGCAAGAGGTTTCTTTCGGTTTTTCCAAAAGGCAGCTTTCGGAAAAACAAAATGTGCTTTTGTCTCTTGGAGCGAGCGATTAGGGTGGCTCCATGTCCAATACACCTCGATTCATTCACCTTCGATTGCACACGGAATATTCCCTTCTAGAAGGGGCCGTTCCGGTGAAAAAACTTGCCGGTCTATGCGAAGGCGCAGGGATGCCCGCGGTGGCTGTGACCGACACGAATAGCATGTTTTGTGCGCTTGAAGCGTCCGAATATCTGTCGGGGGCAGGGGTGCAACCGATCATCGGTTGTCAGGTCGATGTCGCCTATGAACAAGCAGAACAAGGCGATAGCAAAATCCGCCTGCCTGCGCCGTTGGTGTTCTTGGCGCAAAATGAAACGGGTTATGAAAACCTGATGAAACTGTCCACGGCGCTTTATGTGACCAATCAATCGGGCATTCCCCAAATTACATTGGATGATATTGCCACATTGAATGAGGGGCTGATTTGTTTGACCGGCGGGCCAGACGGCCCGGTGGGGCGGTTTTTACGTAGTGGTCAGCGCGCCAAAGCCGAAAGCCTGATGGTGCGGCTGAAAGGTATTTTTTCAGATCGCCTTTATGTCGAATTGCAACGTCACCCCGAAGAAAATGGGCAGCCCGAAGCCGAACGCGCATCAGAGCAGGGCCATATTGAAATGGCTTATGCCATGGAACTACCCTTGGTGGCGACCAATGATGTGTTTTTCCCAAAAACCGACATGTATGAGGCCCATGATGCGCTTATTTGCATCAAAGAGGGGGCCTATGTTGATCAGCAAGATGACCGCCGCCGCTTGACCGCACAGCACTATTTTAAGTCACAAGAGGAAATGATTGCACTTTTCGCGGACCTTCCAGAGGCGATTGAAAATACGGTGGAAATTGCAAAACGCTGTGCGTTTAAGGCCTATAAGCGTGATCCGATTTTGCCGAAATTTGCCGATGATGAGGTTGTTGAATTGCGCCGTCAGGCCAATACGGGTCTTCAATCGCGCTTGGCGGTTATTCCGCATGCCGTGAGTGTTGAAGACTATCAAAAGCGGCTCGATTTTGAGCTTGATATCATCGAAGGTATGGGGTTTCCGGGGTATTTTTTGATCGTTGCGGACTTCATTAAATGGGCCAAGGATCACAATATTCCTGTGGGACCGGGCCGTGGGTCGGGCGCGGGGTCCTTGGTGGCCTATGCCTTGACGGTCACGGACCTTGATCCCCTTCGCTATAGTTTGCTTTTTGAACGCTTCTTGAACCCTGAACGTGTATCGATGCCTGACTTCGATATCGATTTTTGCATGGATCGCCGCGAAGAAGTCATTCGCTATGTGCAGGAAAAATATGGCCGCGATAAGGTGGGACAGATCATTACCTTTGGCGCCCTTTTGTCCAAAGCGGCCGTGCGTGATGTTGGCCGTGTGTTGCAGATGCCCTATGGTCAAGTGGATCGCCTGTCAAAGCTCATTCCCGTTGAGGGGGTGAAACCCGTTTCAATCGTTCAAGCGCTAAAAGATGAACCGCGTTTACGCGAAGAAGCGCGCAACGAAGAAGTCGTTGATCGGCTTTTGACTTATGGTCAGCAGGTCGAAGGTTTGCTTCGAAATGCGTCCACCCACGCGGCGGGTGTGGTGATCGGGGATCGGCCCCTAGATGCGCTAGTGCCGATTTATCAAGATCCGCGATCTGACATGCCTGCGACCCAGTTCAATATGAAATGGGTGGAACAAGCGGGCCTCGTGAAGTTTGACTTCTTGGGGCTAAAAACCCTGACCGTCATTCAAAATGCGGTGGACCTCATCAAAGGGGAAGGCCGCGATCTTCATACGCGCGCAGATGGGGTGATGCTCTATGACCCGCCTGAAGGTGCGGTGAATGAAATCAACGCTATTCCTCTTGATGATGAGGCGACGTATGACCTCTATGCCTCGGCAAAAACCGTTGCGGTGTTTCAGGTGGAATCGACGGGGATGATGGATGCGCTTAAGCGCATGAAGCCGACTTGTATCGAAGATATCGTGGCGCTGGTGGCGCTCTATCGTCCAGGCCCGATGGAAAACATCCCGACCTATTGTGAGGTGAAAAACGGGCTCAAGGACATTACGTCCGTTCATCCGCTGATTGATCACATTTTGGCGGAAACCCAAGGCATCATCGTTTACCAAGAACAGGTGATGCAGATCGCGCAGGTTATGGCGAACTACACCCTTGGCGGGGCGGATTTGCTGCGCCGTGCCATGGGTAAGAAGATCAAAGAGGCGATGGATGCCGAGCGCCCGAAATTCGAAACAGGGGCTGCCGAAAACGGGGTGGATGCGAAAAAAGCATCTGAGGTTTTTGACCTTCTGGAAAAATTCGCAAACTATGGGTTCAACAAATCACACGCGGCGGCTTATGCGGTGGTGTCCTACCAAACGGCATGGCTGAAGGCGAACCATCCGGTTGAGTTTATGGCAGGTGTGATGAATTGCGATATTCACCTGACGGATAAGCTTGGCGTTTACGCAGAAGAGGTCAAACGCGGCCTTGATATCGAAATTGTGCCGCCCTGTGTGAACCGATCTGAGGCAACGTTTAGCGTTGGCGACGGCAAGATTTTTTATGCGTTAGGTGCGCTTAAAAACGTTGGTGTGGAAGCGATGAAGCTCATCGTCGAGGCGCGCAAAGTGGATGGCGTATCCAAAGAGTTTGTATCGCTTTTCGACTTGGCGCGGCGTGTTGATTTAAAACGCGTGGGCAAGCGTCCGCTTGAAATGCTCGCGCGTGCAGGTGCGTTTGATGTGCTCGATAAAAACCGCAGACGCGTATTTGATAGTTTGGACGCGTTATCCGCCTATTCGGCCGCGATCCATGAACAGCGCGCGTCAAATCAGGTGTCCTTGTTTGGCGAAGCGGGCGACGATTTACCTGAGCCACGGTTGCGCAAAGTCGATAACTGGCTGGCGGCAGAGGCGCTCGGGGAGGAACAAAAGGCCATTGGTTTTTACCTCTCGGGTCATCCGCTTGATGATTATATGACGGCGCTTAAACGTAAAAAAATCCTGTCGCTTGTGGAGCTTGAGGAACAAGCGCGTGGTGGGGCCTGTGTGGCAAAGCTTGCCGGCAATATCGCAGGCAAGCAGGAACGAAAATCGGCGCGTGGCAATCGCTTTGCCTTTGCCCAGCTTACGGATCCAACGGGTGGTTATGAGGTGACGATCTTCTCAGATACGTTAGAGAAAGCAGGTGAGGTCCTCAGTACGGGCAACAACGTCGTGATCACAGTCGAAGCAACGATGGAAGCAGATCAGCTCAAACTTCTGGCGCGCGGCATTCAGCCCATCGACATGGTGGTGGCGGATGTTGGGTCCATGGGGATGCGGATTTATGTGAATGACCCTGAGGTCGTGCCGATGATTGCGGCTACGCTTGGACGTGCGAATGACACCAATGCGGTGACCAAAGGTCCGATTGCGTTTCGCCTTTTGGATCCTGCTTTACCAGGTGAGGTCGATATGACCGTTCCGGGCACGTTTACGATAAATCCCGCAGTGAAAAGTGCGGTGAAATCGCTCGATGGTGTGGAATTGATTGAGGATTACTAGATCCTCACCTGCACAGGTTTACCAATGCGGGGGTTTTTGATCAGCAAGCGGCACAGTCCCGCCTATATCAAGTTCGCGCTCGGCCTCACGTTCCATTAACATACGCACACGGTTTGTAAGCAATGCGACCTCTGTGCTTTGATCTGTGAGAACATCTGACAGCTCTTCAACCGTGCGGGTGAGGTGCGCGATTTGTTCTTGAAGAGATTGAATTTCTTGTTCCGACATGCGAACCCCACTGATGTTTTGGCGTTCATATCACGGGACCCGAGGGCAAAACAGCCCTCGTTTCATATTGTTTTTTGTCGCAGTTTTGTGACATTTTTCCATGTGCGCTTGCCCCACGGGCCTGCATCCGTTAATGCAAGCCCGTAAGGAGATATCCATGGCCAAGCAAAAGAAACAACCTCGTCCTAAGGCGCTCCCTCCAAAGGGATTTCGCGACTATTTTGGTGAAGAGGTCGCAGCGCGTAAAACGATGCTCGATCAGATCGCTGAGGTTTACCATCATTATGGATTTGAGGCGCTTGAAAGCTCGGCTGTGGAAACGGTTGAGGCCCTTGGTAAATTCCTCCCCGATGTGGATCGCCCGAACGAAGGCGTGTTTGCATGGCAAGAGGATGACACGGATTGGCTGGCGCTTCGCTATGATCTAACGGCGCCTTTGGCGCGGGTTTATGCGCAGTTTAGAAATGATCTTCCGTCGCCCTATCGTCGTTATGCAATGGGACCAGTTTGGCGCAATGAAAAACCGGGGCCTGGTCGTTTTCGCCAGTTCTATCAATGTGATGCGGATACAGTTGGCGCGCCATCTGTGGCGGCGGACGCGGAAATTTGCGCCATGTTGTCGGACACGCTTGAAACCGTGGGTATTCCGCGCGGCGATTATATCGTACGGGTTAATAACCGTAAGGTTCTCAATGGTGTGATGGAAGTGGCTGGGGTTCTTGACCCTTCTGATCCCACGAAATTTGAAACTGAACGCGGTACCGTGTTGCGCGCGATTGATAAGCTTGATCGCCTTGGCATGGACGGCGTGCGTGCACTTCTGGGCGAAGGTCGCAAAGATGACAGTGGCGACTTTACCAAAGGTGCCGGGCTCTCGGATGAGCAAGCTGACATCATCATGGGCTTCATGACGGCAAAACGCGACACAGCTGTTGCGACGGCTGCGCGTTTGAATGAATTGGTCACCGGTTCCAACATTGGCGTTGAGGGTGTGAATGAACTCCTCACCATCGCGGAATTGATGGATGTGCAAGGATATGGCACGGACCGGATCGAAATTGATCCATCCGTTGTGCGCGGCCTTGGCTATTACACCGGCCCTGTTTATGAGGCTGAGCTCACATTTGAAATCAAAGACGAAAAAGGTCGCCCGCGTCAGTTCGGTTCTGTTTCAGGCGGTGGACGCTATGATGATCTCGTCAAGCGCTTCACTGGCCAAGCGGTGCCTGCAACGGGTGTGTCGATCGGTGTTGATCGCTTGCTGGCCGCGCTTCAGGCCAAAGGGCGTATGACACATCATGCGACGGGTCCCGTCGTTGTGACGGTGATGGACCGTGATCGTTTGAGCGACTATCAAACCATGGTGGCTGAGCTGCGCAATGCGGGCATTCGTGCCGAAATGTATTTGGGTAATCCGAAAAATTTCGGCAACCAATTGAAATATGCGGATAAACGCAATTCACCCGTTGCCGTGATTGAAGGCGGCGATGAGAAAGCCAATGGCGTGGTGCAGATCAAGGATTTGATTCTTGGGGCGAAAATCGCCGAAAACGCGACGCTTGAAGAGTGGAAAGAACGCCCCTCCCAATTCGAAGTCCCGCGGAGCGAATTGGTGGCGAAAGTGCGCGAAATCTTAGCGGAAAGTGACGGATAAATGACCATTAAATCCGCCGTGCGCAGCGAAGCGATCCGCCTGCGCAACATGATGGAAGCCAATGGCGCAAGCGTGATTGAAGCTGATATCCTACAGCCTGCGGGTACGCTTTTGGACCTTTATGGCGAAGACATCCGCAGCCGCGCCTTTGTCACGATGGATCCGCTCCACGGGGAATGCATGTTGCGCCCCGATTTCACGGTTCCCGTGGTCGAGGCCCATATGCGTGATGGGGCCGAACCCGCACGTTACACCTATGCTGGCGAAGTGTTTCGTCACCAAGATGATGATTTTTCGAAACAAAATGAATACCTCCAAGTGGGGTATGAGGTGTTTGATCGCTCAAATCCGAACGCGGCAGATGCCGAAGTTTTTGCGCTTTTCCAAGAGCTATTGTCACCTTTGAATTTGCGAGCTGCGACCGGCGATATCGGGATTTTGATGGCTGCTGTTAAAGGTCTGCCGATCTCGGATCATCGAAAAACTGCGTTGCTGCGTCATATCTGGCGGCCTGTGCGTTTTCGCTCTTTGTTAGATCGATATGCAGGTAAGGCGCCCGTGCCAAAATCGCGCGTGGATCTTTTACAAAGCTTGAAAACCGACACGGTTAGCGGTCTTATTTCAAAGGCGGGACCCGCCTTTGGTGTGCGCCGCGAAACAGAAATTGAAGCCCGTATCCAAGTGCTGCAAGAAGATGCGCAAGAACCGCCGATTTCCGCAAATCTTCTTGATCTTTTGGGGCAAATTTTGGCGGTTCGCGAAACCTGCACGAATGCGCTCGAACAGTTGCGCGATATTGCGGTCGACATGCCATGGATGCTTGGCGCGGTTGAAAATTTTGTCCTGCGTCTGGATGCCTTATCTGACAAAGGCGTGGATGTGGATGCCTTGGAGTTTGAGGCCAGCTACGGTCGCACAACGATGGAATATTATGATGGGTTTGTGTTTGGATTCTATGCGCAATCACGCCCTGATCTGCCGCCTGTGGCTACGGGTGGGCGCTATGATGCGTTGACGGAACGGTTGGGCGAAGGCCGGTCTATTCCAGCTGTCGGTGGGGTCATTCGGCCCGCCTTGGTGCTTGATCTCAAAGGAGAAAACCAATGACGATCAAACTTGGGGTGCCGTCCAAAGGCCGCTTGATGGAAAAGACGTTCGACTGGTTTGGCGCACGGGGTGTGACGCTCAAACGGACGGGATCTGAACGTGAATATGCGGGCGCTGTGGATGGTGTTGATGGCGTGAAGCTCGTGTTGCTATCTGCGGGCGAAATGCCGCGCGAATTGGCGGCGGGTCGCATTCACCTTGGGGTGACGGGATCTGATTTGGTGCGTGAAAAGCTGGCAAATTGGATGATGCAGGTCAACGCGCTTGCGCCGATGGGCTTTGGGCATGCGGATCTTGTGATTGGGGTGCCTGTGTCATGGATCGATGTGGATACGCTTGATGATTTGGATGCGGCGGCTGCGGCGTTTCGGCGGACCCACGGATTTCGGTTGCGCATTGCCACAAAATACCACCGCCTTATTCGCGATTACATGCGCGAAAACGGGGTGGCGGATTATCAGCTGGTTGATAGCCAAGGCGCCACCGAAGGCACGGTGAAAAACGAAACCGCCGAAGCGATTGCTGATATCACCTCCACGGGGGAAACCATGCGGGCGAACCATTTGAAAATTCTGTCTGATGGTCCCGTACACAAATCGCAAGCAACGCTTTTTCAGTCAAAAATCGCCCCAATGGATGCGGATGACAAAGCGGCTCTTCAGGCTTTTTTATCAAAGCTATCTTTGCGTTAACGCACGCCGATATCTGCAAGAGCAGAGGAAAGATGCACAGGCAGATCATCCTCGACGCCTTTGCTTTCAGTGAGGTCAGCAGGGCTGTCATCTGGCTGAAGATACCGCCAGCCTTGAAACGCGCGCCTTGGGGCGGGCTCGGTTCGGATAACGTCAGGGTCTAAAACGATCGCGCAGCGCCGGATGCCATCGTCACCAATGACCTCATCCAAGCGTAAAACAGTTTGCCGTGCGAGAATCACACCTTTGATCACCCAGTAGATGGATCCACCAGAGATCAGCTCAGCTTCGCGCTTGGGCCACATGCGGGTGACATGGCGCGGATTGCCATCAGGTGTGGTTGCTTTTCGGCTTTCTTGCCAAGCCATTAAAGTGTCTACACTTTCTGACCCGACACTGAGTTTAACAAGGTTGATAAATTGCGCCACAGGCCCTCTCTTCCAGTGTTGAAAATAGCGCTGAAAAAGATGTTCGCAAGGTCTATTTCAAATTGCCCCCGCGTATTGGATCGGATAGGTTGGACACCCTTTATACCATTTGGATGACTAAAATGAGCCGATTTGCTGCCCCTATTGCTGAACAAATTTGGGATATGAAATACCGTTTTAAAACGGCAGAGGGCGACGCGATTGATGGCACCATCGAAGACACATGGAAACGCATTGCTGGCGATTTGGCGAAATGCGAAAAAGACCCATCTAAATGGGAAAAGGTGTTTTACGACGCGCTTGAAGATTTCAAATTTCTTCCCGCAGGTCGTATCACGGCTGGGGCAGGGACGGCGCGTTCGGTGACGCTTTTCAACTGTTTTGTCATGGGCACGATCCCCGACAGCATGGGCGGCATTTTTGATATGCTGAAAGAAGCCGCGCTCACCATGCAGCAAGGTGGCGGGATCGGCTATGATTTCTCAACCATTCGGCCCAAAGGTGCCGATGTAAAAGGTGTGGCGGCGGATGCGTCCGGCCCACTTAGTTTTATGGATGTCTGGGATGCGATGTGCCGCACGATCATGTCGGCGGGCTCGCGTCGTGGTGCGATGATGGCCACCATGCGCTGTGATCACCCCGATATCGAAGATTTCATCACGGCAAAACAAGACGCGGCGCGGTTGCGGATGTTTAACCTATCCGTCTTGATCACGGATGATTTTATGGCTGCGGTGAAAGACGATGGTGATTGGGAATTGACGTTCAACGGCGAAACCTATCACACATTGCGGGCGCGCGATCTTTGGGATCGGATCATGCAATCCACCTATGATTTTGCGGAACCGGGCGTGATTTTTATCGACCGCATCAATCAGATGAACAACCTGAATTATTGTGAACAAATCGCCGCAACCAACCCGTGTGGCGAACAACCATTGCCGCCTTATGGTGCGTGTTTGTTGGGGTCTGTGAACCTCGCGCGCTTGGTGTTGCACCCGTTCGAAGACAATGCGCGTTTGGATGAAGAAACGCTCACCACCCTTGTCGCAACCGCGGTGCGGATGATGGATAATGTGGTGGATGTGTCGAACTTCCCGCTTGAGGAACAGGCGCGCGAAGCCGAAGCAAAACGCCGCATTGGTCTTGGTGTGACGGGGCTTGCGGATGCGCTCTTGATGGTGCGTGAAACGTACGGCACGGAGGCCGCTGCAGAGCGTTCCGAAGGGTGGTTTAAGCTTATCGCGCGTGCGGCTTATCAGGCGTCTATTGATCTTGCCAAAGAAAAGGGCGCGTTCCCGCTTTTCGACAAGGAAGGCTATCTCGCCTCGGGTGCGATGCAGCAGATGGATGACGATATTCGGGGCCAAATCGCAGAGCATGGTATTCGCAATGCGCTTTTGACTTCTATCGCGCCAACGGGCACGATTAGCCTTTATGCGGGCAATGTGAGTTCTGGCATCGAGCCGGTTTTCGCCATGAGCTACACGCGCAAAGTGTTGCAAAAAGATGGGTCACGCACCGAAGAAGAAGTCGTCGATTATGCGGCCCAAGCGTGGCGTGAAAAATACGGCGACGCGCCATTTCCAGAATATTTCGTGACGGCGCAGACATTGGCGCCAAAGGACCATGTGCGCATGCAGGCGGCTGCACAAAAATGGGTTGATAGTTCCATTTCTAAGACGATCAACTGCCCAGAAGATATCAGCTTTGAGGATTTCAAAGAGGTGTATATGGCGGCCTGGGATCAAGGCTGTAAGGGCTGCACGACCTACCGGCCAAATGATGTCACGGGCTCCGTTTTGTCTGTCGAAGAAAGCTCAGAAGCCACACCAGAGGCCGATCAAGGATCTGAGGTGATTTACCTTTCAGAGCCACTCGAACGGCCAAAAGCGCTCGAAGGGCAGACCTATAAATTGCGCTGGCCAGATAGCGAACATGCGATCTATATCACAGTGAATGACGTAATTCTGGGCGGTCGCCGGCGCCCGTTTGAGGTCTTTATAAATTCTAAGAACATGGAACATTACGCATGGACTGTGGCGCTCACACGGATGATTTCGGCTGTGTTTCGTCGTGGTGGTGATGTGAGTTTTGTCGTTGAGGAACTCAAGGCGGTGTTTGATCCCCGCGGTGGCGCCTGGATGGAAGGCAAATATGTACCATCCATGTTGGCCGCGATTGGTTCGGTGATTGAACGCCATATGGTGGCGATTGATTTCATCGATGGTGAAGGTTTAGGCCTTAAAACGGATCCGCATCTTGATGGTATGGCCGCTGCTGCCCCACGCGGACCTGCCTGTCCGTCTTGTGGTCAATATGATTTGAAAATGGTCGAAGGCTGCATGACCTGTATGAGCTGCGGCCATTCTAAATGCGGCTAAGGTTTAGTGGCACATTA
>JBMYYE010000072.1:0-11941 GCA_049609065.1 Halocynthiibacter sp.
ACGCGCACCCGACCTATTCAGAAGCCGTGCGCGAAGCCGCACTCGCCTGTGGCGATGGTGCGATCCACGCGTAGGCCGACACTTTAAAATAAAAAAACCGCGCTCATCTAAGCGCGGTTTTTTTATGTAGATAGCATCCGTAACCCTTGGGTCACATCCGCACGCACGGCGAGCCGCAAGCCAGGTTCGTCCCCTGCCCGCAACGCCGCAATAATCAGCCGGTGATTGGGCGGCGGCTCTGATTTTCGCATGCGCCCATAAAGCGCGCGCATCGTTGGCCCCAGTTGGAGCCACACGGTTTCCGCCATCGCCAGCATTGCAGGCGCTTGGGCTCGGAGATAAAGCGTGCGGTGGAATTCCAAATTCAACCGGATATAGCTCACCGCGTCTTGTTTTGCGATGGCTTCCGCCGTTAGCGTATTGATCGCCTGCAATCGTTCAATAAGTGCCATATGCGCCCGGGGCAAAGCCCGTGAAGCCAGTTCAGGCTCAATCAGCGCACGAAGCGCCGCTAATTCTTCGATCCGGTCATGACCAATTTCTGGGGTATGTACCCGCCCGGATGGCGTCATTTTCAATGCACCTTCGGCCACCAACCGTCGGAGCGCTTCACGCGCGGGCGTCATAGACACCCCAAAATCGCTGGCCACACCGCGCACGGTCATCGAATGACCTGGCGGCAACTCCCCATGCAGGACCGATTGGCGCAATGCACGGTAAACAACATCATGGGCAGGCATGGAATGATCTTGGGGGCGAGATGTAGATTTCATACGCTTATGTGATCACAAATAAGCAAAACGTCAATCAAATTTCACTTGATGGAGCCGCGCCCCATGGGTTTTAAGCCAGCTTCGCGCGGTTTTTTGGGCCGGGCATAAGCGATCCACATGGGCCCAAAACCGATCCGAATGGTTCATTTCCAAAAGATGCGCCACCTCATGAGCAGCCACATAGTCGAGCACCTCTGGCGGGGCCATAACAAGGCGCCACGAATACATGAGATTGCCGTCTGATGTGCAGCTCCCCCACCGTGATTTGGTATCGCGCAGCGTGATTTTCCCATACGGTTTGCCGATCATATCCGCATAGCGGTCAGAGGCCTGAGACAGCCGTTCGCGCGCGATCACCTTTAAATAGGCCCGCAATCGTGGGCCTGCATCCATGGCACTGTCATTCACATAAAACGCCCCGTCACGGTAGCGCGCAGTGCGGTGCGACCCAGCCAAAATTGGTTTTTCCGTACCTTCGAAAAGCAATGTTCCCCCGATTTCAAGTCTCGGGATATCTGGCCGCTGAGCAAGATGACCACGAATCCAGTTTTCCTTTTCCAAGACAAAGGCACGAGCCTCTTTCAACGTGGCGCGTTTGGGAAGGGTCAAAGAAACCTGCCCATCCGCATGGGAAATCCGCAATGATAGCCGTTTGGCCCGCGCTGACCGCTTAAGCCCCACACAAATATCAGGATCTCCAGCAAGCTGAATATCTTGAGGCGTGTCAGGCACGCGGCGTGATGAGGATGTCCAGAAGGCCACGGAGGCTCCTATTTGGTTGCAATACTCTTAACGAACGGGGCTTTGGTAGAAAACCCTTTGACTCCGCCTCACCATTGTGGCACTTGGCTCAAAATCCGTATCAGAATTCGATGTTGAAGGAAAGAACATGGCCAAAGAAGAATGGGGTGTAAAACGCGTTTGCCCAACGACAGGTAAGCGATTTTACGATTTGAACAAAAACCCAATCGTCAGCCCCTATACGGGCGAGGTTGTGGTATTTGACAGCGCAAACAAATCTGGCACGATTGTTGCCGATAAAGAAGATGCGCAAAGTCAGGCGTCTGACCTCGTGGATGGCGATGACGTGATCCTTGAAGATGATGACACATCTGACGTGGATCTCGGCGATGACATCTTGGATGATGATGACGACGAAGATACGGTTTCTCTTGATGAAATCGCGGATGTTCCTGCGTCTGGCGACGACGAGTAATCCAATTATTTGACAGGTGATTGGGGCATTCATTTGCCCCAGCACTTTCTTCGCATTTTTCGCTTGCGTGGGCTGATACAAAGTCCTAAATAGCGGCACAGGTTGGGGCCTTAGCTCAGTTGGTAGAGCGCTTGCATGGCATGCAAGAGGTCAGGAGTTCGACTCTCCTAGGCTCCACCAATATCCGTTCATACTGACCTTATTTTCTGTTTCACACGAGCAGCCCACCCTCACGGCGCCGCGCCTGGCACATCGCTTCCCATCACTATGACGTCTAAGCAGGCATGAAGAGATAAGCATGCCGTCCATAGCGCAGTCATCGCGCGTCGAGTTTTCATGCCAAGTGCGAAACCTATAGATATGTGTAGAACGCACAAGCCTTTGACTTGATACAGCGAATTTTCGGAATCCTATCAATGGGCCACGACATACAATACGGCCCAAATGCCAAACGTTTCCCCCCCCAGACCAGACTTGCATCGAGACCTAGACCAAGAGGTAGTGCGGGGCAAAGCTGCGACTCGCATAAGTATTAGACCATACCTGCCTCAATCGTCTTGACCCTATCATTAATTCGAACAAACACACGATTGTAGTCATCACTCTTATTCGGGTCGTGTTAAAATTCACCAATAAATCTGTAAAGAGTTATACCTAGATTGTCGCGGTAGCGGGCACATACGATCCTACTCTTCCATTTTTCTTTTTCAAAAAACTTGGTGCCATCTTTCTTGCGCTCGATTATCGTTTTGCCATCAGGTTCTAACTCGTTGGCCCACTCTTTTGTTTCATACAAACGCGGGAACCACACGGATCGTTCGGGATCACTAGAAAGTCTCCACGCCCCGCGCTGGTAAGGACCTCCAGTGGAACCAAAGCAACGCAAGGCCTCATGCTGACACATGAACACTGGGTTTGCCGAAATAGAAAGGTACCCTCGTTCAATATGTTGTTCCGGATCAAAACGCGCATCGAAATCCCATGGCTCGAATTTTCCTTCTGCAACTGCTTTTCGCTTTAGACTTTGAATTTCTTTTAAAAAACTGTCAACTTCCTGAGCAACTTTTGATATGGTTTTTATTGCCGCATTATTGGCATCATATATTGCAATTCGTTTTTCAATGAGGTCGGCCGCGTGAACTATGTCGTCAGTTCTATGGCGGTCATCTAGTTTGCCTTCAGGTGTGGCATGGTGCGGCTCATCTACTTCTAAAAAATCCCAAACTGAGGAAAATACAGATCCGTGAGAGCATACCGTTCTTTGGAACGACGAATAAGTTGCTGGCAAACAAACTCTACATCACCGTCATCCATCACCAAGCCATTAATGATCCTAGAGACAACAAATAGCTCCCATTGTTTATGTTGGATTTTGGAAAGGCTTCGCAAAATGAATTCATCTTTAGTCACTTTTTTAGCCACTTCGTTCTCCTTTTCACTTACTCTAAAGACTTACATAGGGTGGTGTGGATTTAAAATCCTTATACGATTGGGGGCTATTTGGGCTCCTTTCGAGGTCCGCTCTATCAATGTCGTGAATTTGGGGCAGTGTTGTGAGACAAAGGCCAAACATATCTGACATTCAATAAGACGCAGATATGTCAGTGGGTAAGAAACGTTGCCTTTGTGACATCCGCAATGAAAAACGGATGGAAGGCGGGAGTGTCAATAAAATAGCCACCCTCAACATGGGTCGGGATACGGTAGCCTTCGAATATGCGAAACTCCGATAGATATCCGCCAAAGGATTGTTGCCGATAGAGGCCATCAGGGTTTGCATTGCTCCAGCGGTTTAGGGCGACTTTGGTTGGACGTCCCGTATTATCAATTGTCACATCAACGGCTTGGACATGGGATAAATGGGTCACGGTGACGCGCGCCGTGTGGTCATCCAACGCCTCCCACGTCACGCCATCACGAGGCAAAACAGAAGCCGGGCTCCAAAAAACGGCTTCTGCAACCATACGCCCATAAGCCGAGGCTGCGTGATCCCAAGACCCGCCAGCGCGGGCCACAGGCACCAGCCCCGCGAGCCAAAAGCGCGTCCAGCGGCTGCTATCTGATCCTGATATTCGCATCACGCCCCTGCCCCCTGACATGCCCCAAACAAAACCATCAGGAAGTGCAAGCACCTGCTTGGCCGACATCGCCATGTAATTTGGGTTCTCCTTGCTGCCTAAGCTAAAACGCCCCTGCATCGTGAGTTGCACCACCGGCAAAAGCGGTGTGCCCTCTTCGATCATAAACATGAAATAACGCTGTGCGGGCTCTGGCAAGGTGGCAATAAGATCGGTGTGAAAGGCCATAGGATTCGCGGGTTGCGTTTTCAAAAGCCGCTCTATTTCTACACAATCTGCCCGTTTGTCGCTCACGCGCAAAGCTATAAGTCCCGCAGAAACGGCCAGGACAATACATGCAAAAACGACAGCTAAGGGTATCATGAAACTTCCTTTCACGCCGTAGAACCGCATGAGTAAAACCTGCATACAAAGAGCAGGGAACACATCCAAACAGCATGGAATATCATAAGCGAGACAAGGCATTAGAGCCTTGATCTGCGTCATATCCTTTTGAGGAAGCCCGCGGTCCGCGCGCCATATGCCCCATGCCCAATCATCGCGGCGATTGGGCATGGGTTCAATTTAAACGGCGCATGTCACCCCCAAGGCCCTTTTGGCCCATATGCAACTTCGGCATACGCTATTCACTATTAGCATTGGTCATTGTGAACGCACTGGTTTTAGTCTCTTGTCATTACCACTGGGAGATTATCAATGAAAACACTACGTACCTTTACCACGGCATTTGCCGTGTCGGCGGCTATGGCCTTGTCTGCGCAAGCAGCAAGCATCAAAATCGCCTATGATGCAGATCCTGTATCCCTTGATCCGCATGAGCAACTTTCTGGCGGCACATTGCAGCTGTCACACATGGTGTACGATCCGCTCGTGCGCTGGACCAAAGATCTTCAGTTCGAAAGCCGCTTGGCTGAAAGCTGGGAGCAGGTAAATGACACAACAACGCGTTTTAAACTTCGCAAAGGTGTGAAATTCCACTCTGGCAACGAAATGACGGCCAAAGACGTACAGTGGACGTTTGAGCGTTTGAAAAAAAGCGACGACTTCAAAGGGATCTTCAGCCTCTTCACTGCTGTGAACATTGTTGATGACCACACAATTGATGTTGTGACAAGCGAACCATATCCATTGGTGCTTCACACTGCGACTTATATCTTTCCGATGGATTCTGCGTTCTTCTCAGGCACAGATGCAAACGGCAATGACAAAGGCGACATCGTCAAGCACGGTGACAGCTTTGCATCCCGCACAATTTCTGGCACAGGTCCATTTGTTGTGACATCACGCGAACAAGGCGTAAAAGTAGAATTTGACCGTTTCGACGGGTACTGGGACACAGCCAGCAAAGGCAATGTGGATCACATCACTTTGACACCAATTAAAGAAGCACCAACACGTGTTGCTGCACTTTTGTCTGGTGACGTTGATTTTATTGCTCCTGTTCCACCAACAGATCTTGCACGTGTTGACGAAGATGCGTCTACGGACCTCGTCACAATGGCGGGCACACGTATCATCACGTTCCAACTGAACCAAGAACGCGTTGAAGCCTTCAAAAACCCGAAAGTCCGTCTTGCTGTTGATTATGCAATCAACAATGCCGGTATCGTGGACAAAATCATGCGTGGCTTTGGCACCGTTGGTGCACAAGCGTCACCTGCTGGTTACTTGGGTCATGATGCAGCGCTTACACCACGCTACGACGTTGAAAAAGCGAAAGCTTTGATGGCTGAAGCAGGGTTTGCAGATGGTTTCTCAGTCACAATGATGGCGCCGAACAATCGCTATGTGAATGATGAAAAGATCGCACAAGCAACTGTTTCTATGCTTGCTAAAATCGGCATCAAAGTTGATCTTCAAACTATGCCGAAAGCGCAATACTGGCCTAAATTTGACGAGCGCGCAGCAGACATGATGATGATCGGCTGGCATGCGGATACGGAAGATTCTGCAAACTTCCACCAGTTCTTGACACATTGCCCTGACAAAGACACAGGCAACGGTCAATACAACTCTGGTAACTACTGTAACGCTGAAGCGGATGCTTTGATGGTGCAGGCAAATGCCGAGACTGATCCAGCAAAACGCTCCGCTTTGTTGCAAAAATTGGAAGGCATCCTTTACAATGAGGCCGCATTTATTCCACTTCATTGGCAGAACCTCGCATGGGGTGCACGCAAAGGTGTTGATGCAGCGCCAATCGTGAATGCAATGAACTTCCCATATCTCGGCGACCTCGTCGTTTCTGAGTAAACAAACGCTAAAGAGGCGGGTTCGCCCGCCTCTTTCTTCTTGGAACGCAGGGCAGATTGCATAGCCCAGACATCCACATTTCTATTTCGCACACAGTTTGGACAGGGTAATGTTTGCCTATCTTATAAAACGTATTTTTCAGGCTATCGTTGTGATGTTTATCATCTCGATCATCGCCTTTGCCATTCAAGACAATCTGGGCGATCCGCTCCGTGAATTGGTTGGTCAATCTGTCTCTGAGGAGGTTCGCCAACAATTGCGCGACGAGCTCGGCCTCAATGACAGCTTCTTCACACAATATATCCGCTTTGCGGGCAACGCGATCCAAGGGGATCTCGGCACATCTTATTTCTTCAAAGAACCCGCTCTGGATGTCATCATGAAGAAATTGCCCGCCACGCTCGAACTCGTTTTTGGCGCGACAATCATCATCATCGGCCTCTCTGTGCCTTTGGGTGTTTACACCGCGATTAAGCCCAACTCCATTCTCAGCCGCACCATCATGGGTCTTTCCATCGTTGGGATTTCCGTGCCTGTGTTTTTGACCGCGATTGTTCTGATTTACTTCTTTGCTGTTGAACTGCGCTGGCTCCCCTCCTACGGGCGCGGCGATGTTGTACATGTCTTTGGCTCATGGCAGACCAATTTCGCAACCGCGGACGGCTGGCTTCATATCTTGCTTCCATCCGTGGCGCTTGCATCCATCATGCTTCCGCTTTTCGTGCGCCTTATCCGCGCAGAAATGATGGAAACCTTGCAGTCTGAATATGTGAAATATGCCCACGCCAAAGGGATCAACCGCTGGCGCATTTGGTTTGTGCATGCCTTAAAAAATACGCTCTTGCCGGTGATTACCGTGGGCGGCGTGCAGATCGGCACCATGGTGGCCTACACCATTTTGACCGAAACCGTGTTTCAGTGGCCCGGCATGGGCTTCATGTTCCTAGAAGCCGTGAACCGTGTGGATACGCCTCTCATTGTGGCTTACCTCATCGTAGTGGGCTTTATCTTTGTGGTGACCAACACCATCGTAGACCTGATCTATGGCCTTGTTAATCCAACCATCAATATCGCGAGGATGGGCGCATGAGTGACATCACAACTCCGCAAAAACCACCGCTCTTGGCTCGAATCTGGGACAGCAATCTTGCCTATAGTTTCCGCAAGAACCCTGTTGCAATAACCAGCTTTGCCGTCTTCATGACAATCACACTCATGGCAATCTTTGCGCCATTGATTGCACCTGTCGATCCCTACAACCCAAGCCTCTACGATATTATGGATTCGGAAATTCCACCGTCTTGGGTGGAAAACGCTGACACGCGGTTCCTCTTTGGGACCGATGACCAAGGCCGCGACCTCTGGAGCGCCATCCTCTACGGCACGCGCCTTTCGCTGATTATCGGGATTTGCGCCGTGGGTCTTCAAGCGTTCCTAGGCATTTCCGTGGGCTTGCTTGCAGGCTATATTGGCGGACGTGTTGACAACATCTTGATGCGAATGGCAGATATTCAGCTGTCTTTCTCAACCTTGATGGTTGCGATCATTTTCCTTGCGGTCACCCAAGCCATGTTTGGCACCGAAACCTTTAATAAATACGCAACCTTCATGCTTGTCATGGTGATTGGGATCGCCGAATGGCCTCAATATGCCCGGACCGTGCGCGCCACTGTTTTGGCTGAAAAGAAGAAAGAATACATTGATGCCGCCCGCGTGTTGGGCTTTGGAAATTTCCGGATCATGGTGCGCCATATCCTGCCGAACTCACTGTCTCCGATCTTTGTTATTTCCACAGTACAAGTCGCAAATGCGATCATTTCCGAAGCCTCGCTTTCGTTCTTGGGATTGGGCATGCCCCCGTCTCAGCCCTCGCTTGGGTCCCTCATTTCGAGCGGCTTTGACTACATCTTCTCAGGCAGCTGGTGGATCACCGCCATTCCGGGCCTTGTGCTTGTGATCTTGGTGGTTGCGATTAACCTTCTTGGCGATTGGTTGCGCGATGCGCTCAATCCAAAACTTTATAAGGACTAAGATCATGAGCCTTCTTTCTGTCAGTGATCTGACCGTTAAATTCGCGATGCGCGATCACACGGTCACCGCCTTGAACAAAATTTCCTTTAGCCTCGGACGTGGTGAACGCCTCGGTATTGTTGGCGAAAGTGGGGCGGGTAAGTCCATCACCGGATTTGCTCTCCTCAATTTGATCAGCAAACCAGGGTTTATCGATGAGGGGGAAATCCTTTTTGATGGGCAAGACATCGCCCAGATGAATAACCAATCCCTGCGCACCATTCGCGGCAATAAAATCGCCATGATTTTTCAAGATCCAATGGTGACCCTTAATCCCGTTTTGTCCATTGGGCAGCAAATGGTGGAAACCCTGCGTGCGCATCGCAAATTAAGCAAAGCCGAAGCGGAAAAAATCGCGATTAAAAAGCTGGAAGAAGTCTACATCCCTTCTCCTGCCGAGCGGCTTTCGCAATACCCGCACGAACTTTCTGGTGGTATGCGTCAACGGGTGATCATCGCCATGGCTTTGCTCCTCGATCCGCAAATCATCATCGCGGATGAACCGACAACAGCCCTTGATGTGACCATTCAAGCGGACATCATGGAACTCTTGCTTGAGCTTTGTAAAAACAACAAAGTTGGGCTCATTTTGATCACCCATGACCTTGGCGTTGTGTCACAAATGACCGAACGCACCTTGGTGATGTATGCGGGTCGTATTATCGAAAGTGGCCGCACTCGCGAAATCATCAACGATCCGCAACATCCTTATACGCAAGGGCTCATCAATGCATTGCCACAACAAACATTGCCTGGGCAAAAGCTTCAACAGATCCCGGGCAACATGCCGTCTTTGACGGCCATTCCCCAAGGCTGTCCATTTAATCCGCGCTGCCAATATGCCGTGGAAACCTGCCGGACCACCCGCCCTAAGATCGAAACAATTGGTGATCAACAGGTCGCCTGCCATGAGGTGAAACGCCTCAATGCCAAAGCCAGCTGAGGGCCGCGATAATGACTGACACATCTTCTGATCCAATCTTGGAAATTCGCAACCTTGAGAAGCGCTTCGAGCTTGATAAAGGGTTCCTTGAAACGCTGAAACTCCGCAAAGGTAAATTCGTGCGTGAAAAACGCGATGTCCACGCGGTCAACAACCTTAGCCTCACAGCCCAAAAAGGCGAAGTGCTCTGTGTTGTTGGGGAATCTGGCTGTGGGAAATCCACCGTTGCGCGGCTTGTGGCTGGGCTTTTGACCCCAAATTCTGGTGAAATCCACTACGAAGGACAGCGCATCGACAATCTTAGCCGCCGTGATGTACGCCCGCTTCGCAAGAAAATGCAGATGATTTTTCAAAATCCATATGCGTCTCTCAATCCGCGGATGACCATTCAACAAGCGCTCGAAGAGCCCGTACGTCATCACTTCCCCACCCTAAGCACGGCTGAAGCTGGGGATAAAGTGGCTGAGGTCATGCGCTCCGTTGGGATTGATCCCAGCTGGGCCACGCGGTTCCCTCATGAATTTTCAGGCGGCCAACGTCAGCGGATCGCCATTGCGCGCGCGTTGACGGTTGATCCTGAATTTGTCATCGCTGATGAACCGATTTCAGCCCTTGATGTGTCCATCCAAGCCCAGGTTTTGAACCTCATGCTTGAGGCGCGTGAAACCCGTGGTCTGACCTATCTTTTCATCACCCATGACCTCTCTGTGGTGCAACATTTTGGCACGCGGGTTGCGGTCCTTTATCTCGGTGCGCTGTGTGAATTGGCGGATACCGAAACGCTCTTCGAGAACCCCAAACACCCTTACACGAAGGCCCTTTTGAGCGCCATTCCACAGCTCAAGGACGATCAGCCAAACCATATTCGCCTTGAAGGTGAAATTCCAACACCGATCAACCTGCCCCAAGGGTGCCCCTTCCGGAGCCGCTGTGCCTATGCGATGGAACGGTGCGGGGTGGAAACGCCTGTTGCAAAGCCGCAAGCGGACGGATCTTTTGTGGCATGTCACGCGGTCGAAGACGGCACACTGGCCTAATGCGCGAAATGTGAGTATAAGACAGCGTGGATTTACTCTGGTTGCAAGATTTCGTCGCATTGGCGATACAAAAAAACTTCTCGCGGGCTGCTGAAGAGCGGAACGTCTCTCAGCCTGCGTTTAGCCGCCGTATCCGCAGCTTGGAAAATGGTGTGGGTGTTGCGCTTATCAATCGCCAGACCCTCCCCCTCTCTTTGACCCCAGCTGGTGAGGTATTCCTCTCGCAAGCGGAGCATATTTTACAGACCTTTGCCGATACAGTTGACCGCTGTCATACGCTTGATGCGGCAGGGCAAAGCGTCATTCGCTTCGCCACCTCCCAATCTATTTATCTCACCCATTATAAAACCCATTTGGCCCCACTGGTGGATCAAGGGGGGGTGGATATTGACCTCAATTCTACCTCTTGGGCCGCCGATCAATTCGTGACTGCGCTCCAGCAAAACTACTGTGATGTGATTCTCACCTATTGGCATCCCGCAATGGATTTTTTGAAACCTCTTGAAGGTTCGAAATACGATTACATCACGATTTCCAAAGATAAACTCGTGCCCGTGTCACGGACAATTCCGCTGGCGGGACCTGAATATTCGCTTAACGGCACCAAGCGGCGTTCCATTCCGATGCTCTCTTATGGGCAGGCCTCGGCGCTCAATTCTGCGGTGTCCTATATTTTGCGACAGCAAATCACGCCAACGCAACTTAACACCGTCAATCAAAATGCCCTCGCAATCAGCGTGAAAGCCATGATCCTTGAAGGCTTTGGCATGGGCTGGCTGCCCACTGCGATTTGCGAAAAAGAACTGGCCTCAGGGACGCTTTCCATTTGCGGGGACGAACGGTTTTACGGCGATCTCGAAGTGCGGCTTTATAAGGACCAGCACAATGAAAAAGAGCCCCTCACGCGACTTTGGCGCGAAATTGAGCTTTTGCATTCCGCCACGCCTACGTCCACGGATATGAAAGCCCCAACGCCTACCCCGCGTAGCAAATCGATACTTGATCCGGCTCTGGCCAAAGACACACTCTCCTAACAAATTCCCTATTCAAATCCGCCCAAACCGCGTATGATTGCACTGAGCGAATAAGGGGCTGTTATGATTGTTTTATTGGATCAAAATCTTGTTTTGCTGGCCACACCCAAAACAGGCACGACGGCGCTTGAGGCTGCGCTCGCCCCCCATGCGAGCATGGTGGTTTCTAATCCGCCCGCGCTCAAACACACATCGCTACAAACCTATAAACGCTTTGTGCAGCCTTATCTGTGCCATGTCAGCAATGAGACCCCGCAAACAGCCGCCTTGATCCGCCATCCCTTACATTGGCTCGACAGTTGGTACAGATGCCGCGGACGCCCATGGCTAGACGGAAAGCCTAACAGTACCGCCAAAATGAGTTATAGCGCCTTTATTGAAGCTTATCTACAGGACAATCGACCAAGTTTTGCAAATGTTGGCACACAAGCAAACATGATCACCGATGCTGATAATGCCACCGTGGACCATCTTTTCAAATATGAAAACATCAATAAATACGTGGTGTTTTTAGAAGGAAAGCTCAAAACCACACTC
>JBMYYE010000073.1:0-11884 GCA_049609065.1 Halocynthiibacter sp.
GACCATCTTTGGTTTCCACACATTCATTGGCCACACCTGGCCCAATGACTTCTGACAGGCCGTAAATATCCACGGCATGCATATCAAAGGCCTCTTCGACCTCTTTACGCATGGAATTGGTCCATGGTTCCGCGCCAAAAATACCAACATTTAGCGGGCTTTGACGTGGGTCCATGCCTTGTTTTTTATACTCATCCAGAATGGACAGCATATAAGATGGCGTCACCATGATGGCGCTGGCCCCGAAATCTTCGATCAAACGCACCTGACGTGGTGTTTGCCCGCCTGAAATCGGAACAACCGTACATCCAAGACGTTCCGCCCCGTAATGCGCACCCAAACCACCAGTGAAAAGACCATAGCCATATGCATTGTGCATCACATCGCCTGGACGTACGCCAGAGGCGCGCAAAGAGCGTGCCAAAACATCGGACCACATGGAAATATCGTTTTTGGTGTAGCCAACAACCGTTGGCTGACCCGTGGTCCCAGAGGACGCATGAAGGCGGCTGATTTTGTCTTGTGGAACCGCAAACATCCCAAACGGATAGTTGTCACGCAGGTCCTGTTTTACAGTGAAGGGGAATTTCGACAAATCGGAAAGCGTTTTCAAATCATCCGGATGCACACCCGCATCATCAAACTTCTTTTTATAAAACGGCACGTTGTCATAGGCGTGCTTGAGTGACCACTTGAGGCGTTCTACCTGAAGCGCAGAAATCTCATCGCGTGACGCGATTTCTATCGGATCGAGGTCCTCTTTGCGGGGTGTTAAATCTTTCATATTGCGTTCCTTCCCTACCCTAATTGGGCCCTATACGTTCTCAAGTGTGAGTGCGATCCCTTGGCCCACACCAATACACATGGTGCAAAGCGCACGTTTCGCGCCCGTTAAATTCATTTCAATCGCAGCCGTCAGCGCCAAACGCGCCCCAGACATCCCCAATGGATGGCCAAGGGCAATGGCCCCGCCATTTGGGTTCACGAAATCAGCGTCATCAGCAACGCCAAGCCCACGCATCGTTGCCAAACCTTGGCTTGCAAAGGCTTCGTTCAGCTCAATGAGATCAATGTCGGAGATTTTCAAACCTTGACGTTCCAAAAGCTTTTGCGACGCATAAAGCGGCCCAATGCCCATGATCCGTGGCGGCACCCCCGCAGACGCAAGGCCGGTGATCTTTGCTTTCGGCGTTAGCCCGTATTTTTCAACCGCTGCCGCAGAGGCAACAATCACACACGCCGCGCCATCATTCACACCGGACGCATTGCCGGCGGTGACGGAGCCACCGTCGCGAAATGGGGCGCGCAGGCTCCCTAATTTCTCTAACGTGGACTGACGTGGATGTTCATCCGTGTCAAAAATAACATCATCACCCCGACGTTGTGGGATGGTGATCGGCGTGATTTCTTTGGCCAAGCGGCCATTTGCAATCGCGGCGGCGGCCTTTTCTTGGCTGCGGAAGGCAAAAAGGTCCTGATCTTCGCGGCTTACGTTAAAGTCCTCAGCCACATTTTCAGCGGTTTCTGGCATGCTATCCACGCCATATTCTGCCTTCATCTTCTTGTTGATAAAGCGCCAGCCAATGGTTGTGTCATAGATTTCGGCTTTGCGTGAAAAGGCGCTATCGGCTTTGCCTTGCACAAAGGGCGCGCGCGTCATGCTTTCAACACCGCCCGCGAGCATCACCTCGGCTTCGCCCGCTTTAATGGCCCGTGCTGCCATGCCAATCGCATCCAAGCCTGAGCCACATAAACGGTTGATCGTCGTCCCTGGAACATCCGTGCCCAGCCCCGCCAAAAGCGTCGCCATACGCGCCACGTTGCGGTTGTCTTCGCCCGCTTGGTTGGCGGATCCCATGATCGCGTCATCAATGGCGCTTGCAGGCAAATTCGGGGCCAATGCCATCACATCACGGATCACAGTTGCCAGTAAATCATCTGGGCGAACCGTCGAAAGTGTGCCGCCAAAACGGCCAATTGGGCTTCGGAGCCCTTCGCAAAGATATGCGTCGATCATGAGTTGTCTTCCTCGAAATGTGTGCCTTTGATTTGGCGCGAATGGCCCCGGAATTGCGCGATATGCGCCCCCGTTTCATCGGTCACTTTAATGTCGTAAATGCCAGAACGGCCCGCTTTGAAGTTTTCGCTCGCGGTTGCGGTGAGGGTCATACCCTCACGCCCTGGGGCGAGGTAAGACACCGAACAATGCTGGGCCACGGTATTTTCATTGTAGCTGTTGCAGGCAAAGGCAAAGGCGCTATCTGCGAGGGTAAAAATATAGCCCCCGTGACAGCTTCGATGCCCGTTGAGCATGAATTCTTGAACCTTCATGGTTATGACGGCCGTGCCGGGACCCACGGATTGAATGTCCATGCCCAGATGCTGGCTCGCACTGTCGGTGGACCACATGCAGTCCGCGGATTTTTTGGCGCGCTCCTCAGGTGTCATCATTCCCCCCGAAACACAGGTTTGCGTTTGTTGAGGAATGCAGTCACGCCCTCTGCGTAATCTTTGCTTTCCCCGCAGAGCTTTTGATACTCTTGCTCAAGCAAAAGCTGTTCTGCAAAACTATTGGTTGCGGATTTATCAATGGCGTCTTTGGTTAACGCCAAGCCAAACCCTGCGCCATTGGCCAGTTTTTCAGTGAAAGCGCGCGCATCGTCCATCACAGAGTCCGTTGCTTGCCAAATCAGGCCCCAATCGGCGGCTTGTTCCGCCATCAATGGCATGGCTGACATCGCAAGCGCCTTGGCCCGTTGGGCGCCTAAAACATTGGCCAAGGTCCATGTGCCCCCTGCATCCGGAATAAGGCCAACATTGGCAAAGCTTTGAATGAATTTCGCGGATTTATCAGCAAATGTAATGTCACATGCAAAGGCGATATTGGCGCCCGCCCCTGCGGCCACGCCATTTACGGCACAGATCACTGGTTTTTTCATTTCACGGATTAAGGTGATGTTCGGGCCATAGTATTTTTCGAGCGTCTCCCCCAAATTTGGTGGTCCGTCCATTTTTGAAGGATCGCGATCGCCCAAATCTTGGCCGGCGCAAAACCCACGCCCCGCGCCCGTTAACAGAATGGCGCGTACATTTTTATCACTGGCTGCTTGCGTAAGAGCCGCGTTGAGCGCCACGTGCATATCCACATTAAAAGAATTTAAGCGATCAGGGCGATTAAGCGTGATTTCATGCCACTCCCCTGTTTCTGTTTGGTGTTTTGTCACCAGAATCGTATCGCTCATGTGTTCCCCCGCGATGTGATGACATGAAGTTAGGCTCATAGAGCTTTGATTTCACATCAGACTTATTACTCACACATGCAACCTCATGCATGTGACTTAACAAATAGTTTGCATAAACCGACCGGTTGGTCAATAGTGTTGCAGAAACGAATACACACGATACTTGCTTGGGGGCTCATAAATGAGCAATGTTGTTACCGTCGCCTATGAGGGCGACTTTGCTATAATTTCTTTAAATAATCCACCAGTTAACGCCTCTTCGGGCGCGCTGCGCCAAGCGCTAGAGGCCGCAATTCAAGAGGTCGAAAAGGCCGCACCAAAGGCGGCGATTCTCCATGGGGTTGGGCGCGTCTTTATGGCGGGTGGTGATATTTCCGAGTTTGGCAAGGCCCCTATCCTTCCGCATCTTCCTGATGTGTACCAACAAATCGAAGACGCAAAAACGCCAATGATCGCCGCCATTCACGGCATGGCCCTTGGCGGTGGATTTGAACTGGCCCTGGCATGTGATTTTCGAATTGCAGCCAAAGGCACAAAATTTGCGCTTCCTGAAGTTAATGTTGGCATCATTCCTGGTGCGGGCGGCACGCAACGTGCGCCGCGTTTGATTGGCGCTGAAGACGCCGCCAAAATGGCCTCAACTGGGGCGATGATGGACGCCGCGCGTCTAAATGAACTTGGCGGTTTGGATATGTTGGTCGATGGGGATGTTCTTGAGGCGGCAAAAACATTTGCTGCGACTTTGCCTGCGGTCCCAACCCCTGTTTCACAAAGGGAGATTGCGGCAGTCGCCGATGGTTTCTTTGATGACTTGCGCAGTGCGACAAAGAAGAAAGCCAAAGGTCAGAAATCCCCGATCCACAATATTGATGCGGTTGAATTTGCGACAAAAATGCCGTTTTCCGAAGGTCAACCCAAAGAGCGCGCCCTTCATATGGCATTGCGTGATACGGCAGAAAGCCGTGCGTTGCGTCATGTGTTTTTTGCTGAACGCGCTGTTGCAAAACCAGCAGCAATTGCGGGGGCCACCCCACGCGATATTGCGAAAATTACGGTCGTTGGCGGCGGCCTAATGGGCGCTGGAATTGCCTTCGCAGCCTTGCAAACGGGCCTGAAAGTTCAGCTCATTGAGCGTGATGATGAGGCGGCTTCTGCTGGTGTGGCGCGTATCCATGGCCTGATCGAGGGGGGGGTGAAGCGCGGTAAAATTAACGCGGATAAGGCCGAAACGCTTCGACAATCCGTGACGGGTTCGTCCGATTACGCGGCCAGCGCAGATAGCGATCTTGCCATTGAGGCGGTGTTTGAGGATTTGGACGTGAAACGCACGGTGTTCCAAAGCTTGGCTGCGCATATGTCAAAGGACGCGATTTTGGCCACCAATACGTCCTATCTTGATCCTGAAAAGATCATGGAGGGGATTGAAAACCCTTCCCGTTTGATTGGCCTGCACTTCTTTTCGCCCGCGCATATCATGAAGCTTTTGGAGATCGTGAAGCTGCCGCAGACATCAGCTGATGTCATCGCGACGGGTTTTGCCTTGGGTAAAAAAATGCGCAAAATCAGCGTTCTTTCGGGAATTTGTGATGGGTTTATTGGCAATCGGATCCTGTTTAGTTTCCGCCGTGCGGCTGACTATTTGATCCTTGATGGGGCAAGCCCCGAAGAAATCGATGCCGCAATGCGGGAATTTGGCCTCCCTATGGGGCCGATTGAGCTGCAAGACCTTACAGGGTTGCAAATCGCCTATGCAAACCGCCGGCGCTTGGACGCCAGTCGGAGCAAGGAAGAACGCTATTCAACCATCGCAGACCAGCTTGTGGAAATGGAGCGCACCGGCCAGCGCGTTGGCAAAGGTTGGTATCTTTATGATGAGGGTCAACGTGGCCCGAAATCCGATCCATTGGTGGCGGATATTATTCGAAAAGAGCGGGAAAAACAGGGTATTACACCTATGTCTTTCACTAAGGAAGATATCCAATCACGCCTTCTGGCTGTGATGATCAATGAAGGTGCGCGCATTGTTGAAGAAGGGATCGCAGAACGCGATGTCGACATCGATATGGTGAAAGTAAACGGCTATGGCTTCCCCAAATGGCGCGGTGGGCCGATGCAATATCTAAGCGAAGTGGGTCTTGATAAGGTGAAAGCCGATATGAAAAAAGTTGCCGATCAAAGCCCCAATTCATGGGTCATATCGAAAAGGTTATCATAATGTTGTCTAAGGCCGATATTTTAGGGTTTGACCTTATGAAACCGCCTGCGGATTTTATTGAAAACCCCTTTCCCTATTATAATGGCTTCTTGGCCCACGCGCCGGTTTTGCCGCAGCCAGATGGGTCTTTTATCATATCAAATCATGGGGATTTGGATATGATTTACCGTGATATTTCGACATATATTTCTGACAAAAAGGAAATGTTTAAGCCAAAATATGGCGAAGAGAGCCCCCTTTATGAACATCACACCATGAGCTTGGTGTTTAATGATCCACCCCTTCATACGCGGGTTCGCAAAATTATGGTCGGGGCCCTAAATGCGCGTGCCATTGCCAATATGGAACCAGGCCTCATTAAAACTATTGATATGCTTATCAATAACATGGCCGAAAAAGGTGATGTGGATTTGGTGGAGGATTTTGCCTCACTGATCCCTATTCAAATCATTGGTAACATGTTTGATATGCCTATGGAGGACCGCGCACCACTTCGCGATTGGTCCTTGGCGATTTTGGGTGCGCTTGAACCGAGCTTAACGCAAGAGCAGCTTGATACTGGAAATAAAGCTGTTGCTGAGTTTAAAGCCTATCTCAAAACACTGGTTGCGCAGCGCATTATGACCCCAGGCGACCCCGCCACGGATGTGTTGACCCGCCTCATCCAATCCGAAGACGGCGAATTGTCGGAAACTGAGCTGCTGCAAAACTGTATTTTCATCCTTAATGCAGGGCATGAAACCACAACCAACCTTATTGGTAATGGTCTTGCTGCGCTTTTGGATCACCCCGAAGAAATGCAAAAACTGCGCGATAATCCCGACATGATCCATACCGCTGTGGATGAGTTTTTGCGCTATCTGAGCCCCAATCAATTTGGCAATCGCGAAACCACGTGTGATGTGGAAATTGGCGGCGTTAAGATCCCCAAAGGCAGCAACCTTCACCTCTGTATGGGGGCCGCAAATCGCGATCCTGCCGTGTTTGACGCCCCAGATACCTTAGATTTGGCGCGCAAACCCAACAAACATCACGCCTTTGCAGGGGGACCGCATCTTTGTGTCGGTTTTCAGCTCGCGCGTATGGAAGGTCGCATCGCGATCGGCCGCTTTCTTGATCGTTTTTCACAGTATGAACTCACTGACACGCCAACTCTTGGTGGTCGCATTCGTTTTCGCGGGTTTATGAACCTGCCAGCGCGCGTTTCTGGCGCTAAAGTATAAAGGACTGATATCATGGGACAAATGGAACTCAAAAGTTTTGCCAAAGGCAAATGGATTTCCCCTGAAGGAAATCTCCGCACGATTAAATCTGCTGTGACAGGCGATGAAATCGGGGCCGTTGGCGCGGGTGGCTTGGATTATGAGGGCATGCTCACATATGCGCGACATGTTGGCGGCCCTGCCCTTCGGGCGATGACATTTCATGAACGCGCGAAAAAGCTAAAGGCGCTTGCGCTTTATTTGAATGATCGCCGGGATGCGCTTTATGAAATGTCCTATCAAACGGGTGCAACCAAAGCGGATAGCATGATTGATATCGATGGTGGTATTGGCACGGTTTTGGTCTTTGCCTCCAAGGGGCGCCGCGAAATGCCTGATGGGCATGTGTATGTGGATGGCGAAGTTGAACAGCTGTCTCGAAACGGCACCTTCCTTGGCCAACATATTTGCACACCGCTTCAAGGCTGTGCCGTGCATATCAATGCGTTCAACTTCCCTGTTTGGGGGATGTTGGAAAAACTTGCACCTACGCTTTTGGCGGGTGTCCCTGCGATTGTTAAGCCTGCAACTTCAACGTCTTACCTCACAGAGGCGTGTTTTCAGTTGATGGTTGAAAGCGGCATTTTCCCGGATGGGTCTTTTCAGCTCATCATGGGCGGCACCGGCGATTTGCTCGATAAATTAACATGCCAAGATGTTGTAGCCTTCACAGGCTCCGCTGATACCGCGCTTATGTTGCGCCAAAACGCCAATATCATGAAAAACTCCGTGCGATTTGCGTCAGAACAAGACAGCTTGAACGCCTCTGTGTTGGGCCAAGACGCCGTTGAAGGCACGCCGGAATTTGATCTCTTTGTGAAAGAAGCGGTCAAAGAAATGACGACAAAAGCGGGTCAGAAATGCACCGCAATCCGCCGGATCATTGCACCAGAAAGCCAATTGGATGCACTTGGGGCTGCGATTTCTGCACGTTTGGAAAAAACATCCATTGGCGATCCATCAGCGGACGGCATCCGCATGGGGGCATTGGCATCCATGGGGCAAAAACGCGATGTTTTGGAAAAAGCCGCGATGATTGGGTCCGAATGTGACGTCGTTTGGGGTGGCAACACGGATTTTGAAGTCGAAGGCTTTGCCAATGGCGCATTTGTGCAGCCAACCTTGTTCCGCTGTGGTGATCCAGATGCGGCAAAAATGGTGCATGAATGTGAAGCCTTTGGGCCTGTGTCCACTATGATGGGCTACCGCGATACAAACCACGCGATTGAACTCCTAAACCGTGGTGGCGGGTCTTTGGTCGCCTCGGTTGTGACCCATGATCCAAGCATGGCACGTGAATTTGCGATGGGATCAGGTGCATTTCACGGGCGTCTATATTTCAACAACCGCGACAGCATGAAAGAGGCCACAGGCCATGGTTCACCCCTGCCCCATATGGTGCATGGTGGTCCAGGTCGTGCCGGCGGCGGCGAAGAATTGGGCGGTATTCGTGGTGTGAAACACTATATGCAACGCACCGCGATCCAAGGCTCACCAGATATCATCACTGCGATCAACGATCAGTGGGTTAACGGATCAAAAGAAATCGAAGCCCCAGCACACCCGTTCACACGCACCTATAATGAGATCGTGATCGGGGAAACGATCCACACCGACCCACGTGTTGTGACCTTGGAAGATATTGAACATTTTGCCAATTTCACAGGCGATACATTCTATGCCCATATGGATGATGCGGCCGCCAAGCGGAACCCGTTTTTCCCAGGGCGCGTGGCCCATGGCTATTTGCTTTTGTCCTTTGCGGCGGGCATGTTTGTCGAACCAAATGAAGGTCCTGTTTTGGCCAATACTGGGCTCAATAGCTTGAGCTTCCAAAAACCAGTTTCGGCAGGTGATAGCATCAAAGTGCGCCTCACTGTGAAGCGCAAAACACAGCGTACGGATGAATATGGCGAAGTGCGCTGGAACGTGACCCTCACCAACCAAGATGATGAGCAAGTCGCAGAATATGAGCTTTTGACTATGAATGCTTACGAACGGGCCTAAACCCTACGATCATGCGCCTTTCCGTGGCTTCACGGTGAGGCGCTTCTCGACTTTTACGAGAAAGGTTGTTACATCGGATTCAGACAGCTTGGAGACCGATGGACATGACATCCCTACTTCTTTTAAATGGCCCGAACCTGAACCTCTTGGGGACACGCCAGCCTGAGGTTTACGGCGCCACAACATTGGCCGAAATCGAAGAAAACTGTGTGGCCTTCGGGGCGAGACACGGTATTGATGTCACGTGCATGCAGTCAAACCATGAAGGCGCGCTTATTGACGCCATCCATGCCGCCAAAACGGTCCATGACGGGATTATTTTGAACGCGGGCGCCTATACCCACACGTCGATCGCATTGATGGATGCGATTTCTTCAACGGAACTGCCTGTGGTTGAAGTGCACCTCTCAAACATTCATGCGCGCGAAACATTCCGCCATACGTCATATATCGCCCCTGTGGCGGTTGGTCAGATCTGTGGTTTTGGCGCGAAGGGCTATGAGTTTGCCATTTTGTCTTTTGTTACGTCTTAACACGCAACAAAATCAGTTTTCCAAAATTCGAAATTACCCATAAAAAACCACCGGCTGTGTCTACAACCGGTGGTCATTTCGTCGAAGATTGGGTTGGCGATTAGCCGCCCATTGTTTTTGCAACTTCTGCTGCGAAATCTTCTTCTTTTTTCTCAATGCCTTCGCCAACTTCAAGACGGGCAAATGCGATCACTTCAACGCCAGCTTCTTTTGCAGCTGCTTCAACTGTGAGATCAGGGTTGATCACGAATGCTTGGCCCAAAAGTGTAACTTCGGACATGAATTTCTTCATGCGGCCTTTGATCATGTTTTCGATGATGTTCTCAGGCTTACCAGATTCACGGGCTTGCTCCGTCAAAACGGAACGCTCACGCTCTACCAATGCTGGGTCGAGATCCGCTTCGCCCAAAGAGGCAGGGTTCGCAGCCGCAATGTGCATCGCGATTTGTTTGCCGATGCCGTTATCAGCACCTTTAAGCGCAACCAATACACCGATTTTGCCCATGCCATCAGCAGCAGGGTTATGGATGTATGTTGCAACGCTATCCCCTTCAACAGAGGCCATGCGGCGCAAAGACATGTTTTCGCCGATTGTCGCGATTTTGTTTGTGATAACCGCAGAAACAGGTTCACCACCAAGATCCGCATCAGCGAGTTCTTCTACAGAAGAAACACCCGTCGCAGATTGTGCGATGCCAGCAACCATTTCTTGGAATTCAGCGTTTTTACCAACGAAGTCAGTTTCAGCGTTGACTTCAACAGCAACCGCTTTGCCGTTTGCTTCGGCAACAGCCACAAGACCTTCTGCCGCAGTACGACCAGATTTCTTAGCAGCTTTCGCCAAACCTTTGGTGCGGAGCCAATCAACGGCTGCTTCGATGTCACCATTTGTTTCTGTGAGCGCTTTTTTAGCGTCCATCATGCCTGCGCCAGTTGTGTCGCGCAGTTCTTTTACCAATTTAGCTGTAATCGCCATTTTGGTTTCTCCTATTTGGAAATTGAGTGTCGGCGGCCCCATTTATAAGGCCGCCATGTAACAATCTAATTACGCGTCCGCTGCTGCTTCTGCGACGGCTTCTTCTACAGGTGCTTCCATCGCGCCAAGATCAACGCCAGCTGCGCCCATTTGCGCAGACATGCCGTCAAGAGCCGCACGGGCTGCAAGATCTGTGTAAAGCTCGATCGCACGTGATGCATCGTCATTGCCTGGGATGATATAATCAACGCCAGCTGGGGAACAGTTTGTGTCCACGATACCAACAACTGGGATGCCCAATTTGTTTGCTTCTGCAATTGCGAGGCTCTCTTTTTTCACGTCGATGACGAAAAGAAGCTCAGGAACACCGCCCATTTCACGGATGCCGCCCAAAGAGGCTTGAAGCTTCGTTTGGTCACGTTCCATGCCAAGACGCTCTTTCTTAGTGAGGCCTTCTGCGCCCACTTCGAGTTTCTCGTCGATTTCTTTAAGACGGTTGATGGAGTTTGAAACTGTTTTCCAGTTTGTCAAAGTCCCACCCAACCAACGGTGGTTCATGTAATATTGTGCTGATTTTTCAGCCGCGTCTGCGATTGCAGATTGTGCTTGGCGTTTTGTGCCAACAAAAAGAATACGGCCGCCTTTAGCAGTCGTTTCACGCACCGCATTCAACGCTGCGTCGAGCATTGGAACAGTTTGTGTAAGATCGAAAATGTGGATCCCGTTACGTGAGCCGTAAATAAACTCACCCATTTTAGGGTTCCAACGTTGGGTCTGGTGACCAAAGTGTACGCCAGCTTCTAGAAGCTGTCGCATGGTAAATTCAGGTAGCGCCATGCTATTTTCCTTTTCCGGTTTCATGCCACGATGAGGGTGAGGGCTATGCCCAACCGGCGGTCTTCATGGGATTTCTCCCCACATAAAACCAACCTCATCTGCGGATTTCGTATGGCGCGTTTAAAGGATGCCCCCTGCCCTGTAAAGCCAAAAACCCAACTATTGTGGGGCAATTGAGTGTTTTCTCAAATGAAAACCACATGCACTTGCCCATTTGGCGGATTTATGGCCTCTTCGCACTACGAATAATGAAGGAAATGCCATGGGCGAGTCGCGCAAAATTCTATGTATTGGGTCTGTTTTGTGGGACATTATCGGCCGTTCAACCACCCATATGCGGGTCGGGTCCGATCAACCGGGCCGCATCACGCGGCTCCCAGGTGGCGTTGCGATGAATATCGCCATGACGGTGCGCCGTTTTGGGCTCACACCGGTGTTGCTCACGACCATTGGTGCGGATGAAGAAGGCCAAGAGCTCATAAAAGCCTGCGCACGGATGGGCATGGTGACGGAGTATGTGCATCTGTCTGAGGACCTGCCGACCGATCGGTATATGGCTGTTGAGGGGGCAAATGGGCTCATCGCGGCCATTGCGGATGCCCATTCACTAGAGGCCGCAGGTGATAAAATCCTCAAACCGTTGGGTGATGGGCGCCTTGGCAATGAAGCGCGCCCCTATAAAGGCATCATTGCCCTTGATGGCAATTTGACGGAGGATCTTTTGACGGATATCGCCGCCAGCGCATTTTTTAAGGCGGCTGATTTACGTGTCGCCCCTGCCTCACCTGGAAAAGCAGAGCGCCTGACCCCGC
>JBMYYE010000074.1:0-11845 GCA_049609065.1 Halocynthiibacter sp.
TGGGTTGGCCTATTGGTCTCACCAATTTGGCCGAAACGGGCGCCTTCACCGCAGTGGCCATCATGATGGGGTGGCTCGGCGCGATTGAGTTGGCCGCCCATGGTGTCGCCTTACAGATCGCAGCAACAACCTTCATGATCCAAGTTGGCATTTCCAACGCCACAACCATCCGCGCGGGGCGTGCTTATGGGAAACATGATCCTGAGGCGCTGAAATCCATTGGCTACGGGGCCCTTGGCCTTTCCATCTGTGTGGCAAGTTTCACCACGCTTCTCTTCTTTAGCCAAGGAGAGGTTCTTGTTGGGGCCTTCCTTGATAAAACCGATCCTGATTTTGATATTATTTTGAAAACTGGCGTTATACTGCTTTATATGGCTGCGATTTTCCAACTCGCAGATGGTATCCAAGTCATCGCCTTAGGCGCGTTGCGTGGCATCCAAGACACCACCATCCCCATGATCTATGCCGCCTTGTCTTACTGGGGGCTTGGGATGGTTGCGAGCTATGTACTTGGCTTTGTCTTCAACTGGGGCGGAATTGGTGTTTGGTCGGGCCTCATCATTGGCCTTGCTGGTGCGGGCCTCTTGATGACGCTGCGCTATTTTCGCAGACTTCGCCTCCTCACCTGAGGACATCCTTGGGCAAACACCCCGGTCATACATCACCCTATTGCGGGTTTAGACTATTTTTTCTGTATGCGCTCCGCTTGCTTGCGCACAAGAACAGAGCGCAAGTCATGCATTGTCAACAAAAGGCTATCTGTCACCGCCTCCAGCTGTTCATCGGAGGCCTTAGATTGTGCCCATTGGGTTGTGATATTAAGGTGATCCACCGTGCGCAGCAAATCGTCGACCTCGCGCGTGGCTAAGACATCGCGGCGCTGCGCCATCCACGTGGTGATTTCCGTCATGTCATCCTCTGACAGCTCTCGGCCACCTTGCGGTTTGATATCACCATTTCTAATATTAATGACCGCAATTTGATCCATATTGATCCGCCGTTGGCGGTTTTCCGTATCAATACGAAACACAACTGCCCCGTTTTCGCGGGTCCGAAAATAATAGCGCGGAAGACTCACAGACATAAGATTCTCACTTTGTTTATCTTACACTAGCACAAAAGTCCTGAATACGTGTGCAGGCTTCTTTCAGCGCCTCATCTGACGTTGCGTAACTGACACGAAACGCAGGCGACAACCCAAACGCCGCCCCAAACACAACCGCAACACCTGTTTCCTCAAGGAGCGCTGTTGCAAAGGCTTCGTCCGTCTCAATCACCGTGCCTGCTTTTGATGTTTTGCCGATCAAACCGCGAATGAAGGGGTAAACATAAAACGCCCCATCTGGTGTGGGGCATTCGATCCCCTCCGCCGCATTAAGCATGTCCACCACCATATCACGGCGGCGCATGAAGGTTTTATTATTCTCAAGGATGAAATCCTGTGGCCCATTTAAGGCCTCAACGGCCGCCCACTGGCTAATGGAACACGGGTTGGATGTGGATTGCGATTGCACCTTACGCATAGCCGCGATGAGGTGTTCTGGCCCTGCCGCGTACCCAATCCGCCAGCCGGTCATTGCATAGGCTTTGGAAACACCATTACAGGTGAGTGTGCGCTCATAGAGCCCTGATTCAACCTCAGCAGGCGTGCAAAATTTGAAATCGTCAAAAACAAGATGTTCATACATGTCATCGGTCATCACCCAGACCTGTGGGTGGCGCATTAAAACATCTGTTAAGGCTTTTAATTCGTCCCATGTATATCCTGCCCCTGTCGGGTTGGACGGCGAGTTGAAAATCAGCCACTTGGTATTGGGCGTAATCGCCGCCTCAAGCTGCTCTGCGCTCATCTTAAAACCGCTTTCAATGCCGGCTTCGACCACAACGGGCGTGCCGCCCGCCAGCAACACCATATCTGGGTAGCTCACCCAATAAGGCGCAGGAATGATAACCTCATCCCCCTCATTCAATGTTGCCATAAGCGCATTATAAAGGATCTGTTTTCCGCCCGTACCAACGGACACCTGTTCGGGCGTATATGTAAGCGAATTGTCGCGTTTGAATTTGGCACAAATCGCTTCTTTTAGCTCAGGAATGCCATCTGGTGCTGTGTAGCGTGTTTTGCCATCTGCAATGGCTTTCTGGCCGGCCTTTGCGATGTGTTCGGGCGTATCAAAATCCGGCTCCCCTGCGCCAAGCCCGATCACGTCGCGACCCGCGGCCTTCAATTCCCGTGCCTTGGTGCTCACAGCAATGGTGGGGGATGGTTTCACACGTGACAAAGTATCTGACAAAAACGGCATATTTAAGGGTTCCTTCATTTGCACTCCTGCTTTCAATGTCATAGGCTTTGCGCAACGCTGGTTCAATAAAAATGCACATATGAAAGAGGCACCGATGTCCACAGACGCACAAGATGACACTTGGTATGACGAAGATATCGCAACCTTTGGCGACAGATTGGCCGGCGCACGCGATGCGTTGGGGCTCACTCAAGAGGGGCTATCGCGCAAAATTGGCGTGAAACTCAAAACTTTGCGCGCATGGGAAGAAGACACCCAAGAACCACGAGCGAATAAATTGCAAATGCTCTCTGGGGTGCTGAATGTTTCGCTTATCTGGCTCCTGAGCGGCGAAGGGGATGGCATTGAAAGCCCCGAATCGATAACCCCACTTTCAAAAGATGCGAGCATCCTGTTCACCGAACTGCGTGATTTGCGCGAGGAGATGCTTGCCAACGCAGAGCGCCTCAGCCAAATAGAACAAAAATTCCGTGACCTTATTAAGGACCAAGCCCTGTGACCGAAACCAGAGAAAACCGCATCAAACGTATGAAAATGCGTGCATGGCGCCGTGGTGTAAAGGAAATGGATATTGTTTTGGGCCCTTTTGCAGATGCCCATCTTGATACGATGTCAGACGCGGATCTTGACCTCTATGACACGTTGTTAAATGAATATGACCAAGACCTAATGGTTTGGTTTACTTCACAAAAACCAGCACCAGAAGAATATACAACTCTTCTTAAAACCATCTCAGATTTTTCTGAAAACCGCGATTTATAATTCTCTTTAGAAAAATTTTTCAACTTTTTTGACAGCATTTAAGAGAATGTTTGTTATTTCCTCCGATGGTCAATTTATTGAAAGCGTCGGAGAAAATATATGACAATGCACACACAGCTTCCTGCTCTTGAGCAACAGGGCTTTATGACCAACTATTTGGATGTTCTTGCCCTCGTTGAACGGTTGCACCGTCTGCTTCTTGATGTGATTAAAGACGAATTTGAACGTGTTGGGGTCCTCGAAATCAACCCCGTGCAGGCGCTTCTTCTCTTCAATGTTGGCGGCAACGAAGTAACCGCAGGTGAACTCAAAACACGCGGCTATTATCAAGGCTCAAACGTGTCATATAACCTCAAGAAGCTCGTTGAAATGGGCTATATGCACCATCAACGCTGCGAAATTGACCGCCGTTCTGTTCGTGTCCGGCTCACGGAAAAAGGCCGCCATATCCACAAAACCATTTCCGACCTATTTTTACGCCACGCAGAAGGATTGCAATCCAATGGCGTGCTTGGCCTGAATGGTATTGATGACATCTCCGCACATCTCAAACGCGTAGAGCGCTATTGGAGCGACCAAATTCGATATATTTACTAACATTTTAGCATTAGGTGACCTGTTTATCGGGCAACTTGGGCCTTCAGAAGTGAAGGCCCTTTTTTATAGACTACCACGTGCCGACACTCTCCATGCTGAGCCATGGCTCTTGTGGAGGAAGAGAATCGCCAGCTTGTAAAAACTCAATCGAGATATTGTCAGGCGAGCGCACAAAGGCCATCCGCCCATCCCGTGGGGGACGATTTATTGTCACTCCAGCGGCCTGAAGCCGGGCACAAAGTTCATAAATATTTTCGACCTCATACGCCAAATGCCCAAAATGGCGGCTATCTGAGGGCAATTCTTCATCCCCATCCCAATTATATGTCAGCTCAACAGGGCAGGCTTCATCGCCTTCAGCAGCCATAAAAACTAGGGAAAACCGTCCTTCTTCACTGTCCATGCGGCGGGTTTCTTTCAGCCCAAGCAATTCATAAAAACGCATGGATTTCTCAAGGTCCTTTACGCGAACCATGGTGTGCAAATATTTCACGATATCCCCCTCTTTCAGTCTATATAGGTCATTGAGTTTAACGTCGCACAATATATAGTAAGCGCCGAGTCATTTTTTCACCAGATTGCCTAAGAAGGAAATTCCATGCCCCTAACGCCTGAACAGCGCGCCGAGATAGAAGAGCAACGGTCCAATCCCCAGCACACCCTTCGCGCCGTCTCCCCTGGCATGGAAAACCACCTCTATAAGGCCCATGACGTTTTGGACCACGGTCTGGTGCGTGTTATTGACTATATGGGCGACGATGCCGCTATCTGTCAGGCCGCGCGGGTTTCTTACGGCAAAGGCACCAAATCCGTACAAAATGACGAAGGTCTCATCCGCTACCTGATGCGCCATTGGCACTCCACTCCATTTGAGATGTGTGAAATTAAGCTCCACGTTAAATTGCCGGTTTTCGTTGCCCGTCAATGGATCCGTCACCGCACCGCCAATGTAAACGAATATTCCGCACGGTATTCCATTTTGGACCGCGAATTTTATATCCCTTCGCCTGACCATATCAACGCGCAATCCGTGGTGAACAACCAAGGGCGTGGTGACATTTTGCAAGGCGAAGAAGCCGCGCGGGTTTTGGAAATTCTAAAATCTGACAGCACCCGCGCCTATGATAATTATGAAGCCATGATCAGCCAAGACGGACAAGACGGCCTCGCACGGGAATTGGCGCGCATGAATTTGCCTGCCAATATTTACACGCAATGGTACTGGAAAGTAGATCTTCATAACCTCTTCCATTTCTTGCGCCTGCGCGCAGATCCACACGCACAATACGAAATCCGCGTTTATGCTGACGCCATTTGTAACATCGTAAAAGATTGGGTGCCTGCCGCCTATTCCGCATTCGAGGACTACCGCCTCGGTGGTGCCAATCTTTCTGGCAAAGCCATGGACTGCGTCCGTAAAATGGTAGCTGGCGAAGAGGTCACACAAGAAACATCCGGCATGTCCAAAGGCGAATGGCGCGAATTCCAAACGCTTCTTAATCGCTAAAACTTTCTTAAATTAAGAGGTTTTTAACGCTTTCCTCGGCACTCTTTGAAAAACAAGGAGTGCCGTTTGACCTATACCCCACCCAAAATATTCATCGCAGGCCACCGCGGCATGGTTGGGTCTGCGTTGATGCGCGCACTACGTCCAACAGGCGCGGACATCATTGCGGTGCCGCGTCACGGCCTTAATCTTATCAACACGCATGATGTCTTTCACTTCCTCGACAAACATCAACCCGATCAAATTTACATCGCAGCAGCCAAAGTGGGCGGCATCATAGCCAACAGCCAACAGCCTGCGGATTTCCTGTATCAAAACTTGATGATCGCAAGCAACCTCATCCACGCGGCGGCCAAGCTCGGCATACCGCGCCTCCTATTCTTGGGGTCAAGCTGCATCTACCCGAAAGAGGCCCAAACACCCATCACCGAAGACGCGCTTATGGCGGGCCCGCTTGAACCCACGAATGAGGCATACGCGATCGCAAAAATTGCGGGGATAAAGCTCTGCGCAGGGTATAACGCACAATATGGCACAGATTTTAGGGCCGTCATGCCATGCAATCTCTATGGTCCAAATGATTTCTATCATCCAGACCACAGCCATGTGATCCCCGCCCTTTTGCAAAAATTTCATAGCGCAACGGTAACCGGCGCCCCGAGCGTCCAAGTCTGGGGAACGGGGCTACCACGACGGGAATTTCTCCATGTTGAGGATGCAGCGCGCGGCATGATCACCGTCATGAACAGCCCTAAATCACAATTTGAAACCACAACCACCCCAGCACGCCCATTCCTTAACCTCGGAAGAGGACGGGACATTTCGATCCGCGACCTCGCGCTCCTCATTGCAAAAACCGTTGGGTTTAAGGGGAGTATCGATTTCGATCCGCAAAAACCCGACGGAACTTTACGTAAATGCATGTCATCACGTGGCATTCACATGCTGGGCTGGGCCCCCCAAATTTCGTTGGCAGAGGGACTTCGATCCACATATCACGACTTTTTGCACCAACACACCGAAACCTTGCACTGAAAGAAACGTCATGACAAAGCCGCACAAAACTGCTCTCATCACGGGGGTCACAGGCCAAGACGGATCTTATTTGGCGGAGCTTCTTTTGAAGAAGGGATATGTTGTACATGGTGTAAAGCGCCGTGCCAGCAGCCTCAACACCGCGCGAATTGATCACCTGTACCAAGACCCCCATATGGATAACCCACGGTTTTTCTTGCATTATGGGGATCTAAGTGACACCTCCAACATCATTCGCATCGTGCAAGAAACGCGCCCAGATGAGATTTACAATCTTGGCGCGCAAAGCCATGTTGCGGTGAGTTTTGAAAGCCCAGAATACACCGCAGATGTCGATGCGACAGGAACGCTTAGGCTTCTGGAGGCCATTCGAATTTTGGGGCTGGAACATAAAACACGCTTTTACCAAGCGTCCACAAGTGAACTTTACGGGCGCGTCAAAGAGGTCCCGCAAAGCGAGAGTACGCCCTTTTATCCCCAAAGCCCCTACGCGGTGGCAAAGCTATATTCTTATTGGATTACAAATAACTACCGTGACAGTTATGGCATTCACGCCAGCAATGGCATTCTATTCAATCACGAAAGCCCACGGCGCGGTGAAACCTTTGTGACCCGCAAAATCACCCGTGGATTGGCTCGGATTTCTGTGGGGCTTGAAGACTGTTTATATTTGGGAAACCTCAATGCCAAACGGGACTGGGGCCACGCAAAAGACTATGTTGAGGCAATGTGGCGCATGATGCAACAGCCGCATCCAGATGACTACGTGATTGCCACGGGCGTTCAGACCTCTGTACGTGAATTCCTGATCTGGGCCGCGGAGGCATTGGGTATTGCGCTTTGCTTTGAAGGCGTGGGGCAAAGTGAATGCGCGCTGGTGGCTCGTGTAACAGGGCCGGCAGCCCAACACATCCGTAAAGGCCAGACCCTCATGCGTGTGGATCCACGCTACTACCGCCCAAGCGAGGTTGAAACACTCCTTGGGGATCCGACGAAAGCCAAGCGCACCCTGAATTGGGCGCCGCGCTACAGCGCCAAAGACATGTGCCGCGAAATGATGGTAGAAGATGTTGCCTTGGCGCAGATGGAGGCAAAAGCCAGCGCAGCAAAGGCCAAACCCCATCCCATTAAAAAAGCCCCACATGAACTCGAATTCACGTAGGGCTTTGATTTAGCGTTTCTTTTAAATCAAGAGAGGGCTTGATCGAAATCTGCGATCAAATCGTCAATCGTTTCAATCCCGATAGAGAGGCGCACGGTTGCAGGGCCTGCGCCCGCGGCTTTTTGCTGGTCCTCGGTCAACTGACGGTGCGTTGTTGACGCGGGGTGAATAATCAAAGACCGCGCATCCCCGAGGTTTGCCACATGGCTAAAGAGCTCAAGCTTTGACACCAAAGAGACACAAGCATCATAGCCCCCCTTGAGGTCAATCGTGAACAATGCGCCCGCCCCTTTGGGGAGGTATTTATCCGCACGCGCCTTATAAGGGTTCCCGTCGAGCCCCGTATAATGCACCGCATCCACACGGTCATCCGCCTCAAGCCATTTGGCAAGTTTAAGCGCATTTTCAACGTGGCGCTCCATTCGCAAGCTTAGCGTTTCAATGCCCATCAATGTGTAATGTGCGCCTTGTGGGTTCATTGTCATACCCAAATCACGCAGGCCAATCGCAATGCTGTGAAAGGTAAACGCCATCGGGCCAAGTGCCGCGTGAAATGTCAAACCATGATAGGCAGGTTCTGGCTGGGACAAGGACGGAAATTTATCGGACGCAGACCAATCAAAATTGCCGCTATCGACAACGCAGCCACCTGTTACGGTCCCGTTCCCAGTGAGGTATTTGGTTGTTGAATGCACGACCAAAGTCGCCCCATGTTCAATCGGGCGCAAAAGATACGGCGTCGCAGCAGTGTTATCAACAATAAACGGGAGCCCCGCCCCCGCCGCGATTTCAGAAATCGCATCCAGATCCGTAATATAACCACCAGGGTTGGCCAGCGCTTCGCAGAAAACAGCGCGCGTATCATCGTCGATTGCTGCTTTCACCGCATCAAGATCATCAAAATCTACGAATGTCGCAGACCAGCCAAAGCGTTTGATTGTTTGACTAAACTGCGTGATTGAACCGCCGTAAAGACGCGTCGAAACCACCACATTGCAGCCCGGCTGCATCAAAGGGAAGAGCGCCATGATTTGCGCGGCATGACCAGAGGAACAACAAACCGCCCCAACACCGCCTTCAAGGGTTGCAATGCGTTCCGCCAAAACCGAAACCGTCGGATTGGTGAGGCGTGAGTAGATGTAGCCAATTTCTTCGAGGTTGAACAATTTTGCCGCGTGCTCCGCATCGCGGAACTCATAGGCCGTTGTTTGGTAGATGGGCGTCTGACGGGCGCCAGTTGCCGGATCTGGCGACGCCCCTGCATGCACCTGTTGGGTTTCAAAGCCTAAAGTTGGTTGATCGCTCATAACACATCCCTTAAATTTAAACGTTTCAAAACGTTTGTTATTCATTCGACTGTGTTTGTGCCCAATCACACCTCGGCTGTCCAGATAGCACGGCGCATTTTAGGAAATTGTTCTATTTTCATGAAAGTCTCGGGAACGAGCCGTGCTGACGGTCCCATGGATCGGAACCATTTAGCCATCCCAAAAGGCAAGGTCAGGCAATCAGCCCATAAAGAGGCCAACAATCACCATCGCCAAGCCCAAACCAGACACCCCAAGCGCCCCAAGGTTCACCGCAACAATTTTTTGCAACTTGGCTTTCATCGCGTCCTCATCAAGACCCGCTTTTTTGGCTTTGGCCACAGCAACGATACAGTAAATGATCCCGACAAGTCCCAATACCGTCATTGCAACGCCGATATAAATCAAAATACCCATGGTGGTCCCTTTGCTTGGCTTACTTGCGAGCGGTCTTATCCCTATTCGTCCGCTAAAAGCAAGTCTGCACTTGATGGGCCTTGCCCACTCTATTAGGGATTGAAAAAACAGTTTAAAAAATGAGGCCCGTTCATGGACGAACAATCAACACCTAGCTCCTACCGTGTGACCGCAGATGAGCTCCGCGCATTCATCGAACGCGTTGAGCGTCTAGAAGCCGAGAAAAAAGACATCGCCGATCAGCAAAAAGAAGTGATGGCAGAAGCAAAATCTCGCGGTTATGACACCAAAGTCATGCGCAAAATCGTCGCCCTTCGCAAACGGGACCACGATGACATTGCTGAAGAAGAAGCTGTTCTTGAAATGTATAAAGAAGCGCTCGGGATGTAATTACCAAGAAAGCACCCTCGGGTGCTTTCACGCTATTTGGCAACGCACCCCTAAGGTACGATCATGCGTACACCTGGCATATCCGCAATATGGTCGAGATCTTCTTCGTAGATTTCCGTCATATCTGTGACGATCTGCTGCGTCCAATCTGGTGCGTTGATGTCTTCTTCTATCGCCTCAACCCGTGGAAAGCGTTCAATAAACGCGGCCATGATGCGCCGCAGCTGTGAAGCCGTGCGTGGCGGATTTTCACGCATATATTGTTGAAAACGCTGCACCCCTTCATCGGTCAAAATTTCCTGCAAAAGCGCAAATTGCCCGCGGATCGGTATATTCGGCTCAAAGCCCGCAATTGCCCGAATGATTTCCGCCCAAATCAACGGCGTATCTTCATTGCACCAAACCGTCACCGGCACATCTGGCGCGGCTTCGATGACCCGGCGGATAAAATGTGACCAGCGAATGGAATACGGATCGGTTTCGCGCATGAGCTTTGTAAAACTGGAATTTTCGACATCTTCGAAAATTTTGGGAACAAACATCGCAGGGTTGCGAAGCGTTATGAAAATTTCAAGATCATGATGCGCCATGATGTTGCTCAGCCCGATGAACTTATAGCTCGCATTTGAAAACAGCACTTGGTCCTCAAGAAGCTTAAAAGGCGGCATCAAAAAATTTGGGTTGCCCAAAATGAGCCGCTCTGGTGGGTGTTGCCCTATAAGCGGATCAAAAATCCTTTGGATTTCGGCCTCATCAACGGGTGCACCATCCAGCTTATCAATCAATTTATTGATCGGGGAGCGATACTTATCGTGATGCGGCATTTCCACGCCATGGGTTTTGAGCTGATCTTTGTTTTGGTTTAGACAAGACCAAATACGGCCATCATCTGTGGCCCGCGGCCCAACATAAAACGCAACCTTCATTCTCTCACCTGATTTTGTCTACTCCCCATTAATATAGGAGCTTTTCTGGACAGGGAAACCGCTTTCCGCTATTTGCGACAAGAAACACGCGAAAAGCCATCGCCACATCGCATGATATCGCCCCTATTTTCAAAGCTCGAGGTTTGTTTTGATAAAATTCAATATTTGGTCTTTGGGAAGTTTGATCATTGCCGCGATTGTGCTTTTGCCAATCATCGCTTTGTTTTGGATGGCCTTCACCCCGTCTGAAAATATTTGGCCGCACCTGATTTCGACCACCTTGCCGCGCTACGCCTCCAACTCAGCGATCTTAATGCTATCGGTTGGGGCCTTAAGCGCCGCCATGGGCACAGGGAGCGCGTTCTTAATGGTCATGTATCGTTTTCCTGGACAAAAATGGTTGCAATGGGCGCTTTTGCTACCGCTGGCTGTGCCCGCCTATATCGGGGCCTATGCGCTTGTGGATTTTTTGGAATATGCGGGACCTGTGCAAACCTCCTTGAGAAGCCTCTTTGGGTGGCAAAACGCGCGGGACTATTGGTTCCCTGAAATTCGCTCCGTTTTCTTTGCGGTGATTGTCCTGAGCGCATCTCTCTACCCATACGTCTATCTCATGACGCGGTCCGCGCTTGAGGAACAATCAGGCAATTCCTACGAAGTTGCACGCGCCTTAGGAGCAGGCCCGATCGCAAGCTTGATGCGTGTGGCCATCCCCCTTGCCCGTCCCGCCATCGCCGCCGCAAGCGCCATCGTGATGATGGAAGTTGTGTCAGATTTTGGCACATCCGATTTCTTTGCCGTTCAAACCCTCACCACGGGTATTTTCACGATCTGGCTGGATGCCAATAATGCCGCAGGGGCCGCCCAAATTGCCTGCCTCATCTTGATTGTTGTACTCACCTTACTGGGCCTTGAAAAAGGATCCCGCCGCAACATGCGCCTCGCGGGGTCGGCCCGAAACGCCCGCCCCATTAGCAAAAACACAATCCACGGCGCCAAAGGATATATCCTATTTGCGCTCTGTTTTATCCCGTTTTTTATCGGATTTTTGTTGCCCTTTTCTGTCATCCTCTGGAACGCCAGCAAATCCACCATTGGCTGGGCGGGCGACGGACTAAGTCAAGCTCTCCTGAACACCCTATTCACAGGGGGCATGGCCGCCGCAATCACCGTATTGGCCGCCCTATTTTTGGTCTATGGCGTGCGCCTCAGCCAAAGCACAACCGCGCGCACGCTATTGCCTGCAACAACGATTGGCTACGCAGCCCCAGGGGCGGTGCTGGCGGTTGGGATCCTCATTCCCTTTGCATGGGCCGATAACCGATTGGCGGATCTCATCTTATCTCTTACGGGTACTGATCCCGGCCTCCTCCTGACTGGGACCTCCTTCGCCCTCATTTTGGCGTTTTGCATTCGTTTTTTTGCCATTGCCCAAGGGG
>JBMYYE010000075.1:0-11795 GCA_049609065.1 Halocynthiibacter sp.
TTTTCGGCCTTCTGCGGGCGCATCTTCTGCGCCTTCAACGCCAGCCAGAACCATTTGCTCCCTCAGCGGAATACCCAATTTTTCATAGGTCGCGAGGAGTTTTGGATCAACCTCATCCAGTGATTTTGGCTTTTCCATCATGGATTTTGGTTTTGCGTAATAATAGATGTCTTGAAAATCGATCTCAGGGTAATCCAAAAGCGCCCAAGTGGGTTCTTCGATGTTTTCCCACCGTGTGAACGCCTCTTGGCGCCAATCCGTCATCCATTGGGGTTCTTCATTTTTTTCAGAAATTAAGGACACGATATCAGGATTGACGCCTTTTGGCGCGTAATCCATTTCGATCTCAGTTTCCCAGCCATATTTATATTTGCCGCTAAGTGCCTCAACCGCATCAACCGTTTCACGATCTACGCCTTCTTTCACTTCCGCATGCAAAGATGTGGATTCTGTCATAACGTCGCTCCCGTCGTGCCCTTTCGGGCTTTGTATATATTGGCCTTTTTCACCCATGCGGCGATAAAAGCATCGATTTCGGCACGCGTCGTTTCAAGTCCTAGGCTCACACGGATCGCGGATTTGGCGACCTCAGGGCTATAGCCCATGGCTTTTAAAACACGGCTTTCCTTGACCTTGCCTGAGGAGCACGCCGATCCTGCGGAAATAGCAAAACCAGAGAGATCCATCTGCATAACTTGTGTTTCCCCCTTCCAACCGGGAAGCGAAATACACATGGTATTCGGAAGCCGTTGCGCGTCATTTCCGACTAAAATAGTCCCTTTTACAGATTCTGCTAGAGTGTTTTCTAGAATATTTCTAAAAACTTCAATTTCATCCCACCGCCCAGAGGCAAGATCAGCCGCAGCCGCAGCCGCAGCCGCGCCAAATCCGGCAATCCCGATTGTGTTTTCCGTACCAGAACGCCGACCCATTTCCTGACCGCCGCCTTTGATTTGTGCGGGAATGTCTGTTCCTTCTTTGACGATAAGCGCGCCGATACCTTTAGGGCCACCAATTTTATGGGCGGAAATGAGCATATGCGACGCCCCCGTCCAATTAAAGGCCACAGGAATTTTGCCAAAACCTTGGGTCGCATCACATAAGAACAAATCCTCAGGCAGGGTTTGGATAACACCCGTTTCCGAATTGGCCAATTGTTGAGCGGATTTTTTAGGCCTATCCACAGCTACAATTCCATTGCGATCCACCTGTAAATCCGTTTTACACCAAGAGGCTACAGCGTCATGTTCAACCTCTGAACAATGAATATCACCACCTGCCAATGCCAGCGCGGCACCTTCGGTTGCGCTCGAGACGAAAATGACATCCGCCCCATCTGCGCCGATGGCGGCTGCGACCTGTGCGCGGGCTTTTTCAATGAGCGATTTGGCCGCGCGCCCTTCTTGGTGCACCGATGACGGGTTGCCCACGACATCCATTGCCGCCCCCATGGCTACGCGCGCTTCGGCACGCAAAGGTGTCGTTGCATTATAATCAAGATAGGAGCGCATCATTCCGCATCAACAATTTCAAAAAGATTAGGCACAGCGGGACAAGGGCTCAGATCATTTTTGATCACATCCGAAAGGCGCGTTTGATGCAAAAACACGTAGACATGGGCGGACAAACCTTCCCAAAGGCGATTTGTCAGCGATTGCACCCGTGATCCAGAATTACCACCAGAGGCCCCCTGACCCGTATGAAGTGCGCTTACGGTTTCATCCACTGCGCTCAGCACATCATAGACCCGAATTTCTGCGGGATGTTTGGCAAGGGAATATCCGCCACCGGGGCCCCGCGTTGAAATAACAAGCCCAGCTCGGCGGAGTTTGACAAAAAGTTGCTCCAGATACGGGAGCGAAATATTTTGGCGATTTGAAATCTCCGTCAGAGAAACCAATTCATCGCCTGATTGCATTGCGAGATCACAAAGTGCGACCATCGCATAACGGCCCTTGGTGCTGAGTTTCATCTGCTTCTCCTTTTTGATGCGCGAATGGCACATATTTTTGGGCATTTTGTACGGAAAGCCAGTGGATTGAGCCCATACGCCTTGACCTGAAAGCCCCTAAGTTTTAACTCACTTAGGATATCGCAAAGATCTTTGCGTCAAATGCTCTAATATGCCCAACTGATTTCGTCAAGAATTCATCCTTTAACATGAATTTTTGCACTGGTTTGGCCAACAATTAAGGGACCCAAATGCCCGAAGTGATTTTTCCTGGCCCAGAAGGCCGTCTTGAAGGTCGTTACCACCCTCAAAAACAAAAAGACGCCCCTATTGCCATTATTTTGCATCCGCATCCGCAATTTGGCGGCACGATGAACAATAAAGTGGTTTATAACCTCCATTACGCGTTTCACAACATGGGCTTTACCGTGCTGCGGTTTAATTTTCGCGGCGTGGGCCGGAGCCAAGGCGAATATGACCAAGGTGTCGGTGAGTTGTCTGATGCGGCAAGCGCCCTTGATTATTTACAAAGCATGAACACCAACGCCAAGCATTGTTGGGTCGCGGGCTTTAGCTTTGGCGCGTGGATCGGCATGCAACTTTTGATGCGCCGCCCTGAGATTTCTGGCTTCATCAGTGTGTCCCCCCCTGCCAACATGTATGACTTTAGCTTCTTGGCCCCTTGCCCGTCTTCTGGTTTGATCATTAACGGTGCAAATGACCGCGTGGCCCCGCCTGAAGACACCCGCACATTGGTTGACAAGCTCCACGAGCAAAAAGGCATCACCATCACCCATGATGAGATGACTGGGGCGGATCATTTCTTCCAAAAAGAAGAACATATGGATAAAATGATCGGCAATGTGGATGAATATGTGCGCCGCCGTTTAACGGAAACAACACGTTAGCACACAGGCCGCACACCCTAACCTCATCAAAGCCCCATTTGGGGCTTTGTTTGTCTCAGCCCTCAGATTGGAGCAAAAATGGACATCGCCAAACATCGCCGTGACGTCCACGGGATCACACAGATTCAAGAAAATTTGCGGCAAATCGTGTATGGTGGCAATGATGGAATTGTCACAACCTTTGCTGTTGTGGCGGGCTTTGCAGGTGCCAATGCGGATGGTGTTGTTCAGCTTGGGACAGTGGCCGTTTTGATCTTTGGCTTTGCCAATCTTTTTGCCGATGCGACATCAATGGGGTTGGGGGAGTTTTTGTCATCGCGATCTGAACAAGACGTCTACAGCCGTATTCGCAATGATGAACTTCATCGTATTGAACATGATCGCGAAACAGAGCACGCAGAAATCATTGCTTTGCTCCAGCTCAATGGTGTTTCCAAAGCAGACGCCCATGATTTGGCACGTGAACTTGAAAAACATCCACAGATTTTAGCAGATTTTATGATGTCCTATGAATTTGGGATGTCCAACCCTGCTGATGAAAACCCTGCGTTGAATGCGCTCTTTACCTTCGTGTCCTTTTTGGTTTTTGGATTTATCCCTCTTACGCCCTATGTCTTTGGCTTAGATACAGAAAATGGATTCATATATTCGAGCATTGCCACGGGTGCCGCGCTTACTATGCTGGGTTTATTGCGATGGTATGCAACCCGCGAGAACCTCCTGCGGTCTCTGCTTGAAACCGTGTTTATTGGCGGTGTCTGTGCCGTTGTGGCCTTTGGGGTTGGGGTTCTACTTGGTGGCTAAAGAGGGGTGGAGTCATGCAAGTGCTCCGACACCATATTGGTCAGCTCACCGAGTGAAAATGGTTTATTCAAAAAGGCCGCGTTGGGGATGCGATGCTTATGTTCTGTGATTGCTTCTTCTGCATAGCCTGACGTAAAAATCACATCAATTGGCGCCCGCGTTTCGAAAGCTTTGGCCACCCAGCTCGGCCCGTCAAGCCCTGGCATCACCACGTCGGAAATGATCAAATTGGGCTCTAGCGACGGATCTTCTAGCAATGAAAGCGCCATTTCCCCGCAATCGGCCTCCACAACTTTTATGCCTTTGAGCTGCAGTACACGCGCCGCAAATGCACGCACGGATTCTTCGTCTTCCACCAATAGAACCACGGATTCAGCTGGCAAAGGGGTGCTCACTGGGTCATCTGTTTTGTTCTCAATGAGAACATCATCCGCATCCAAACAGGTTGGAAGATAGATTTGAAACGCACTTCCTTTGCCAAGTTCCGTGTCCACAAAAACATAGCCCCCCGTTTGCTTCACGATGCCATATACAGTCGATAGTCCAAGCCCTGTTCCTTCGCCTGTGGGTTTGGTTGAGAAGAAAGGTTCAAATACTTGTTCCAACACATCATCCGTGATTCCTGTGCCTTCATCTTCGATTTTGATAACAACATAATTTCCAGGAGGTACCGTTGCGCGGTCACGTCGCAACGGCGTATTGAGCGTCAAGTTGGACGTGTGAACATTAATACAACCGCCATCAGGCATCGCATCACGGGCATTTACCACAAGGTTCATGATCACTTGTTCAAACTGACGTTTGTCAACACGCACCGGATCCAGCTCAACATCATGGCGTAGGCACAATGACACCGTTTCCCCAACCAACCGATTGAGAAGATGGGTCAAATCAGACAACACATCGCGCATATTGAGCACCTCTGGCCGTAATGTCTGTTTGCGTGAAAACGCCAGAAGCTGCCCGACAAGAGCCGCCGCACGATTGGCGTTTTGGTTGATTTGTACAAGGTCTGAGTAATCGAAATCCCCAGCTTCATGCCGCAATAACAAAAGATCGCAATGCCCTGAAATTGCAGTTAAAAGATTGTTGAAATCATGTGCAATCCCACCTGCAAGCTGACCAATGGCTTGCATTTTTTGGCTTTGCGCAAATTGCAATTCCAACGATTTCATTTCGGTTGCATCAATCATAAATGCAAAAAGCCGCGGCTGGTCGGAGCGATGCGATCGATAGAGGTTCACTTGTACATAGGATTTATGGTCGGGATTCAAAATCCGCACGATTTCTGAACTGCGCATATGTTTCCCAGAAAACGCATCCGCAAGCCAGTCATTCACAGGACGCCCTAAATCACCAAACACATCAGATACAAAGCCACCTTCTTTCCAATTTTGCCCAAGAAGCTTTTGCGCCTGTCGGTTGGCAAACTCCATGCGTCCATCGGATGTGATGGACAATGTGGCAATTGGAATATCTTCAAACACGTCACGTTGAACCCCAATAGATGCTGGTAGCGCCTCTTGAGGCAGGAAAAACAGTTCTGTTTCACCATTTTTTTGCGGGGACAACAAAATCAGTTTTTGGAAATCCCCCTCGCGCAGCCGCACGGCATATTCGCGCCCTGAAATGAAATCACTGTCCAAAATAAGATCGCCAATTTGTGTGCAGGTTTTACAGATGAGCCCCTTCATCGCGGCATTGGTGAATGTGATCTGCCCATCCGCGGAAAACCGCAAAACCGGTGTGGCCGCTTGTGGGGGCGCACCAAGAATGGACGTCATTATCTCCTTATCAAACAAACGAATAAGGTAATAATCATCCGTGATATAGAGCGCATTAATCACCACCATCGTTCCATTAACCTGAAACTGCTCAACGGCATGTCCTTCGGATTTGGCAGCATTGGTGAGACGCGCAAGCGTTAAAGCGGCTTCCGTGGCTGATCCTTCAAAAATACGTGAGAGATGAAACGGCACCTTTGTTACGTTATTCTCAATGCCAAAACGATCACGCGCAGATCCATTCGAGAACACCGCAAGGCCATAGGCATCACAAAGCACCGCGGGTGATGCGTCTTCTTCAACGATCTTTTTAAGCATGCGTCGTGTGCTTTTGCCGATTCTTAGGCCATGCCCGTCCTCACCCGACAGGTTTAAGGCCACGCTTGGTGCCATGAGCTGTATGGCGAGAAAGCTTAGCCCAAACACCAAAACAGCTGTAATTTTTGGATCCTGCTTGAATTGTAATACAATGAGAATGAGAAAAAAGTGAATAAGGCCCGCAAAAAACAAAGCTGGTTTTCGCATTGAGATTTTGAAGGGTTTACTGGCTCTCAAACTGCGCATCGCATAAAAAACTTTCATAGATATAATATGCGGCCAGAGTGCTGGTTAAAGAGTTAACAGGGCGTTAATTCTTGGCCGCATCGGCAGCTTTACGCCAGTTAAACACAGCGCTAAATAACAGGCAACTCATCCGCCATTTTGAGTGCGGCAATAAAGAAGCCATCCCCAGCCTCACTTAACGGGTAATTGCGCATATTCACCACACTCAAATCAGGGAATTTCGCGATTGCATCGTCAATCTGAGCTTGGTTTTCTGCCTGCAGCAATGAACATGTCATATAGTAAAGCATCCCACCCGGTTTGACATAGTGGCGCGCCGCTTTGAGGATATCACGTTGCCAGCCTTGGATTTCCAAAAACCGTTCGGGGGTGAGCCGCCACTTCCCTTCGGGGGCCCGACGCCACGCGCCGCTCCCAGAACAAGGAACATCACAGATGACCACATCAAAGCTGGCCTCATTACCAAGAGCCTGTCCATCCACCACCCTCACAGGCATCCCTGCCCGTTCAGCGCGAAGAGTAAGGTCACTCATGCGTTTGAAATCACGGTCATGGGCCACAAGATCAATATCTGCACGCGCCCCAAGCGCCAAGGATTTGCCACCGCCGCCTGCGCAATAGTCCAAAACGCGCGCCCCATTCCAAAGCTCGACATCCCGGCAAAGGGCTTGGGAGTGTTGATCTTGAAGCTCAACCAAACCGGATTGATAGGCCTCAGATTGCGCAACGCGGCGCGGATTTTCAAGAACCTCTAAAGACGTACCAACCTCCTGACAGGGGCGGGTTTTGACACCGTCTGATGACAAGCTCTCTTGGGCCGCAGTCAACGTCGTCTTGCGGGTATTTACACGCAAGAAAACCGGTGCGCGTTTACCAAGTGCGTCTAAGACATCATCGAACTCCGCACCAAGGCTGTCTTTAAAAACAGGCACAAGCCATGTGGGGAGGTCAATTGCCTCTGTGCTCTTGCTTTCGGTATTTTCGCCCTCTTCCAACGGGGGTGGCGCGTGACCTTCGCCGGTGAAAAGCGTCGTTGGATCGATATTTTGGGATTTTAGCGCCCCAATCATGATACCGCGACCTGTATGCGCGCCACCTAAGGCAGCAAAACGATTGAGGTTACGCACCGCATCAAAGACATGATCACGGATCGCCGCGCGGTCCTTGGACCCTGCAAAGCGGGACCGCCGCGCCCATGTGGTGAGCGCTTTTTCAGCAGGTACATCCGCCAAGAATGCATCAAGTATTTCAATGGCTGCACTAATTCGGGCTGCTGGTGTCATGGGGGATCGGCTTTCGTGATGGTTTCATCAATGCGTTAGAATTTATAACCGTCGCCATCAAGTGAAATCCGCCCAATGCCGTGGCTAAAATGCCCGCCCGTCACCCATGGTTTATCCTGCGCCGCCTGATCGAGGGCCCGTTTGCGCGTTGCTTTGGCGGTTTCAGGATCCACATCAAAGATCGTGCCAAATTCAGGATGTTTGAGCTGAATATCAGGCGCATGGATGAGGTCGGTGAGATGAAGAAGATCCTCAGAACCCGACGACACGCGCACCCCCATATGGCCAGGCGTATGCCCTTGGAGGTCAAAAACGCTCACACCGGATATGATATCTTGGGTATGAGACAGGCTTTGAACTTGATCCCCATAGGCCGTCATGACCATGCCTGCCAAACCCGCCCATTCGATGAGCATGTCATTGCCCGTAAAATTGGACATATCGCCCCAAAACGCGCGTTCAGCATCATTCACATAGACGGCTGCGTTGGAAAAAACGGCTGTGCCGTCTTGTGCGATAGTGCCTGCAACATGATCGGGGTGTAAATGCGTTAAAACGAGATGGGTGATATCGCCGGTCTCGCATCCCGCCGCCTTCAGTGCGGTTTGAAGCCCGCCTGCCGTTGGCCCCATCAAATCCCGAGGTCCTGCATCAACCAGTACCTTATGCGCCCCTGTTTCGACCAAAAGCGCGTTGAAGTTTGTTTCGATCGCGTCCTTTTTTACAGCCTTGAGGCACTGATCGAGAACCTCTTCGCTTGCGGCTGGAAAAAACTCAGGTGGAAAGGATGCAGTGCCATCCGTCAAGAGCGTGACCTTCAAATCGCCAATCATATGCGTTGTCAGTGGGGTTGATGTTTGGGTCATGTCGGGTCCTCCAATGGTGGGCAATCCCATGTAGGATCGCCCATTTGGCGTTACATCACCCGATAATTCGGGCTTTCACGCGTTATTTGAACGTCATGGACGTGGCTTTCTTTGAGCCCTGCCCCTGTGATACGTACAAAGCTACAGTTTTTGCGCATCATGTCCACAGTTGCGTTGCCCGTGTAGCCCATGGCCGCGCGAAGACCGCCCACAAGTTGATGGATCACCGTTCCAGCCGGCCCTTTATAAGGCACTTGGCCCTCGATCCCTTCAGGCACCAATTTATCGCTTGCCGCGTCTTTTTGGAAATAGCGATCCGCAGAACCGCGCGCCATTGCGCCCAAAGACCCCATGCCACGGTAAGATTTAAACGACCGACCTTGGTACAAGATCACTTCGCCTGGGCTTTCATCCGTACCTGCGATCATGGATCCCACCATGGCGCAAGAAGCGCCAGCGGCAATGGCTTTGGCAAAATCGCCTGAGAATTTGATGCCGCCATCTGCAATGATCGGAGTGTCCGTATCGGCCGCGCCGCGAGCACAATCAATAATTGCGGTCAATTGCGGCACACCGACGCCTGCAACCATGCGAGTTGTACAGATGGAGCCTGGTCCAATGCCCACTTTCACAGCATCGGCACCCGCTTCGATCAAAGCGCGTGTTGCGGCCTCAGTTGCGACGTTGCCGGCGATGATTTGTGTGTCAGAGTTCAAGGCTTTGGCGGCTTTTACTGCTTCGATCACGCCTTCTGAATGCCCGTGTGCCGTATCGATCACAACAATATCTGCGCCTGCTTCGATCAATGCTTTGGTGCGGGCCATGCCGCTTTCGCCAACGGAGCTGGCCGCAGCCACACGAAGGCGCCCGAGGTCATCTTTGGTGGCTGTTGGGTTCAAAACGGCCTGTTCGGTGTCTTTGAGCGTCAAAAGCCCCGTCAAAACGCCCGCTTCGTCCGTGACGAGGAGCTTTTCAATCCGGCGTGCTTTCATCATGGATTTCGCTTCATCAAGATCGGCGGGCTCTTGCAATACCGCAAGGTTTTCAACCGTCATCATTGCATGAACAGGCGTATCATCGTCTGATGCAAAGCGCATATCGCGGTTGGTCACAATGCCAACAACGCGGTTGTCCACATCCACAACAGGAAAACCCGTTACTCGGTAGCGCGCTTGTAACGCTTTGGCATCAGCAAGGGTTTGATCCGCCGTAAGCGTAATAGGATTATAAACAATCCCGCTTTCAAAGCGCTTCACGCGGCGCACTTGGCGCGCTTGTTCTTCTACATCGAGGTTTTTATGAATAACCCCCATGCCGCCCGCTTGGGCCATGGCGATTGCCATTTTATATTCCGTCACCGTATCCATCGCGGAGGACAAAAGCGGTATGTTGAGGGATATGGTTTTTGTTACCCGCGTTGCAGTGTTTGCCGTGGTTGGCATCACAGTGGAAGCGGCTGGAACAAGGAGGACATCGTCAAATGTCAGGGCCTCGCGAATCTCCATGGGGGATCTCCTTCGGGTGCATCATTTGACGCGTCCCTATCGCATGGATTTGCCTCTCTGGGAAGAGGGAAAGCATGAAAAGCGTGAATTAATCCAAAGCACGCGCCGCCATGAGCCGTTTTTTGCTTTCTTCGCGCAAAATCTGCACATCTGCGCCAATGGCAATGAACCGCCCGCCGAGATCATGCATGGCTTTTACGCCGGCCTGTGAAAAGGCAACCGTGCCAAAAGGCAGTTCCGCCTCTTGGGCTTTTTGTGCGACAAGCGCGATCGCCTCTTGAACCTCTTTGGCCTCAGGCCGTCCAGAATAGCCCATATCAGCCGAAAGATCCGCAGGCCCGATGAAAATCGCATCAATTCCCTCAACCGCCATGATGTCCGATAGGTTTTCTATGGCTTTGCGGCTTTCAATCTGGGCAATGATGAAGATTTCACCATTGGCCGTTTCAGTGTAATCCGCAACCGCACCGTAATCTGCGGCGCGCGCCACAGCGCCCCCCATTCCACGCGTGCCCTCAGGTGGGTATTTTGCCGCATCCACGGCCTTTTGCGCATCTTTTTTACTATGCACCATGGGCACCATGATGGATTGCGCCCCAAGATCGAGCACCTGTTTGATGATCCAGTCTTCGTTGGTGGGAATGCGGACCACGGGCGTTGCCGCCCCCATAGCCACCCCATTGAGCAGATCCCCCAATTTACCAATATCATAAGGCCCGTGTTCAAAATCAATGAGCACCCAATCAAACCCAGATTGCGACGTGATATGTGATGCGATGGGTGACATCATGTTCAACCACAGCCCAAGAGATGTCTGTGACGTATCGCGATGTTTGAGTGCGTTTTTTGGGGCTGACATGGGGGATCCTCTCTGTTTTTGGGAGCCTGCCAGTTACGCGGTAGAATGCAAGAAAAAACCGCAGGCGCGCCAGGACCTCAAAACGGGTGGCGCGCCTCTTTAATATGTTATCCTCGATGGCTGTGTTGATGTGCCAACAGTGAAAACCGTTTCATCGCAACGCCGTATCGGCGGGCTGATTGCACCGCATAGGGCGCCATGTCGGGGCGTATGATCACCATCGACAGCCGCAGCGCGTCTTCGCGCGCACCTTTTGTGGCCTCCGTGATGAGTTTCACAAGCAAACTTTCGTCGGTTCCCACACAATCACACATGACCGCATGAAAGGTGAGCGCGCGCGGGCCATATTCTGACAAGAGCACCGTGAACTGGTCCAACGCATCTGCCGCCATCTGGCCTTGTGGCTCACCCAATATGCGTATGAATTCACGCGTTAGACGCGCCTGCGCCCGCGCGCCATTTTTCCACAACCGAAGACATGTGGTTATCTGGCGCTCTTCGGCTGAATAATCCGCAAAATGCCCAACGGGATACCCGCCAATATTTGAAACATGCGCGTTCATTTTGTCAAAATCAATTTGCCAGCGCGGGTAATCCGTAAGAAGTATTGCTGATCTTTCAGTGTGATAACGGCACGCCGGTCATTCCCAACGAGATCCTCTGCGCTATGCACCAAAAGGGCGTCTTCCATAAAGCTCTGTGTGGGTCGTGTTGCTTGAATATTCATTTTTGTGTTCCCGTAAGCTGTTCATCGCGTGTGTCATAGAATTGAAAAATGCGTGACACGTCATCTGCTGTATCCGTGCCGAGCATCTGGAAAACGGAAAGAAGTTCATCAATTGAATTTTGCGCATCGACATGGGCCATGTCTTTGCCAAGCCCAATTTCGCCGGTGGCATTCTGGTTGATCTTTGATGTCTTTGAATAGTGCATATCAGCCTTCCCGTTTTAACTTCGGGCTTCCCAAAAACCGTCTGTGGGAGGAACGACTGGGTGGCTAGAATATTTATATCTTATTATTTTTGTCAGAATTATCAAGAGTGTTTTTTAACGCATTAGAAATTATATATATGCACATATATTTCAATGCGTTAAGATCACGTCTTAAGCTTCTTTTTTGCCTCAGACACCTTAACAGCAAGATCACGCGCAATCGCAAAAGCCCCTTTGATCTTATCAGAATCCTTGGCCCAATCACGACGCACAACGATTTTATTGTCTTTAACTTTCGCGAGACCTTTTTGATCTTGAATGAAGGCAACCAAACCTTC
>JBMYYE010000076.1:0-11739 GCA_049609065.1 Halocynthiibacter sp.
CAGGCATCGCAAGAAAATGAAATAATCTGCGTGAAGAAGCGCGAATAAGGGTATGAAAATGCTAGAAATTAAAAATCTACACGTAAAACTTGAAGAAGAGGATAAAGTGATCCTCAAAGGTGTGAACCTCTCTATTGGGGCGGGCGAAGTGCACGCGATCATGGGGCCAAACGGGTCAGGGAAATCCACAACCTCTTATGTCATGTCAGGCCGCGATGGCTATGAAGTGACAGAGGGTGAAGTTCTCTTGGATGGGGAAAACATTCTTGAAATGGAACCAGAAGAGCGCGCTGCCGCTGGCATGTTCTTAGCCTTTCAATATCCTGTCGAAATCCCAGGTGTTGGCAATATGACGTTTTTGCGCACAGCCGTGAATGCACAACGTAAAGCGCGCGGCGAAGAGGAACTTTCAGCTGGGGATTTCCTAAAAATCATCCGTGAAAAGGCCAAAACGTTGAAAATTGACGCGGATATGCTCAAACGTCCTGTGAATGTTGGGTTCTCTGGCGGTGAGAAAAAACGTAATGAAATCCTACAGATGGCAATGCTTGAGCCAAAAATGTGCGTTTTGGATGAAACCGATAGTGGCCTTGATGTGGATGCGATGAAATTGGTGTCTGAGGGTGTGAATGCGCTGCGGGATGCGGGGCGTTCGTTCCTTGTGATCACGCACTATCAGCGTCTTTTGGACCATATCAAACCCGACGTGGTGCATATCATGGCTGATGGTCGCATTGTGAAATCTGGTGGACCAGAATTGGCATTGGAAGTTGAAGAAAACGGATATGCCGACATTTTGGCAGAGGTGCTTTAATGGCCGATCTTACGACATTATTGGCCAAGATGCCTAAAACAGGTCCGGCATGGCTTCAAACCGCGCGTGCGGATGCAAAGGCACGCCTAGAGGATATGGGATTGCCGGCGCGGCGCGATGAATATTGGCGTTGGACGCGGGCGGACAACCTCGTGTCTGAGACGCCCGCTACATCCGAACCCTATGATCACAAAGGGGAAGCATTGGTTTTTGACGCGCTTGATCGTGTGCGCATCACCTTTGTGGATGGGGTGTTTGATCCTGAACAATCTGATGATTTGGCCTTGGAAGGCCTCGAAATTTCGCGCCTTGCAGATGCAGGTGATGATCACTGGGTGGAAGACAGCTTTGCTCAGCATGAGCGTGCGGCGCAATCGCCTGTTCCGCGACCTTTGGGTGTGTTGAACACCGCCTTGGCAAGCGACGGCGTGTTAATCCGCGCCCATAAAACAGTCGAAAAACCCGTGAGCATCATTTACCGGACCGTCAAAAATGACGGTGATAGCCAATTGCGCCATGTGGTGCAGGTTGAAAAAGGCGCCGAAGTCACCGTTTTGGAAAATGGTATTGCCTCTGCGCGGCTTAATTCCGTTATGGAAGTAACGGTCGAAGATGGCGGTACATTCCACCACGTGCGCGCACAAGGCCGTGATCACGACCGTCATATGGCAACCCATATTTTTGGCAGCATTGGTGAGGATGCGACCTTCAAAAGCTTCACCTTGTCGGTGAATGGGGCGCTTACACGGAATGAATCTTTCCTTAATATTCAAGGGGATAATTCCGTTGCCCATATTGCAGGGGCGGTTGTTGGTGATGGAACCTTCCACCATGATGACACCGTTTTTGTGATCCATGATGCCCAAAATTGTGAAAGCCGTCAGGTCTTTAAAAAGGTTCTGATGAACGGCGCCAAAGGTATATTCCAAGGCAAAATCCTTGTAAAACCTGATGCGCAAAAAACCGATGGCTATCAAATCAGCCAATCGTTGCTTTTGGATGATGAAAGCCAGTTCTTGGCAAAACCTGAGCTTGAAATTTACGCAGATGATGTGGCGTGTTCTCATGGGTCCACAACAGGGGCCATTGATGATGATGCGCTTTACTATTTGCGCTCACGCGGTGTGCCTTTGGTGGATGCCCAAGATTTGCTTGTCATGGCTTTCCTCGCAGAAGCGTTGGAGGAAATCGAACGTGATGATATCCGTGAGGACCTTCAATCTCGGCTTGAAAACTGGTTCAAAAGGCGCCGTGTCTAATGTCCATTACCGCCCGCATGAAAACCGCCTATCTTGCGCCGCGCCGTTCGGTGCGTCAACTGCTACAAGATGGCGTCGGGGATCAGCAAATATTGGGCTTTGTGATGATTGCCTGCCTGCTTTTCTTCACGGCCAAAGTACCAGAATTGTCAAAAACGGCGCATCTCAACTCAGAGGGGCCGGCTTTTAGCACATTGGTGTTAGGGGCGTTTATGGGGGCGATGTTTTTTGCGCCTTTGTTCTTTTACGCCCTTGCAGGGGTACAGCGGCTTGTGGCCAAAGTTGTGGGTGGAAAAGGCACGTGGTTTAGCGCGCGGCTTTCTTTATTCTGGAGCTTGCTTTTGATTTCGCCATTTGTTCTTTTTCGCGGGCTACTGGTCGCGTTTAATAGCAATCAAGCCCAAGCAACGACCATTAATAGCATCATCTTTTGGGTGTTTTTGGCGCTTTGGGGTGCCGCCATTTGGGAATGTGAAAAAGAAGGTGGCACCGTATGATTATTGATCTGGTCAAACAAACCCTAACACAGCCCCAAGACGCGGCTCGACGTATTCTTGGACTTGGTTTGCCGCGTGAAACGGTACTTCAACTCTTGGGCGTAACGGTCGGAATTCGTGTGATTATTCAAATGCTGGTTATCGCGGGCCTTCGCCGCACCAGCGATCCTGACATGCAAAAGATCATTGAGCAATTTCTAGAATTTCCCAATGCCGGCCCCATCGTCCTTGCCCTCATTATGTTTGTGACGGCATTGGTGTTCACCGCCTTGATCCAGCAATTCGGCAATATGCTTGGCGGAAAAGGGGATTATTGGGGGCTTTTGGCCCTCTCAACATGGGTAGATTTGCTCATGGTGCTGGCGATCATCGTTGGGGTTATCCTCACCGTTTTGATGCCGCCAATTGGGGCATTGTTTCAACTTGCAGCCGTCATCACGATGATTGTGGTTTTGATCAATGTGATTTCCGTTGGGCTTGCGATGACACGCTGGAAAACCTTCTTTATTTTGATCGCGAGCTTCATCGCGCTCTTGTTTGTGCAATCCTTGCTTGCCCCTTTGTTCTTTTAGGATCACCTCATGTTTGACGTTCAGAAAATTCGCCAAGATTTCCCAATTTTGAACCGTAAAATACATGGTAAGCCACTGGTTTACCTCGACAATGGGGCTTCGGCGCAAAAACCACAATGTGTCATTGATGCGGTCACCAAAGGCTATGCCGAAGACTATGCAAACGTGCATCGGGGCCTACATTTTCTATCAAATCTGTCGACAGAAAAATATGAATCCGTACGGGGAACCATCGCACGTTTTTTGAATGTCAAAGATGAAAATACCATTCTTTTGAATTCTGGAACAACAGAAGGCATCAACACGGTTGCATATGCATGGGCGATGCCACGGATGCAAAAAGGCGATGAAATTATCCTCTCAATCATGGAACATCACGCCAATATCGTCCCATGGCATTTCTTGCGGGAACGCTTGGGTGTGGTGATCAAATGGGTGGATGTGGATGTGAATGGGGATCTCGACCCAGAGGCCGTTCTCGCGGCGATCACACCGCGCACAAAATTAATTGCTGTGACGCATATGTCCAATGTTTTGGGCACACGGGTGGATGTGAAAACAATCTGTCACGCTGCGCGCGCTAAAGGTGTGCCGGTGCTTGTGGATGGGTCCCAAGGTGCGGTGCATGCGCCTGTTGATATTGCCGATATGGCCCCGGATTTTTATGCCATTACAGGCCATAAACTTTATGGTCCTTCAGGATCTGGCGCGATTTATGTGGCGCCAGAGCGCCTTTCAGAAATGCAGCCCTTTATTGGCGGCGGTGATATGATCCGCGAAGTGTCCAAAGACACGGTCACCTATGCCGATCCACCCATGAAATTCGAGGCAGGCACACCTGGCATTGTGCAAACCATCGGTTTTGGTGTGGCGCTTGAATATCTCATGGATCTTGGGATGGCGAATGTAGCAGCCCATGAGGAAACGCTTCGTGCGTATACCCAAGACAAACTTTCAGGTCTGAATTGGCTCAACGTTCAAGGGAATTCTGCGGGAAAAGCGGCGATCTTTTCTTTCACCATGGCAGGGGGGGCGCATCCTCATGATCTGTCCACGGTTTTGGACAAAAAGGGCGTCGCCGTGCGGGCAGGGCATCACTGTGCCCAGCCTCTTTTGGCGCATCTTGGGGTGTCGGCCACGTGTCGCGCAAGCTTCGGGCTTTATAACACCACGGATGAGGTGGACAGCTTTGTTGAGGCCCTTGAATTTTGCCAAACTCTCTTTGGGTAAATAAAATTCACACTTTTGAATGTGAATTGATTCATCTCAAATACAGTTTCTTGAATATCTGATAGGGCTGGACGATCAACGATCGTTTCAGGAGGCAGCCTATGCGGCCTATTCTAGCCACCCTCACGGCAGCTACAGTCATTTTTGCCACGTCCATATCTGTGTATTCCGCAGAAACTACGGATGTTTCCAAAAGCACAGCCGACCATAGTAAATTTGAAATTTTGCAAAAGGAATTCACCTCAGGCCCTGAGGTGACCAAAGCCTGTTTATCCTGCCACACAGAAGCAGATGACCAAGTTATGCATTCAATCCATTACCAATGGGATTATGAAAGCGAATTGGGTCAAGTTCTCGGAAAATCCAAGGTAATCAACGCGTTTTGCGGGAATGTGGCCGGAAATGAAGCGCGCTGTACATCCTGTCATGCGGGCTATGGCTGGGATGATATGTCAACGCCGCCACCGCAACAATCGGAGGCTGTTGATTGTCTGGTCTGTCACGATCAATCTGGCCAATACACCAAATTGGCTACAGGGGCAGGGCATCCACCTTTGGAGCCTGTCTCAGAAACCGCAAAAACCATCACAGGCAAAAAAGCTTGGGCCGTGGATCTGAAAAAATCAGCCCAAAGCGTTGGCACGCCGACCCGTGACAATTGCGGCCAGTGCCATTTCTATGGTGGTGGCGGTGATAATGTCAAACATGGGGATTTATCATCTGCGCTTTATAATCCATCGAAAGATGTGGATGTGCACATGTCCAAAGACGGCGCGGACATGGTGTGTTCGGCGTGTCATGTTGAGGAAAAACACCAATGGGCTGGATCGCGCTATGACGCGGATGTCGTGGATGCCCATAAGGACATGAAACCGGGTGCTGCACGGACAACGGCTACCTGTACGAGTTGTCATAGTGATGACCCACATCCCTTGAATATCAAGGGTTTAAAGCTAAATGATCACACGGATAAACTTGCGTGTCAGACCTGCCATATTCCGGAATTTGCCCGTGGTGGGGTCGCCACAAAAACATGGTGGGATTGGTCCACAGGCGGTCAAATGAACGCCGAAGGCAAACCATATGCGCTTCATGACTATACCCAATCTGACGGTAAAGAACTCCATACCTATATGTCAAAGAAAGGGCATTTTGATTGGGGTGAAAACGTCACGCCCTATTATGCATGGTCCAATGGCTCAGTTGAATACACCTTGGGGGATCAAAAAATTGATCCAACCAAAATCGTTGAGATTAATAAAATCCACGGTGCCCCAAACACAAAAGACAGCCGTATCATGCCCTTTAAACGGATGGAGGGGCGTCAAGCCTATGACAAAGTGCATGAGAAACTGGCCTATAGCCATGTCTGGGGGCCCACAACCGATACCGCGTTTTGGACCAACTATGATTGGGGCAAAGCTATCGAAGCAGGCATGAAGGCCGCAGGGTCAGAGTATTCAGGCGAATTTGGCTTTGTCGACACCTATATGTACTGGCCGATCACCCATATGGTGGCGCCGTCTGAAAACGCGCTCGATTGTGTTGCATGCCACGCAAAAGACGGCCGTCTTTCCGGGATCACGGGTGTGCATATGCCAGGCACGAATTCCATGGATGCGGTTGGGCTTTTGGGTCGTGCAATTGTGCTTTTGGCGCTGTTGGGTGTGATTGGCCATAGCCTGTTGCGTTTCATCAACCGGAATAAAGGAGGCGACCATGCCTAAGCGTTTAGTCAAAGTTTACCCGCGGTTCGAACGCATATGGCATTGGTGTCAGGCGCTCTTAATTGTTGTGTTGGTGATCACGGGATTTGGGCTTAATGGGGTGCATGCTCTCTTGCCCTTTGGCCCTGCGGTCATGTTGCACACGATTGCCGCGCTTATTTTGTTGTGCTTGTGGATCTTTGCGACCTTTTGGTTGTTTACAACAGGGACTTGGAAACAATTCGTCCCAACTTTAGATGGCCTAATTGAAGTTGCGCGTTTTTATAGCATTGGTATTTTCAAAGGTGAAAAACACCCACACAAAAAACTCTACTGGCGCAAACATAACCCATTGCAAATTCTGGCTTATTTTGGCTTGAAGATGTTCGTTTTTCCCGCAATTTGGGTCACTGGCATCCTCTATTTGACCTATAATTTTTGGGATGCAGGCGAAGGGTCGCAATTTTGGATTGTCCTGATCGCCAACCTTCATGTTTTGGCCGCCTATGTGGTGGTGAGCTTTGTGATCATTCATCTTTATCTGCTGACTGTAGGCCATGGATTTCGCCATCATGTGAAGCCGATGATATCTGGCTATGAAGAGGTCGAGCTCACCGAGGAGCAAGACGCATATTTGATGGCAAACGAACCTGAGCGGATCCTCAAATAAGCAAATCCCAAGCAAAGCAAAAAGCGCACCCATCGGGGTGCGTTTTCTTTTGCAGCGATGCACTATTTAGGATTGCGACAGGCGCGGCTTTAGCCTATATCGCCTGCATTGGCACCCGTAGCTCAGCTGGATAGAGCGCTGCCCTCCGAAGGCAGAGGCCAGAGGTTCGAATCCTCTCGGGTGCGCCATTTTACCAAAGCGTCAAAGAGCACACCCGTAGTATAAATAGCCTACAGGGCTGCCCGTGAAAGCATCCCAAAGAGATCGCGGGGGTCATCAGGGTCCGCCAGCATATCGAGGTCGATATAAAAATCGCTGCCTTTGAGTTTTTCGCGCACAAAACGAAGCGCGGAGAAATCTTCGATCGCAAAGCCCACGCCATCAAAAAGCGTGATTTGGCGATCAGACACACGGCCCGCTTTTGCCCCGGTGATCACTTCCCACATCTCGGTGACGGGGAAATCGTCTGGCATGGCTTGGATTTCGCCTTCAACGCGGGTTTGCGGCGGGTATTCCACAAACACATCGGACCGTTTGAGGATATCTGCGTGCAATTCCGTTTTGCCCGGACAATCCCCGCCGATTGCATTGATATGCACACCTGCGCCCACCATGTTGTCAGTCAAAATCGTGGCATATTGTTTATCCGCGGTGCATGTCGTGATGATGTCTGCCCCTTCAATGGCGTCTTGGCCTGTTTGGCAAGGGATCACGGTCATGAGGCCTTCTAGGTTGCGGGCGCATTTTTGCGTGGCTGCAGGGTCAATGTCATAAAGACGGACCGTATCAATTCCAACAATCGCCTTCATGGCCAGCGCTTGGAATTCTGATTGCGCGCCATTGCCGATCATTGCCATGGTTTTGGCGCCCTTAGGGGCGAGGTGTTTTGCGACCATCGCGCTCGTGGCGGCGGTTCGCAACGCGGTCAATACCGTCATCTCTGTCAGCAACACCGGATAGCCCGTGTAAACATCAGCCAACAGCCCAAATGCGGTCACAGTTTGCAAACCCTCTTTGGTGTTTTTCGGGTGGCCGTTCACATATTTAAATCCATAAACTTCCCCATCTGAGGTTGGCATCAATTCAATGACGCCTTCTTTGGAATGGGACGCAATGCGCGGTGTTTTGTCGAACTGTTCCCATCTTTTGAAATCATCTTCGACAAATGTGGATAGTTCAGTAAGAAATTCTTCTATTCCAATGTGATGCACGAGTTTCATCATGTGATCTACGCTGACGAATGGCACCATTGCGAGGGATGATGGGGTCGAAGATGGGGATGTTGTCATTGAAAACTCCTAGAGGAAATCAGGGTCTGTGCCGCTGTTTAAACATATGTAAAAGAGGGGGAATTAAAGCTCAAAGCTGCGGGTCGGGCGGTCAAACACACGGCGCCCAAAAAGCGACGCGGTGAGATCCACCATGAGTGAGGCGGTGCGACCGCGTTCATCTAAAAACGGATTCAATTCCACCAAATCAAGCGAGGTAACAAGACCACTATCATGCAAAATTTCCATCGCCAGATGCGCCTCACGCATTGTGGCCCCCCCAGGAACCGTGGTGCCGACCGCAGGCGCGATGCTTGGATCCAAGAAATCCACATCCAAGGACACATGAAGCAACCCGTTTGCGGCTTTCACACGCGCAAGAAACGCCATGAGCGGCGTGCGCAAGCCGTCTTCGTCGATCATGCGCATATCAACAACATGCATTTTTGAATTTTGCAGTGCTTCGTTTTCCGCCTCATCAACGGAGCGGATCCCAATCAGGCATACGTTTTCCTCGGGCACGGGATGAGAAACGGTCGGGAAATCGACAAATCCCTCTCGGCCTGTGAAATAGCCAACAGGCGTGCCGTGTAAGTTGCCGCTTTTGGTGGTTTCAGCCGTGTGGTAATCCGTATGCGCGTCAAGCCAAAGCACAAAAAGAGGGCGTTTAACCTTTGCTGCATGGGCGGCAACGCCCGTTACGGTTCCCGCAGATAGAAAGTGGTCGCCACCAAGAAAAATAGGCACGCTGTCTGACATGGCGCGTTCTGCAGCCTGTGACAGGCTGCTCACCCAGCCAATGTTTTCAGCCAAATCAATGAGTGCGGGGTTTTTGGCTTTAAAGCTTTGCTGTTGTACGGGCTGAGGGGCCATGTTTCCAACATCCGAAACCGTATGACCTAAGGTTTCAAGCGTGGACTTTAGACCCGCGACGCGGTAGCTATCTGGCCCCATAAGGCAGCCATTTCGCGCTTTTCCGCTATCCACGGGGGCCCCAATTAATGTGCAAACAGATTTTGTCATGATCTCTCCTCAAATTTGAGGTCCACTATACGTGACAAATAGAGTTGATTTCCGCGTGTATTTTGATCAAAATGCTACATATATTTACAATATGATAGGTCATAAAGCCAACATGGATAACTTTGACACTCAACTGATCCGCCACCTTAAGAAAGATGGCCGCGCATCCATATCAGAATTGGCCGCGCGTACGGGGCTTGCGCGGGCCACCGTGCGTGCGCGTATTGATGCGCTTTTGAAACATGGTGATATCGCGCGCTTTACCATTGAAACCGGCGCAGATATTGCCAAAGCGCCCGTGCGGGGGTTGATGATGTTGGGGCTTGAAGGGCGCGGGATGGACCGGGTACAACATGCGCTTTCACGGTTTTCAGAGGTGGAAGCCATTCACAACACAAATGGGAAATGGGATCTCATTGTGGAATTGGGCACCGACACGTTGGAACATTTTGATCAAGTTTTGGCTGACATCCGTAAAATTGACAGCGTCACAACCTCTGAAACCAATTTGCTGTTATCGACGCGGCGCGCCCGCACTTAGCGTTTGGCTGCGATGATCCAAAGCACCATAAAACCAAAGCTTGCGATGGCGTTCCAGCTGGCCATGGATAATGCGAACATTTCCCACGGGACTTCGTCACAGCGCACCATTGGGGCATTCATGATTTTATCCATGAGCTCTTGGGCGGTGAGCCCATCAATGGAGCCTGATGTACAGCTATCTGGTCCCGCCCACCATTTGCGTTCGACGCCGGTGTGATAAACACCAAGCCCGCCAGACACTGCCATTAAGAAAGCCCCAATGGAAGCCACATGCACCCGAAGAGGTCCAATCAACAGCCCCAAAGCCCCAAGCGCAATCATAATTCCATGTGGCCAACGCTGCCAAATACACATCTTACATGGGGCCATTCCGCCAATATATTGAAAGCCCAAAGCGCCAATTAATACGGCAGCGGATCCCATGAATGCGACTGTAAATGCATAAGAGCGTAGTTTATCTGTCATAGAAATTTCACCACATAGAAGCCACCGACAAGGCAAACCATAAAGAGAATAAACATCACCCCCAACCGCTTTTCTATGAACTCACGAATTGGTGATCCAAACTTCCACAAGAGCCCCGCAACGAGAAAGAACCGAAGCGCCCGTGCGATAAGGGCGGCGATGATAAAGATCCCTAAATTCAATCCAGTTGATCCAGATAAAATGGTGATGACTTTAAATGGGAAAGGCGTCACGCCAGCGATCAAAACGGCCCACGCGCCATAGGCATTATACCGTTCGGCAAACCCTTCAAAGTAATCGGTTTTTCCGTAAAACTCCAACACAGGCAGGCCAATTGTATCAAATAAGGCCGCCCCAATGTAATAGCCCAAAAGCGCCCCTAAAACAGACCCCAGAAGCGCCACACCGGCAATCACGAATGCTTTATTTGGGCGCGCGATGATCATTGGGATCATGATCACATCAGGGGGGATTGGGAAAAACGAACTTTCGGCAAAGGAGACGATGAAAAGCGCCAAGAGCGCGCGCGGATGTTCCGCCAGCCGTAAGGTCCAATTATAAAGTGCCTTCAGCATCGTGATCCCATTCCTTTATCATGACCTGTGCCTGTGATGCTTCTATCCGCAGCAAACGCAAAAACGTCAAGGGAAATACGCTTGCGGGGCGGGATAGTTTCGCTATGTTATCGCATAATATGAGCGAATATCGGCTCAAATTCTAGGGAGAAAGCCCATGAAATGGCAAGGCCGTCGGCAAAGTCGCAACATTGAAGACCGTAGAACCCAAGGCGGCATGCGCCGCGCTGGTGGGATCGGGGGCTTTGGCCTCATTGCGGTTGTGCTCATCGGGTGGGTCTTGGGCGTGGATGTCAGCCCATTTTTAAGCAATGCAGGCGGCGGTTATAGCCAAAGCACAGGATCAACACCCCTGACCGCAGAAGATCGAAAAGCGGGGGAATTTGTGTCCGTGACCCTTGCCGATACCGAGGTGATTTGGAGCGAAATATTCCGCAAGCAAGTTGGAAAAACCTACACTCCGGCAACGCTCGTTCTTTTTAAAGGGGCAACCAGTAGCCCATGTGGCTCCGCTAATGGCGCATCGGGGCCGTTTTATTGCCCGGCTGATCGCAAAGCCTATCTTGATACAGAATTCTTTACGACGATGAGCCAACGCATGGGCGCGCGTGGTGATTTTGCCGCGGCCTATGTTGTCGCCCATGAAATTGCCCATCACGTACAAAACGAATTGGGGATTATGGCCCAAGCAAACCGTGTCCGCGCACAAGTAAGCCAACGTGAAAGCAATCAAATCAGTGTGCGGATTGAGCTGCAAGCCGATTGCTATTCAGGGGTGTGGGCCCGCTACGCAGAAGCAAAATTCGGCAGCATCGAACCAGGCGACATCGAAGAAGCCGTCAACGCCGCTAAACAAATTGGCGATGACACATTGCAACGCAATGCTGGGCGCAGGCCAAACCCACATACCTTTACCCATGGCTCCTCCAAACAGCGCCAAACATGGTTCCTGCGCGGCTATAAATCCGCTGACATTCGACAATGTGATACCTTTAGCGCGTCCTCGCTCTAGGATTTTTGACGTTTATGTTTCGGATGATAAAATCTTGGATTGAACAGTTTGCAAAAGCGCTTGCCTTCATTGGGGGCGGCATGTTTTTGGCGTTATCTGTGATGA
>JBMYYE010000077.1:0-11698 GCA_049609065.1 Halocynthiibacter sp.
TGGCTTTAACATGGGCACCTGTTGCGGGGGCGTTTTGTGTAAAACCTTGCGGGAATCGCGAAATGGAGGAGGCGCCGACACCAACTAAAGCCTCAGCAGGATCGGCGGTGTAACCTTGGAAGTTGCGACGCAATGTGCCGTTTTTCTGGCTGATGGCCATACTGTCGGTTGGTTTTGCGAAGTGATCAATTCCGATCACATCATACCCGTTATAGGTGAAAATCTCGGTCGCCGTGTCAAAGAGTTTCAGGCGCTCTTGCGGAGTTGGGAGCGCGTCTGACGGGATAAGCTGTTGGCGTTTTGCCATCCACGGAACATGGGCATAGCCATAAAGCGCCACGCGGTCGGGGCTCAAGGAAATGAGTTGTTCAACGGATTCTGAAATGCGGCCAATCGTTTGATGGGGAAGCCCATAGAGGATGTCAGCGTTGAGGCTTTGAATGCCGTGGGCGCGAATCATATCCACCGCATCGCGGGTGATTTCATAGCTTTGCAGGCGGCCAATGATTTGTTGAATTTCATCGTTAAAATCTTGGACACCAATTGAGGCGCGACTTAACCCTGCTTGGGCGAGCGCCGACATGCGGGTTTCATCGATTTCATTAGGGTCGATTTCAACCGAAAATTCGCCGTCTTTTGCGAGAGGCAAGATGTCAAAAATTGCCCCTGCCAACTCGGACATCATGGGGCCGGTGAGGAGGGTTGGTGTGCCGCCTCCCCAGTGTAAGCGACTAAGGGTAAGCCCCTCTGGAAGTGCGGATTTTAACTGTAAAAGCTCTTTCTTGAGCGTTTCAAGATAGGCCGCAACAGGGGCATCCGATTTGGTGCCTTGGGTGCGACAGGCACAAAACCAGCACAAGCGGCGACAAAATGGCACATGCACATAGAGCGAAATTTCCGACCCTTCAGGAAGCGCCGAAATCCAGTTTCGATAGGCATCCGCCCCCACATCCGTAGAGAAGTGCGGCGCGGTCGGGTAGCTTGTATAGCGGGGGACACGCGCGTCGAAAAGTCCGTAGCGTGCAAGTTGCGTCGTCTCAGTCATTCGAATATGACTATGGAGGAGAGACGCGTTAGTCTTTGATCGAGATCAATAAGAAAGTGAATGCCCCCGTGACCCCGACGATCAATATTCAAAACTGTTCTGATTGCCCAATTCGTCACCGTGCGGTTTGCGCGCGTTGTGAGGCGGATGAGCTGGAGCAGCTCGATGAGATTAAATATTATCGGAGCTTCGAAGCAGGGCAGACGGTGGTTTGGTCTGGCGATCAGATGGATTTTGTCGCCTCCGTTGTGACGGGCGTGGCGTCTTTGTCGCAAACTATGGAAGATGGCCGTACGCAGGTTGTGGGGCTTTTATTGCCGTCTGACTTTGTGGGGCGTCCAGGGCGCGATCAGGCCGCCTATGATGTAACGGCGACAACAGATTTGACGATGTGCTGTTTCCGCAAAAAACCGTTTGAAAAGATGATGTCAGAAACGCCACACGTGGCGCAGCGTTTGCTTGAAATGACACTCGATGAGCTGGATGCTGCGCGTGAATGGATGTTGCTTTTGGGCCGCAAAACCGCGCGTGAAAAAATCGCCAGTTTGATTTTGATTATCACGCGGCGCGATGCGTCAATTGCCAATAGCAATTCTGGTGGTGATATCGTCTTTGATTTGCCGATGACACGGGATGCGATGGCGGATTACCTCGGCTTGACGCTCGAAACCGTGAGCCGCCAAATTTCCGCATTGAAGAGAGACGGCGTCATCACACTTGAGGGAAAACGCCGTGTTCATGTCCCTGATTTGCACCGCCTAATTCATGAAGCAGGCGATGACACAGATGGTGGATTGGTGGCCTAAGCCACCTTTTCCGTCTAGTGGGCAAGTAAAATGCGTGTTGTTGCATTTTCCAGCATATAGCGTGTCGCACCACCCAAAATGGCTTCGCGGAACCGTGAATGCCCGTAGCCACCCATCACGACAAGGTCTGCGTCCATATCCGTGATATGGCGTTTAAGCACATCAGACACCCGCGGCAGCGTTTTCGCCAGCACCGAAATTTCGACTTTCACCCCGTGACGAACGAGCATCTCACTCAAAGCGCCACCTGGGTCAGACCGATTTGGGCTATGTTTGGGGGGATCGATGATCGCAACATTCACATGGCTTGCACGCTGTAGAAGAGGCATAGCCGCGCGAATAGCCGTGAGGGCTTCCGAGCTTTCGTTCCATGCAATCACAACACGGCCGACTTCGGGGCTGCTATCGATATTTGGTGGTGTGATCAAAACAGGGGCATGGGCGTCAAACATGGCCGCCTCTGTTAAGGCTTCGAGTTCTTGCCCGGCTTTTTTGCCATAGGGTTGCGGTAAGATCACCAGATCTGCAAAACGGGCATGGGCCGAGACTATGCCAGAGAGGGCCGTTAATTGCGTAGCCGCGCTTTCGAGGCGGAAACGAACGCCTGACGCTGTCAGCTGTGCTTCGGCCGTTTTTTCAAGGGCGCCGGCTTTGGCTTGGGTATGTTCGAGCGCTTCTTGGGCGACAATCGCGTTGATGCCACCATAGTAGTAGCCTGTTTGCGTGCGATCAACGCCAAGGCAGAAGACATCGAGATGGGCGTCGCTTTGGCGTGCCGTTTCAATAGCATAGGCCAAAGTGGTCGAGATATGGCTCTCGTCGACAATGAACGTGACGATGGATTTGTAACTCATTTTTGGCTCCAATTAAGAATTTGTGATATCTTCACCAATAGTAAGAGAAAAAAGTGGTCGTGCTTTGATATCGATCAAGCCGCAAGGTGCGTAGTTTGATATGGATCAAAGCACTTGTACTATGTGGGGGCCATACCCCCTACAGTGAAAAAGAACCCGCATGTGAATGAGTCGCGTGCGGATACACGAAGGGACGCATGTATGTGGGACTACATTAAACTTGTCGTGCTTGCCGTAGCAGCTGTTGGTTCAGCTTATGCAGCAAATAACGGTCTAGATTTAGCCTACCAAGTGCACGCTATCATTTTCATGCTTGCGGCAGCGATCACGTTTATCGTGGTGCTCCGTGGTATGGGCAACGAAAAACCAGCAATGGATGGTTATTTCGACGATGTTGTGCGCTATGGTGTAATTGCAACCGCCTTTTGGGGTGTTGTCGGATTTCTTGTGGGGACGTTTATCGCGTTTCAGCTCGCTTTTCCGGTATTGAACTTTGAATGGGCACAAGGCTTTGCGAACTTTGGGCGCCTCCGTCCATTGCACACGTCAGCTGTGATTTTTGCTTTTGGCGGTAACGCTTTGATCGCAACATCATTCTACGTGGTACAACGCACATCCGCTGCCAGCCTCTTTGGCGGTCGGGGCCTCGGTTGGTTCGTATTTTGGGGGTACAACCTCTTTATCGTGATTGCGGCAACAGGCTATTTGCTTGGGGCAACACAATCCAAAGAATACGCTGAGCCAGAATGGTACACCGATATTTGGCTAACCATTGTTTGGGTTGCTTATTTGATCGCGTTCCTTGGCACGATTATGAAACGTAAAGAGCCGCACATTTATGTTGCGAACTGGTTCTACCTTTCATTCATCGTCACCGTTGCAATGCTTCACCTCGTGAACAACTTGTCTGTTCCTGTTTCCATCTATGGTGTGAAATCTGTTCAGCTCTTCTCTGGTGTTCAAGATGCGATGACCCAGTGGTGGTATGGCCACAATGCTGTGGGCTTCTTCTTGACGGCTGGTTTCTTGGGGATGATGTACTACTTCGTTCCAAAACAAGCAGAACGTCCAGTGTTCTCATATAAATTGTCAATCATCCACTTTTGGGCATTGATCTTCCTTTATATCTGGGCTGGTCCTCACCACCTCCATTACACAGCGCTTCCTGATTGGGCAGGGACACTTGGTATGGTCTTCTCAATTATTCTTTGGATGCCGTCTTGGGGTGGTATGATCAACGGTCTTATGACGCTTTCGGGCGCTTGGGATAAGCTCCGTACAGATCCGATCATCCGTATGATGGTTATTTCCATCGGCTTTTACGGGATGTCCACATTTGAAGGTCCAATGATGTCTATTAAGGCCGTGAACTCTTTGTCTCACTATACTGACTGGACAATTGGTCACGTGCACTCAGGTGCGCTTGGTTGGAATGGTATGATCACCTTTGGTGCGCTCTACTATCTCTTCCCTGTATTGTGGAAAAAGAAGGGTCTTTATAGCTCACGCCTTGTGAACTATCACTTCTGGCTCGCAACCATCGGCATCATTTTGTATGCGGCTTCTATGTGGGTCACAGGCATCATGGAAGGTCTGATGTGGCGCGAAGTTGACGCACAAGGTTTCCTCGTGAACTCTTTTGCTGACACGGTTGCTGCGAAGTTCCCAATGTATGTGGTTCGTGGTCTTGGTGGGGTTATGTTCCTCACTGGTGCTGTGATCATGTGTTACAACCTCTGGATGACTGTTGTCCGCGGCGAAGCGAAAGCTGAAGCCAAAGATACAGTTCCAGCAGAATAAGGAGGGTATCAATAATGGCTATTCTTGATAAACATGCTGTCATTGAGAAAAACGCAACTCTTATGCTCGTCTTGAGCTTGTTCGTTGTGTCAATTGGTGGGATCGTTGAGATCGCACCGCTCTTCTGGCTGGAAAACACAATCGAAGATGTGGACGGCGTTCGTCCGTACACACCTCTCGAATTGGCGGGTCGCGACGTTTATGTCCGCGAAGGCTGCTATGTGTGTCACTCACAAATGATCCGTCCAATGCGTGACGAAGTGGAACGTTATGGCCACTACTCCCTCGCTGCGGAATCAAAATATGACCACCCATTTCAGTGGGGCTCCAAGCGTACAGGTCCTGACCTCGCACGTGTTGGTGGCCGCTACTCTGATGAGTGGCATGTTGATCACTTGACGGATCCGCAATCTGTGGTGCCTGAATCTGTGATGCCAAAATATGGCTTCCTTTCGAACGCAATGATCGATGGGGAACGTGTTGGTGATCTGATGAAGACACATAGACTTGTTGGTGTACCTTACACAGACGACATGATCGCAAATGCGAAAGCTGATTTTGAAGCGCAAGCGGATCCTGATAGCGATTATGACGGTCTTCATGAGCGTTACTCAGAAAATGCAACTGTCAGCAATTTTGATGGCAAACCTGGCATTTCTGAAATGGACGCGATGGTGGCATATTTGCAAGTTCTGGGCACAATGGTTGATTTCTCAACCTTTACACCAGACGCAAGCCGGTAAGGAGACGACCGATGGAAACTTATTCACTCCTGCGTGAATTTGCAGATAGCTGGATGCTGTTGTTCCTGTTTGTGTTCTTTATTGCTGTGATTTTCTGGGTGTTCCGCCCAGGAAATCGCACCAAATACCAAGACACGGCGGACATTCCATTTCGTCATGATGATAAACCCACCTCAGAAGGTGATAAGGTTAAGGAGAACCAGTCATGAGCAAGAAAAAAGCGAATGACAATCAGGAAGTCGATACAACCGGCCATTCCTGGGACGGTATTGAAGAGTACAACAACCCGCTACCGCGTTGGTGGCTATGGACTTTCTATACCACAATCGTTTGGGGCATTTTGTATATGATTGCATATCCAGCTTGGCCCCTCATCAAAGGCGCGACGCCTGGTCTACTCGGTGCGTCTACGCGTGCGGATGTGGCTGCGGAAATTCAGCGCTTTGATGACGCCAATAAAGGCCTCGAAGAGCAGCTGGCAGCAGCTGACCTCACAACGCTTGCTTCAAACGAAGAGCTTAGCCATTTCGCGAAATCTGCGGGTGGTGCGGTGTTCCGCACATGGTGTGCGCAATGTCACGGTTCTGGTGCTGCTGGTGCAACAGGCTACCCAAACCTTTTGGATAATGATTGGCTCTGGGGTGGTGATATTGAAGCAATTCATGAAACTGTAACCCACGGTGTTCGCAACAATGACAGCGATGATGCGCGTTTCTCTGAAATGCCAGCATTCGGTCGTGATGAGCTTCTTGAAGCAGAAGAAATCAGTCAAGTTGTTGAATATGTGTTGTCGCTTTCAGGCGAAGATCATGATGCACCGCTCGCAACAGCTGGCGCAGTTGTGTTCGAAGACAATTGTTCAAGCTGCCACGCCGAAGACGGCACAGGCGATCGTGACCAAGGCGCTCCAAATCTAACGGATGCGATTTGGCTTTATGGTGGGGACCGTGACAGTGTCACTGAAACCGTTGTGAATGCACGTTATGGTGTGATGCCAGCATGGGCCAACCGTTTGTCCGAATCAGACATTCGCGCAGTTGCGGCTTATGTTCACCAACTTGGTGGCGGCGAATAAAACATAAGGTTTCCGAGGGATGACCCTCGGGAATTGGGCACCGACTTCCTATCCTGTTCGCGCGTTTCCTTGGGAGTTGGTGCCAAATTATTTGACTGAGAGGTCAGCAGGGTTCGCGTTCGCGGGCCTTTTTTACCTAAATTAACGCGCTAGATGGAGAAATCCCGTGAGCACAGAAGAAACACCTCCAAATCTTTACGCAGCTCGTGAACCTGTCTTCCCTAAAAAAGTATATGGCAAGTTTAGATCCTTGAAATGGATCATCATGGCTGTGACTTTAGGGATATATTATTTGTCACCTTGGATTCGTTGGGATCGGGGTGCGAACCTCCCAGATCAAGCGATCCTTATTGATCTTGCCAATCGCCGTTTCTTTTTCTTTTGGATTGAAATCTGGCCACATGAATTTTATTTCCTCGCAGGCCTCCTTATTATGGCGGGCTTGGGGCTCTTTCTCTTTACGTCTGCGCTCGGCCGCGTTTGGTGCGGCTATGCATGTCCACAAACGGTCTGGACCGATCTTTTCATCCTGACGGAACGCTGGGTGGAAGGCGATCGCAACGCACGTTTGCGCCTGTATCGGGGCAAATGGGACCTGAAAAAATGGCGTCTGCGGATTACAAAATGGATCATTTGGGTCTGCATCGCGTTGGCGACAGGCGGGGCGTGGGTGTTCTATTTCACAGATGCCCCTACGCTTTTGGTGAACTTGTTCACGCTTAATGCGCACCCCATTGCCTACACAACCATCTTTGTTATGGCTGCGATTACATTCCTCTTTGGTGGCCTCGCACGCGAACAGGTGTGTATCTATATGTGCCCTTGGCCACGTATCCAAGCGGCGATGATGGACGAAGAAACCCTCACTGTGGGTTACCGTGAATGGCGCGGTGAACCACGTGGTAAATTACGCCGCAAAGAGGGGGCCGAAAATACAGGCGATTGTATTGATTGCATGGCCTGTGTGAATGTGTGCCCAACCGGCATCGACATTCGCGACGGGCAACAGCTTGAATGTATCACATGCGCACTTTGTATTGATGCATGTGATGAAATGATGGCCAAAATCGGTAAGCCACGCGGCTTGATTGATTATCTCGCATTGTCTGATGAGGGCCGCGAACGTGCCGGGGCTGCGCCGCGTCCAATTTGGAAACACGTGTTCCGTTTGCGCACCATGATTTATGTGACTTTGTGGTCTGCGGTCGGTATTGCACTGGTTGTGGCACTCTTTATCCGACCAGACATCAATATGACGGTGTCGCCTGTGCGGAATCCAACATTTGTCACCCTTGCGGATGGGTCCATTCGAAACACCTATGAGGTGCGACTGCGCAACAAACACGGGGACGAACGTCCGTTTTATTTCTCAATTTCGCCTGCTGATACATTCGAAATTGAGCTTGAAGGCGAAGATGAACTGATTTCAATGGTGCCTGCGGATGAAACAAAGCTCCAACGGCTTTATATTGTTGCCCCTAAAGGGACAGAGGCCGCGAAACTCGACCGAAGTAATATTCGGATCTGGGTCAAGGATGGTGTTTCTGGGGAAAGAACGTATAAAGACACCGTATTTAACGGACGCGGACGGTAGTTATGAAACCACTAACAGGACGGAAAGTCTTCGCGATCACGGTATCAGCATTTGCCGTGATCATTGGTGTGAATTTGGTCTTGGCCTTTAAAGCTGTGGGAACCTTCCCTGGCCTTGAAGTAAAAAATAGCTATGTGGCGAGCCAAGAATTCAATGCCCGCAAAGCTGCACAATTGTCGCTTGGTTGGGATGTTGCTGCGACATATGATGGGGATGCTGTTATAATGACGATCACCAATAAAATGGGTGATCCGATTGAGGCAAAATCTGTCACAGGTATTTTGGGCCGCGCGACGATGGCGGCGGATGATGTTACGCCGGAATTCGTTTGGGATGGCACACAATACCGGTTCCCGATTGCGCTTGGAAAAGGAAACTGGAATTTGCGTTTGAAAGCTGTGGCTAAAAACGGGACAGCCTTCGAACAACGTATTCCGATCTATGTAAAAGGATAGGCTATGTCCGTTGGAATGGCTTCGCGACCATCTGCATGCCCCGCTTGTGATGCGGCACCATCCGCTGAGGCGCTTGCAAAAATGTCGCTTCCGACAGAAGCAAACTTGATGCTGTCTTTGCCGACCATCCATTGCGCAATCTGTATTGAAGCCGTGGAACGGGCCTTGAATGCGCGCGACGATGTGCATGAGGCGCGGGTGAACCTAACGCTAAAACGCGTATCTGTCGAAGCTGAACCAGAGGTCGAGGCGACGGACCTCATCAAAACGCTTGCTGCTGTGGGATATGAGGCCCACGAACTTGATGCAGGCTCAATTCGCGCGACACAGACCGACAAAAGCGGTCGTGATCTTCTGATGCGGTTGGGGGTTGCTGGCTTTGCCATGATGAACGTGATGCTGCTTTCGGTATCTGTGTGGTCTGGTGCCGAATCCGCGACGCGGGACCTATTCCATTGGATTTCGGCTCTGATTGCCCTGCCAACAATTGCTTTTTCTGGGCAACCCTTTTTCAAAAATGCGTATGGGGCTTTGTCCGTTGGGCGGCTCAATATGGATGTACCGATTTCTTTGGCCATTTTGCTTGCGGGTGGGATGTCGCTTTATGAAACTATGCAGCATGGCGAACACGCGTATTTTGATGCGGCTTTGTCGCTTACGTTTTTCTTGCTGGCAGGTCGATATCTCGATCATCGCACTCGTGCTGTGGCACGCTCTGCGGCAGAAGAACTTGCCGCACTCGAAGTCCCACGCGCCACGCGGTTAACCACAGATGGTATGGAAACCGTTCCAATCTCTGCCCTCGAAGTTGGTGATATCGTTGAGGTGAAACCAGGCGCACGTATGCCTGTGGATGGCATCGTGATAAAAGGCGCCACCGAAATTGACCGCTCTCTTTTGACGGGGGAAACGCTCCCTGTGTTTGTCAGCACTGGCGCCGAAGTGAGCACGGGTGAGGTGAACCTCACTGGGCCGCTTGAGGTGCGTACAGTTGCCGCCGGCGAAGATAGCTCCTTGCACCGCATGGCAAACCTTGTGGCCGTGGCCGAAAGTTCCAAAAACCGCTACACATCGCTTGCGGATCGGGCGGCAAAAATCTACGCACCTGCCGTGCATCTGCTGGCTCTTGGGGCGTTTTTGGTATGGCTTGCGATCACATATGGGGATGTGCGTTATGCGCTGAATATTGCCGTTGCGGTTCTTATCATCACATGCCCCTGCGCGCTTGGCTTGGCGGTTCCTGCCGTGACCACGGCGGCCTCTGGGCGCTTATTCAAACAAGGTCTATTGATCAAAGATCCGACCGCGCTCGAACGTTTGGCAGAGGTGGATACAGTTGTCTTTGATAAAACTGGCACCCTCACATATGGACGCCCGAAACCCGTTGGCATGGATACGGTTGAGGCCCCCGATTTGATGCTGGCCTTTGCCTTGGCGCGCGGATCTTCACATCCATTGTCCCAAGCCTTAAGCGATTATTGCGTGCAAAATCACGTACAGCTCGTTGCCCTTGAAAACGTGAAAGAGGTCGCAGGTTACGGCGTCGAAGGCGAATATGAAGGCCAGCTCGTGCGCTTGGGGCGCGCGGAATGGGTTGGCGCAGTTCCTCAAAACCACGTGGCAACATATCTATCGATTGAAGGCCAAGATGCGGTTGTATTCCGTTTCGAAGACCAACTTCGTGAAGGCTGCGAAGCTGCGATTTCTGCTCTAAAATCTGCGGGGAAAGAAATATACCTGCTGTCTGGTGATGTCGAAGGCCCTGTGCAAGCGCTGGCCAAATCCTTAGGGATCGATCACGCAATCCACGGGGCTTTGCCAGAAGAGAAAGCACAAAAAGTGGCGGCTCTTGCCGCAGAAAACAAACGCGTCCTCATGGTGGGGGATGGGCTAAATGACACCGCTGCTCTCTCAGCGGCGCATGTGTCGATTTCCCCTGCCTCCGCGCTTGATGCGGCCCGTGTGGCCTCAGATGTTGTGCTTATGGGGCAGGATTTGAACGCCATTCCAGAGGCCCTTATCGTTGCCAAAAAAGCAACGCGTCGGATTAAAGAAAACTTTGCAATTGCCGCGGGCTATAACTTCATTGCTGTGCCAATTGCGCTTATCGGGCTGGCAACACCTTTGGCGGCGGCGCTTGCAATGTCCTTTTCATCGATTACAGTATCGGTGAATGCCCTGCGTTTGAGGTAGGCCATGGATGCTTTAACATATTTGATCCCAATTGCGATTTTGCTTGGCTTGGTTGGGCTTTTGGCATTTTTGTGGACGCTTTTTAATCGGCAATATGATGATCCAGATGGGGATAGTCAGCGCATTTTATCCAGCAAATGGGATGATGAACCAAAGCCCTAAGGGGCAATGGTAACGCAAGCTTCGCCAATATCTGAAATCGTAACACAGCAGGTGTCACCGGGGTTTAAACGCCCGATACCCGCGGGCGTTCCCGTGAAAATCAAATCCCCCGCCATGAGATCGACATAGGTTTTGAGATGGTGAATGATGCCATCAACGTCCCAGATCATATCGCGGAGTGCGGCAAACTGTGTGCGAGCACCATTGACGGTGGTTTCAATGCTGCAGGCCCCAAGATCCGCAATAGATGTGGCTGAAATAATCGCCCCGCAAACGGCCGATTGGTCAAACCCTTTGGCCATATCCCACGGGCGCTTGGTGGTTTTGGCCTCCGCCTGCAAGTCGCGCCGCGTGAGGTCATTTCCCGCAGCATAGCCAAACACAGGGTTTTGTTTGTCAGGGCCAATTGCCACAACCAGCTCCCCTTCGAAATGGAGGTTGTCCGTTGCTTTAGGGTAGGGGATGATCCGCCCCGTTTCGAGGAGCGCGGTTGCGGGCTTGCTAAAGAAAAAAGGAGGATCTTTTGGATTGTTGCCCAGTTCGCGGGCGTGGTCTTCATAGTTTCGACCAACGCAATAAATGCGTCGCACGGGAAAGTGTGTTTCACTGTCCTGGATGGCAAGGCATGGTTGATCTGGCGCGGGAAATGCAAAATGGGTCATGGGGCTAAGAAAAACGATTTTCTAGCACCATGCAAGGTTTAGCTCGGCCCAATGGGGCGACAATCCACACCACGTGCGTTGAGGCGCTTACAGGCAAGCTGTGCGGTCTCTTGCGTCAGGCCAACAAAGTTTGCGTTGAAGCCTTTGCTGTTTTTGACCACACGGCGGGACGAGCCATCCAACGTTGCCGTTTCCTTGAGCGCGGTCTTCAGCAACATGCGCTCGGCGCCTGTGCGGGTGTTATATGCGCCTACGTTTACGCTCCAAGATTTTTTGCCACTGCGCGATGGGCGCGACACGACGATGGGG
>JBMYYE010000078.1:0-11594 GCA_049609065.1 Halocynthiibacter sp.
ATTTTATCGAGGCCTGCAAAAGCGCCCCCACAAATGAAGAGGATATTGGTCGTATCCACCTGCAAGAATTCTTGCTGTGGATGTTTACGACCCCCTTGAGGAGGCACGGAGGCAACGGTGCCTTCCATGATCTTCAACAAGGCTTGCTGAACCCCTTCGCCCGATACGTCACGGGTAATTGACGGGTTGTCAGATTTGCGGGTAATTTTATCAACTTCGTCGATGTAAACGATGCCCCGTTGCGCGCGTTCAACGTTATAATCGGATGCTTGCAAAAGCTTGAGGATGATGTTTTCGACATCTTCCCCAACATAGCCTGCTTCGGTCAATGTCGTCGCATCCGCCATCGTGAACGGCACGTCCAGCATCCGCGCGAGCGTTTGCGCCAAAAGCGTTTTACCACACCCCGTAGGTCCGACAAGCATGATGTTGGATTTCGCCAATTCAAGCTCAGTTCCAGAGGCTTGTGCATGGTTAAGACGTTTATAGTGATTGTGCACCGCAACAGACAGCACGCGTTTTGCATGCGCTTGGCCAATGACATAATCATCGAGCGCTTGGCAAATTTCTTTGGGTGTTGGAACACCTTCTGAGGACCCTAAACCGGCCGACTGCGTTTCTTCGCGGATGATGTCCATACAAAGTTCGACACATTCGTCACAGATAAAAACTGTTGGCCCAGCAATGAGCTTGCGCACCTCATGTTGGCTTTTGCCACAAAACGAACAGTAAAGCGTGTTTTTGCCATCACTTTTTGAATTATCGGCCATTCTCAATCCTCTTGGCACCCAACATAGGTGCTTTCCACCAGATTAGGGAATGCGGCTATGGGATACAAGCCGCATTTCCAGTCTTCAAATCGGCTTATGCGTCATCGTCATCCGCTTTGGCGCGGTTTTCAACGATCTCATCAATGAGGCCCCAATCTTTGGCATCCTCAGCGGACATAAAGTTATCCCGCTCAAGCGCATCAACGACGGCTTCCATTTTTTGGCCCGTGTGCTTCACATAGATCCCGTTGAGGCGATCCTTCAACTTTTGCGTTTCTTGTGCGTGGATCATGATATCTGTTGCCTGACCTTGATAGCCACCTGATGGCTGATGCACCATGACACGGCTATTTGGTAGGGAAAACCGCATGCCCTTTTCGCCAGCCGTCAACAAAAGCGACCCCATAGAGGCGGCTTGACCAATCACCAAAGTCGACACTTTCGGTTTGATATATTGCATTGTGTCATAGATCGACAAACCGGAGGTCACAACGCCGCCTGGGCTGTTGATATACATGGAGATTTCTTTCGTCGGGTTTTCAGCTTCTAGGTGCAAAAGCTGCGCCACAATCAGGCTCGACATCCCGTCATGCACAGGACCGTTTAGAAAAATGATCCGTTCTTTGAGCAAACGAGAAAAAATATCATAAGCGCGTTCCCCACGAGCGGTCTGTTCCACCACCATTGGGACGAGCGTGTTCATATAGGTATCAATAGGGTCTTTCATATGCGCGTGCCTTTACGGGTCAAAAGTAAATTCATCCGAATGTTAGTTCGGGCAGAGAGGGGCTGCAAGGCCAATAGGGCCAAAGCCTGAGATCAAAGCGATAAATTCCATGCAATCTACGGCCAAAATCTTTCTAAAAAGCAAAGAACGGTTTAAATTTCAGAAAATTTAATGCAACTATGTCGCCAAACGCACGTCAAAAAGGCATTCGTGAGCATGACCCCTTCAATCAACACTTGCGTCCTGAGCGCAGATGCATTTTTTCATGACGGAAAACTGATTGGAAATCATCACCTCGTGATTGAAAATGGCCAAACTGTTGCGCTTATTCCAAACGGAAAACCCGTCCCCAATCACCCTCATATTTCCGCAAAAGGCCACATCATCACGCCTGGTTTTGTCGACCTACAGGTCAATGGCGGCGGCGGTGTTTTGCTTAATGAAACGCCTACCCCCGATGGCATCGCGACCTTAATCAACGCCCATCGCGCCCGTGGTACGGCTTGGGTTTTTCCGACCCTCATCACAGATTCGCTCGCAACCACTCAAGCCGCTATTCAGGCGGCAATTGCAGCCCAAAACATCGACGGGTTTGCAGGGCTACATTTAGAAGGTCCACATCTCTCCATTCCGAAAAAAGGGGCCCATGACGCGGCGTTCATCCGCCCAATGACATCCCAAGATCGCGATATTTATCTTGCCGCGCGTGAAAAGCTCCCGGCACTTATGCTCACCGTGGCACCCGAAAATGTAACGTCAGAGGATGTTGCGATTTTGACGAAAGCAGGGATTCTCGTATCACTCGGGCATTCCAACGCGCCCTACGAAAATCACATGGACCTGATGCAGGCGGGCGCGCATATAGTCACCCATCTACATAACGCCATGCGCCCGATCACTGGACGCGACGCCGGGCTTGTTGGGGTCGCGTTGCTGTCGCCGGATGTCTTTGCATCGATCATTCCCGATGGGCATCATGTGAGCGACGAAACCTTTCGTCTAAGCCTGCAAGCCAAAGCGGGGGACAATCACCTTTTTGCGGTCAGTGATGCCATGAAAACCGTGGGCACAGGGACCCGCGAATTCACCCTGAATGGCCGCAAAATTCTGCGCGCAGGCGGGCGGCTCACCCTTGAGAATGGCACGCTTGCGGGGGCGGATATTTCACTCTCCGATGCCCTTACCTATATGGCTGGCCGCCTTAATTTGCCTTTAGAAGACGCCCTATCCATGCTGGTGGACCGTCCCGTACTGGCCGCGCGCCTACCTACCCCAATCGGTCAGTTATTGAATGCCAAAATCCAAAATATTACATGCATTTCCAATCGCTTGGACAGGGCTTTACCCCTCCCCCAAGCCTTCGCATAGCACACCATTTTCGAGCCGAAAGATGCGATCCATTTTTTGCGCCAATGCATGATTATGGGTCGCGATAAGCGCGGATAAGCCCGTTTCACGCACAAGCGCCATCAAGGCCTCAAACACTTGATCCGAGGTCGTCGGATCGAGGTTGCCAGTGGGTTCATCCGCCAGCAAAATCTTAGGCGCGTTGGCCAAGGCCCGACAAAACGCAACCCGTTGTTGTTCCCCACCTGAAAGCGCCGCAGGGCGATGATCCGCACGGTCCAAAATGCCAACGCGGTCCAACAGCATGCGCGCGCGGTCTTCGGCATCCTTGATGGGCACCCCATTTGCGCGCTGTGGCAAGGTGATATTTTCAAGGGCCGTAAATTCCGGCAAAAGGTGGTGAAACTGATAAATGAAGCCCACATCGCGGCGCCGTGCGCCCGTGCGTTGGCGTTCTGAAAATCCTGACACGTCTTGGCCCGCGATTGTGATGCGCCCTGCATCTGGCACATCGAGCAACCCCGCAATATGCAAAAGTGTCGACTTGCCTGCACCCGACGGGGCGACCAAAGCAACAACTTCGCCTGCGTGTAGATCCAATGATGCCCCGCGTAGGACTTCAACGCCTTGGGCATTCCCACGCGTGTATGTTTTTGCGATCTGGGACAGGGACAAAACCGAAGCGGAATTATTCATAGCGCAAGGCCTCCACCGGATTTAGTCGCGCGGCACGGCGCGCAGGGAAAATCGTCACGACAAAAGACAGCCCAAGCGATAGCCCGATTGCGGTCACGACATCTTTGGTCTGAAGCTTCGCTGGCAATTCGTAAATTCCGCGAATAGACGGGTCCCAAGCCCCGCCGCCTGAGATGAAATTAACCACGCTGAAAACCCCATCAATATTCGCGACAAAAAGCACGCCCAAGAGAACACCCAGCACCGTTCCAATCAATCCCGTGAACGCGCCGCAGATGAAAAAGACCCGCATCACCGCCCCTTCAGTGAGGCCCATGGTGCGCAAAATGCCAATGTCGCGCCCTTTGTTTTTCACCAGCATGATCAGGCCCGAAATAATGTTGAGAGACGCAATTAATACGAGGATCGACATGATGATGAACATCACGTTGTCTTCCATTTTGAGCGCCCGAAGAAACGCGCCAGACGCATCACGCCATGTCCACACAAGCGCGCGGTCACCCGCCGCTTTCATCAAATCGTCACTCATCTTATCCACGGCATCGGGGTTGGTGACCATGACTTCGATTTCATCCGCCACACCGTCGCGATTGAAGAAATTTTGCGCCTCAGCAAAGGGCAAATACACCCGCGTGCGATCGATGTCCCAGCGGCCCGCGCTAAAGATATAGGTCACCTCATAGGCGCTCACCCGAGGGGAACGGCCAAGTGCGGTGCGCACACCATTTGGATTGATGATTTTGATAACATCCCCCACTTGCGCATTTAGTTCGTGGGCCACGCCCGACCCAATGGCAATGCCTTCACCAAAACGATCAATTTGACCTTGTGAGGTGGCGGGATCAGAAATCCGATCAAGGGTTTTAAGATCCTCAAGACGCATCCCATAGACCGCCACGCCCGCATTGCCATCACGCAGGTTGGCCATGACCTGACCACGGATAACAGGGGCGGCGCGGGTCACGCCGTCAACCGCTTTGATCCGATTTGCCATCGCGTCAAAATCCGCGATCACGCGGCTGGTATTGCCATACTCATCCGCCTCAAGCGTGTAATACACCGTCGAATGGGCATTTGCGCCCAAAATGGTATCGACAAATTCCGCCCGAAACCCCGCACGCACGGCCAAGGTTGCGATCAGCGCAAACACAGCCAATGTAATCCCGATAAGGGAAATCCATGTCATCACGCTCACCCCGCCATCGGCGCGTTTCGAGCGCAAATAGCGCCACGCGATCATCCATTCAAAACGAGAAAACGGGGGAGGTTGTTGGGTCACACTCAATTCCTAAACAGTCGTTCCTCTGAAATAGGGGGTCTTGGGCCATGTGACAAGCCTAGAGCGGCATATGCGAGGGATGATGCCGAAATGAAAAGGCCCCACAATTTCGTGAGGCCCTTTTACTATTTATACGCTTTGTAAATTTCGGTGATTTTTGCGATTGCGGCTTCTGGGGCCATTTCTTCGCTTTCGCCGGTGCGCCGTGAGGTGACTTCGACCACCCCGTTTTTAAGGCCGCGCGGCCCAACGGTGATGCGCCAAGGCAACCCGATGAGATCCATGGTTGCAAATTTGCCGCCTGCGCGTTCTTTGCGATCATCATAAAGCGGATCGAGACCCGCCGCACTCAGCGCCTTATAGAGGCTTTCACAGGCGGCGTCCGCCTCTTCGTCACCTTGTTTCAAGTTGACGATCCCACAATCAAACGGTGTGACGCCTTCTGGCCAAATGATACCCTTATCGTCATGGGAGGCTTCGATAATCGCGCCCAAAAGGCGGCTTACACCGATCCCGTGCGACCCCATGTGAACGGGTGTTGGTTTGCCATCTGGGCCCTGAACTTTGGCATTCATGCTCTCGGAGTATTTGGTGCCAAAATAGAAAATCTGGCCTACTTCGATGCCACGTGCGGATTTGCGGCGTTCTTCTGGAATTTCAGCATAGAGCGCTTCATCATGGGTTTCATCGGTGCGCGCGTAACGGGATGTGAATTCTTCCAAAACCGCCTGACAGGCTGCTTTGTCGTCAAAATCAATTTCACGATCGCCAAAGGTCAAATCGGTCACATCGCTGTCATAGAACACTTCAGATTCGCCCGTTTCCGCCAACACAAGGAATTCATGGGTGTAATCACCGCCGATTGGGCCACCATCGGCGCGCATTGGGATTGCTTTGAGCCCCATGCGTTCATAGGTGCGCAGGTAGCTCACGAGGTGGCGATTATAGGCATGAAGCGCATCTTCTTTGGTCAAATCGAAGTTGTAGCCGTCTTTCATGTAAAATTCACGACCGCGCATCACGCCAAAACGTGGGCGACGTTCATCGCGGAATTTCCACTGCACCTGATACAGCGTCAAAGGCAGGTCTTTGTAGCTGTTGACATGGGAGCGGAACGTATCGGTAATTTGTTCTTCGTTGGTTGGACCATAAAGCATGTCACGGCCATGGCGGTCTTTGATCCGAAGCATTTCATCGCCGTAATCTTCGTAGCGGCCGCTTTCGCGCCAGAGATCAGCCGATTGAATAGTTGGCATCAGCATCGGCATATGGCCTGCACGTTGTTGTTCTTCATGCACAATATTTTCGATTTTTTTGAGGACTTTGAACCCCAAAGGCAACCACGAATAAATGCCAGAGGACGCCTGCTTGATCATCCCTGCCCGCAACATATAGCGGTGGCTCACGATCTGAGCATCAGCAGGTGTTTCTTTCAAAACAGGCAAAAAGTAACGAGACAGGCGCATTGTAACACTCTCACTTATAGAATTGGTTAGTTCCCCCTAATCCATCACCGCGCCCCCCGCAAGAGAGAGGGTTGAAAACCACGCCCATGAAACCCCACTTGAAAGAGGGCTGCAAATGCCCGATTAAGGGTAAAAGGGGAATTAAATCATGGCTCTTCCAGCAACACAGCAAGCAAAATATTGGGGCATCACCAGCGTTGTTTTCTTAGGCGTGCTTTGGATATTGGGGGATGCAATTTTGCCATATGTCCTAGGCGGAGCCATCGCATATTTCCTTGATCCAGTTGCCGATCGCCTTGAAAACATGGGGTTATCGCGCGCCATGGCGACAACTGTTATTTCTCTTGTCATGGTTTTGGCCTTCGTTGTGGCCGTGTTGTTGATTGTGCCAACACTGATCGAACAAGCCGTCGCATTGGTGAATGTCGCACCCGAAGCCTTCCGCGATCTGCAAACCTATCTTACCACTAAGTTCCCACAAATTTCACAACCTGGCAGCACGATCAATTCCTCCATCATGAAAATTGGTGAGATGATTAGCTCCAAAGGCGGGGCGTTTGTGGAATCGGTTCTCTCTTCCGCACTAGGTGTTGTGAATGTGTTGATGCTTTTGGTAATTACGCCCGTCGTGGCCTTTTACCTTCTGTTGGATTGGGACAGGTTGGTGGGCCATATCAACAATCTTTTGCCCCGTGACCACGCGCCATCCATTCGCGCCATTGCAAAAGAAGTTGATAAAACGCTCGCCTCTTTCATTCGTGGGCAAGGCACCGTTTGCCTCATCCTTGGAACTTATTACGCTGTGGCGCTTATGCTTGTCGGGCTGCAATTTGGGCTCGTCATCGGGTTCATTGCAGGGCTTGTGACTTTCATTCCATATGTAGGCGCGATCATCGGTGGGGCGCTGGCCATTGGGCTTGCGCTTTTTCAATTCTGGGGCGACTGGATGAGCATCGGATTGGTTGCAGGCGTGTTTGTAGTGGGGCAGATGCTTGAGGGGAATATCCTCACGCCAAAGCTTGTCGGATCGAGTGTTGGATTGCATCCTGTTTGGTTGATTTTTGCCCTCTCTGCATTTGGGCTTTTGTTTGGATTTGTTGGCATGTTGGTCGCAGTCCCCGTTGCCGCATCCCTTGGTGTTGTCGCGCGGTTTTTCACCACGCAATACAAAAGCAGCCGCCTCTATCTGGGCTATAGTCGACAGCAAGAAGACGACGCATGAAACAACAGCTCATCTTTGATCTCGAAAGCGCGCCAAAAATGACGCGCGATACGTTTTTTGTGGCACCGTCAAATCGATTGGCGGCCGCCACAGTGGACAATTGGGAAAACTGGCCCTCTTCAAAATTGGTCCTCACAGGACCCAAAGGATCGGGCAAAACCCACCTCACACATATCTGGGCCGAAGAAACTGGGGCCACGATCCTTTCGGCGCGTGATCTAGAAAGCACCGATATTCAATCCATCTGCACAGGTCCGATCGCCGTCGAAGACATCCCCGCCATCGCAGGCAATGGCCCCGCAGAAGACGCGCTTTTTCACCTCCATAATCTGTGCCTTGCCAATGGTCATGCACTTTTGATGACAGGGGTCGAAGCCCCGCTTAGATGGGGGATCCTACTTCCTGATCTCTTGAGCCGCCTGCAAGGCACCACCTCCATTGGGCTCGATGCGCCTGATGATACGCTCCTCACCGCGGTTTTGGTCAAACTCCTGTCAGATCAACAAATTAACAGTGATCCCAAACTCATCGCCTATATCACCAAGCGCATGGAGCGCAGCTTTGAGGCCGCCCATAATCTGATCCGTGCTTTGGACCAAGAAAGCCTTTCAAAATCAAAGCCCCTTACGCTAAAATTGGCGGCAGACGTACTCGATAGAATCGCAGACTGATCCGCGCCCTTTTGAAAAAGGCCTGCGGGCGCATAAAAGGGCCAGACATGACACAGGCAGATTTCCTCACCTCCCCCTTTCCAGGCCCGCGCGACATCCCAGATACCGAACGAGATGGCCCCAAGCGGTTCTTCAACCGCGAGATGAGTTGGCTGGCCTTCAATTGGCGCGTATTGGAAGAGGCCGAAAATCCACGTGTGCCAATTTTAGAGCGCCTCAGGTTTGTGTCTATCTCCGCCACAAATTTGGATGAATTTTTCACCGTTCGCGTTGCTGGGCTTATGGAACTGGTCCGCAAAAGCGTGAGCACACCCGCCGCTGACGGTCGCTCCCCCGCAGAGCAACTCGCGCTTATCCATGAGAATGCAAACAAACTCATGGCCCGCCAGCACCACGCGTTTTGCGACATCCGATCCAAGATGGAAGAAAGTGGCATCCACCTTCTTGAACGAACTCAGCTCACGGATGCGGACCTCCCCCATCTTGAAGCTGCCTTCATGGCCGAAGTCTTCCCTGTTTTATCGCCCCTCGCGATTGATCCCGCGCATCCTTTCCCGTTCATTCCAAACGAAGGCTTTTGCCTTGCGCTACAGCTTGAACGCAACACAGACGGGAAAACGCTCCGGGCGCTGTTGCCCATCCCGCACCAAATCCCGCGGTTTCTTCGGTTGCCTGCCCCTGATGGACAGCACCGGTTTTTGCCGCTTGAGGAACTGCTTCTCATGCATCTCGATCAACTGTTTCCGGGCTATCACGCGAAGGCGAGCTGTGCCTTTCGGGTCCTTCGTGACAGCGACCTTGAGTTGGAAGATGAGGCAGAAGACCTCGTACGGGAGTTTGAAATCGCCCTCAAGCGCCGAAAACGCGGCGAAGTCATTCGCTTAAAAATGACGGCCAATGCGCCAAAAGGGCTCCGGAAAATGATTGTGCGCGAACTGCACATCACCGATGACGAAGTTGTCGAAATGGACGGCATGATCGGCATGGCGGCCCTTTCTGAACTTGTGCTCTCGGAACGTCCCGATCTTTTGTGGCCCAAATTCATCCCCCGCGTCCCCGAACGCGTGCAAGACCATGATGGCGACATGTTCAGTGCCATTCAGCAAAAAGATATGCTCTTGCATCACCCTTATGAAACCTTCGACATGGTGGTGCGATTTTTATCCCAAGCCGCGCGCGATCCAAATGTCGTGGCAATCAAACAAACGCTTTACCGCACATCCCATGACAGCCCGATTGTGAACGCCCTTTGTGAAGCCGCCGAAAACGGCAAATCGGTCACAGCACTTGTAGAACTCAAAGCCCGCTTTGATGAGGCTGCTAATATTCGCCAATCGCGCAAATTGGAACGCGCGGGCGTGCATGTGGTTTATGGGTTTTTGCACTACAAAACCCACGCAAAAATTTCTGCGGTTGTGCGCCGTGAAAACAAAAAGCTGGTGACCTATTCCCACTACGGCACAGGCAATTATCACCCGATTACAGCCCGCATTTATACGGATCTATCTCTTTTCACCTGTGACAGCGCCTTAGGGCGTGATGCGACGCGGGTGTTCAATTACCTCTCTGGCTATGCACAGCCTGTTGATCTGGAAAACCTTGCGATTTCTCCCCTTAATCTCAAATCCAACCTGCTTGCGATGATCGATGCGGAACGCGCCCACGCCAAAGAGGGGCGCCCAGCAGAAATCTGGGCAAAGATGAATTCCCTCATTGATCCAAAGGTGATCGATGCCCTCTATAAAGCGTCACAAGACGGGGTGAAAATTTCCCTCGTTATTCGCGGCATTTGTGGCTTGCGACCTGGCGTGAAGGACCTCTCGGAAAACATCCGGGTCAAATCAGTTGTCGGTCGATATCTTGAACATTCGCGGATTGTTTGCTTTGGCGCGGGGCATGGGCTGCCGTCGAAAAAGGCGCGCGTCTTTTTCTCTTCTGCGGATTGGATGGGGCGCAATTTGCACCGCCGCGTTGAAACCTTGGTTGAGGCCAAAAACAACACCGTGAAAGCCCAAATTATGAGCCAGATTATGGCTGCAAACCTCGCGGATGTGGCCCAAAGCTGGATCCTAGATGCCCATGGTACCTACACTCGCCCAAGCCTCCCAGCCGATGCGCCCGCGTTTAATTGCCATAAATTCTTCATGGAAAACCCATCCCTTTCAGGCCGCGGCAGCGCAGGGGCCGCCGATGTGCCCGCCTTGGCGCATTCCCATGATGATGAGGCTCCAGACCTCACAGCCCCCGCCCCGCAACCTGCCCCAAAGAAAGCCTAAACCCCATGACACTGCCCGACACGCGCCTCTTTGAGCACCCGATTTTTGAACATCCAAGTGACCGTGATCTCAGCCGCGTTGGCGTTGTCGATATCGGATCAAACTCCGTACGCATGGTGGTGTTTGATGGGGCGGCGCGCTCACCTGCTTATTTCTTCAATGAAAAAATCATGTGCGCCTTGGGCAAAGGGCTGGCCGAAACAGGGCACCTCAACCCCGAAGGCCGCGTGCGCGCCTTTAACGCCATCAAACGGTTCCAAATCCTCGCAAAAGACATGGATGCGCTCCCCCTCACGGCTGTGGCCACCGCTGCGGTGCGCGAAGCCTCAGACGGGGCGGATTTTTGCACTGAAGTGTCCGCACATACGGGTCTCAACATTCACGTGATTGATGGCGCCGAAGAGGCGCGGTTATCGGCCCAAGGGGTGCTTTTGGGCTGGCCTGGAGCTTACGGCATGATCTGCGATATTGGCGGGGCGTCCATGGAACTCGCACGCATTGGCGACGGGCACGTGAATGAACGCCTCACCTCGCCGCTTGGACCGCTTAAATTGCGCAATATTAAAGGCGGTAAAAAGGGGCTCAAGGCGCATATCAAATCCGTATTGGAAGAAATGCGAAATGAAATCGGCTTCGCTGGTGAACGGCTTTTCTTGGTTGGGGGGTCATGGCGCGCGATTGCACGTTTGGACATGGCGCGGCGCAATTACCCGCTTACGGTTTTGCACGAATATCGCATGACGCCGAAATCCGTCATGGAAACCGTGAACTGGATTTCGGAAAATGACATTGGGGAATTGCGCGCCTTAACCGGCACATCCCCAGAACGCATGGTCCTTGTGCCTCATGCGGCGTTGGTGCTACGCGAACTCGTGCGCATGTTTAAACCCAAAGACATCGCAATTTCATCTTATGGCATCCGCGAAGGCATGCTCTATGAACAAATGCCAGATCAGCTCAAACGCCGCGATCCTTTGATCGAAGCGTGCCTTTTCGCCGAACAAAAAGACGCCCGCTTTCCTGGCCACGGTAAGGCGCTCTTTGATTTTCTGACGCCACTTTTTAGCGCGGCAAAACCCGACCGGATGCGCCTCATTCAGGCGGCGTGTTTGCTTCATGATGTGACATGGCGCGCCCATC
>JBMYYE010000079.1:0-11436 GCA_049609065.1 Halocynthiibacter sp.
CATGAGCGCCAGCAAAATCCGAAGCTGCTCTGCCTTGAGCTTCATACCAATGCGCGTGCCAATTTGCGCGCCAATAACACCGCCCACCAGCAACAAAACCGCTAGAGCCATATCCACCGTATAGTTGGTCGTTGCGTGCAAAAGCGTGGTAAAGGCGGTCACAAAAATGATCTGAAACAAGGATGTTCCGACCACTACCTTTGTGGGCATGCCCAATAGGTAAATCATGGCGGGCACCATAATGAAGCCACCACCAACGCCCATGATCGCCGCCAAAACACCAACGGCGACCCCAACCAAAAGAGGGGGGATCACAGAGATATAAAGGCCAGATGTCCGGAACTTCATTTTAAACGGAAGATTATGGATCCAGTTGTGTTTGCGGCGCGTTGGTACGCCCGATTTTTTGGCTTGGCGAATGGCTTTGAGGCTCTCAAAGAACATTAATCCGCCAATAATGCCAAGGAAGACAACATAGCAGAGTTTGACCAGCAAATCGACTTGGCCCATGCTTTTGAGGTAGTTGAAAAGCTGCACGCCAAGGGCAGCACCAATAAGCCCGCCAACCAAAAGCACACCACCCATTTTTAAATCCACCGTGCGCCTTTTGAGATGGGCCAAAACCCCCGAAAAAGAAGACGCAACGATTTGATTTGCTTCTGTCGCCACCGCAACCGCAGGGGGAATACCGATGAAAAACAACAATGGTGTCATCAAAAAACCGCCACCCACGCCAAACATGCCAGATAATATGCCAACGATCCCGCCCAACCCTAATAGAAGGAAAGCGTTCACGGAGACTTCAGCAATGGGTAAATAAATATTCATAAAGCGATTCTTTTTAACGTTCTCGCAGATTTATAGGCAAATGGGTTAAATTCATAGTCCGCGCAGGTGTTTTTACTAGCGCTCCTTCACATAGGCTTCGCCACCTGCACGCGGTGGGATTGCTTTGCCGATAAAGCCGGCGAGGATCACAACGGTCAAGATATAGGGGAGCGCTTGCATGAATTGCACAGGCAATGTGAATGCCCCAATATCGATACTTTGATATCTGTTTGTAAAGGCTTCCAAAAAGCCAAATAGCAAACAAGCCCACATGGCAGACCACGGTTTCCATTTCGCAAAGATAAGCGCCGCAAGTGCGATGAAACCACGTCCTGCGGTCATGTCTTTGACAAAACCCGCAGCCAAACCGGTGGCGAGGTAGGCCCCCGCAATGCCGCAAAGCACCCCACAGATGATCACAGCCGCATAGCGCAACCGCACCACGGAAATCCCCGCCGTGTCCACTGCGCCTGGATTTTCACCCACGGCCCGTAGCCGCAGCCCAAAGCGCGTGCGATAGAGCGTAAACCACGAAACAGGCACAGCAATGACCGCAACATAAACAAGAAATGTATGCCCTGAAATAAGCTCAGAATAGAGCGGGCCCAAAACGGGGATATTTTCCATAGCCCCCGCTAGCGGCCATTCAAGGGACGAAAAGCGCCCTTCGGTGAGGCTCGGCGTGCGGCCGCCAAGGCCAAACCAGCTTTGACCGATGATGACAGTCAGACCCGCGGCTAAGAAATTGATCGCCACCCCTGAGATGAGCTGATCACCCCGAAACGTGATCGAGGCCACGCCATGTAAAAGTGCCAAGAGAACCGAGCCGCCAATCCCCGCCCCAAGGCCGAGCCAAACATTCCCCGTATGGGCCGCAACAGCCGCCGATAGAAAGGCGGCTGCCAACATTTTGCCTTCTAATCCGATGTCAAAGACCCCTGAGCGTTCGGAGAAAAGGCCAGCAAGGCACGCCAAGAGAAGAGGTGTGGCAAGACGTATGGCACTGTCTGAAATTTGAATGAGCGTTAGGAAACTGTCCATTTTACGCCTCCTTCCCAAAACGTGCAAAAAGATTGGCGACAGGCTGACGGATCATATTATCAAGGGCACCAGTGAATAAAATCACCAAGCCTTGGATCACGATGACCAATTCGCGGGGGATTTGCATCCACAAGGATAACTCAGATCCGCCTTGGTATAAAAAGCCAAAAAGAAGGGCTGCGATAATCACCCCTACAGGATGCGATCGCCCCATAAGCGCCACGGCAATGCCAATAAAACCAGCGCCTTCAACGGAGTTGAGGATCAGGCGTTCGGCCTCGCCCATGGTGACGTTGAGCGCCATCATCCCCGCAAGTCCCCCTGAGATAACAAGAGACACGATGATGATTTTGGTAGGCGAAATTCCCGCATAAACCGCGGCCCCTTCGGAGTTGCCATAGGCGCGGATTGCATACCCAAGGCGGGTGCGCCAAATCAACATCCATACCAAAAAGGCACAAATCAGCGCGACGACAAAGCTAATATTTGCAGGTGCGTGTTTGGAAAAACTGATCCCAAGCGGCGATAGCATGTCATGGAAGGTTGGCAAATGCGCCCCCTCAGGAAAGCCACTGGTTTCGGAGGCCATTGACCCTTTTTTCTTTAAGACACCGTTTAAAAGGTAGCCAATAAGTGCGGCCGAGATGAAGTTGAACATGATCGTTGTGATAACGATATGGCTGCCACGTTTGGCCTGAAGATAGGCGGGGATAAACGCCCACGCGGCCCCGAAAACGGCCGCCCCAACTGCCGCAGCTGGCAACGCCAATGCCCAATGCGGCCAATCGAAAGCAAGACAGACCAAAGCCGCACCAAGCCCGCCAAGGGCCGCTTGGCCTTCGCCACCAATGTTGAATTGTCGCGCATGAAACGCCACGGCCACGGCAAGCCCGGTGAAGATGAAATTGGTGGTGTAATAAAGCGTATAGCCCCAGCCATTTGTCGATCCAAAAGAGCCTTTGATCATCAAAGAGATGGCATCAAACGGGTCTTTGCCAATGGCATAAATGACGAGGCCCGAAATGAGAAAGGCCAACAAGAGATTGATCAGCGGGATCAAAAGAATATCCGCCCATTTTGGCATTTTTTGCATTAGCCATCCTCCCCGTTCATACCTGCCATCAACAGACCGAGCTCTTTCTCATCTGTTTGTTCTGGGTTGCGTTCGCCCATAATCTGACCATCAAACATCACTAGAATCCGGTCAGATAGGCCCAAAATTTCATCAAGTTCAACAGAGACCAGCAAAATGGCTTTGCCTTTGTCACGTAGGGCGATGATTTCTTTGTGGATGAATTCAATGGCGCCGATATCGACGCCGCGGGTGGGTTGGCCAACCAGCAAGAGATCGGGGTTGCGTTCAATTTCACGCGCGAGAACGATTTTTTGCTGATTCCCACCAGAAAAGTTTTTCGCCTTAAGTTCTGGATGCGGTGGACGCACATCAAAGCGTTCCATCTTGCCTTGGGTGTCGGCCCGCAAGGCGTGGTTATCCATCAAAAGCGCGTTTTTTTGGTAGCTTGGATCATGGTGATATCCGAGAGCAACATTTTCCCATGCATGAAAATCAAGCACGAGGCCTTGGCGATGGCGATCTTCGGGAACATGGGCGATGGAGCGGGCGCGCCGCGATTGTCCATCTGAATATTGCCCTGTTAAATCAATGGGTTCTCCGTCGACTGTGATCGTGCCTTTGGCCGTTTGCAATCCGCCAAGCACGTTCAAAAGTTCGGATTGCCCATTGCCTGAAACACCGGCAATCCCGACGATTTCACCAGCTTTGATGTCAAAGGAAATACCTTTGACGCGTTCAACACCAGTGTCATCGGTGACGGAAAGATTTTGAACCGACAGTACCGTTTCACCAGGTTCCGCAGGGGTTTTATCGACCTCCAGAAGGACTTTTCGCCCAACCATAAGTTCGGCCAAATGTTCAGGGGATGTTTCATGGGTTTTGACGGTATCGGTCATTTCCCCACGGCGCATCACGGAAACGGTATCGGTGATATCCATAATCTCACGGAGCTTATGGGTGATCAAAATGATGGTTTTGCCTTCATCACGCAAGCCGCGCAGAATACGAAATAAATGGTCGGCTTCAGCAGGGGTTAGAACGCCTGTTGGCTCATCCAGAATTAAGATATCCGCCTTACGGTACAAGGCTTTGAGTATCTCGACGCGCTGCTGGTGCCCAACTGAGAGGTCTTCTATCAAGGCGTCGGGGTCGACGTTGAGCTCATACTCATCTGAGAGGGATTTGAGGAGCTTGCGCGCCTTCGAAATGGAAGGTTTTAAAAATGGACCATCCTCAGCCCCAAGGATCACGTTTTCCAAAACGGTAAAGTTTTCAACCAGTTTAAAGTGCTGATGCACCATGCCAATGCCCGCATCAATGGCGGCTTGGCTATTGGGAATGACTGTTTTGTTGCCGCCGACATAAATCTCACCGGCGTCTGCTTTGTAAAATCCGTAGAGGATTGACATCAATGTAGATTTGCCGGCGCCGTTTTCGCCAACAATGCCATGCACGGAGCCACGCGCAACAGAAATGGAAATATCTTTGTTCGCCTGCACCGGGCCAAAGGCCTTAGAAATGCCACGTAATTCGATAGCGGGGGCGGCGTTTGCGGGCCGCCCCTTTGGGTGTTTATTTGCCATGAGTGAGTTAGCTCACTGGGCAGGATTCGTCGGACATGTAGTCATGCACTTTGATGGCGCCTGAGATGATTTTTGCTTTGGCATCTTCTACCGCAGCTTTCATTTCATCACTGACAAGGGCTGCGTTATGTTCATCCATGGCGTACCCAACGCCGTCTTTTTCAAGACCAAGAACCGACTTTGTACCAGAGGCTGCATCAGTACCTGCTTTAAACGCGTCATAAACGGCAACGTCGACGCGTTTGACCATGGAGGTCAAAACAGAACCCGGTTGTAGGTGGTTTTGGTTGCTGTCCACACCGATGGAGAGAACGCCTTCGTCTTTTGCAGTTTGCAAAACGCCAAGGCCAGTGCCGCCAGCGGCTGCAAACACAACGTCAGAGCCTTCAGCGATTTGTGCTTTGGTTAACTCGCCGCCTTTTACGGGGTCATTCCATGCCGCAGGCGTCGTGCCTGTCATGTTTTGAATGACGGTGGCGTCTGGGTTTGCAGCTTTTACGCCTTGCACATAGCCACAGGCAAATTTCCGAATGAGAGGAATATCCATGCCACCAACGAAGCTCACCGTGCCGGATTTTGACGCCATTGCCGCCATCATCCCTACAAGATAGGAGCCTTCTTGCTCACTAAAGGTGACTTGGCTGATGTTTGGTTGGTCAAGCCAATCTACATCAATGATGGTGAATTTTGTGTCTGGGAAATCAGGGGCCACAGTGTCGAGCGCAGAAGCAAAGCCAAAGCCCGTCATCACAATCGGGTTTGCGCCCACTTCAGCAAACCGACGGAGCGCTTGTTCACGTTGCGCCTCAGATTGCATTTCAACTTCGAGGTAATTTCCGCCTGTTTCGGCTTTCCATTTTTCAGCACCCGCATAGGCAGCTTCGTTAAAGGATTTGTCAAATTTGCCGCCAAGATCAAAAATAATCGCAGGGTCCGCCATCGCAGCGCCCGCCGTCAAAGCAACAGACGCGGCAGCGCCCAACATTTTGTGCATAAGTGTCATAATAAACTCCCAGTTTTTGTTTTTGGAAAGCATGATCTTTCCCGTTGCGAGCAGACGCAACGCCATGGGCAATTAAGGCCCGTATTGCCATCGAAGATCAAGAGAATTTTAGGGTTTTCGGCGCTTTGGCAGGGAAAGCATGTGAAAATGAGCGGCTTGCGTTGTGATTGACCTTAGGTCAAATCCTTTTGCATCATGCGGGCATCAACACGTGTGCCATTTGGGGCGCGGTAATAGCCCGATCTTAAACCAGATTCGCAGTAGCCTTCGCTTTCGTAAAGCGAAATCGCGCTTGTATTTTTCACGGAGACCTCAAGAAAGGCGATCGTGGCGCCACGGGTTTTGGCGGTGTCTTCAAACGCTTTGAGCCAGTGGCGCCCAAGCCCGCGCCCTTGGGCGTTGGGGTGGACTGCAATGCTCAAAAGTTCCGCATCCTCGGCAATGACACGCCCCATTGCAAAGCCTGATGCATCACCCACCAAAAAAACCAAGGGGGAGGCGATAAGCGATTGGAATTCGTCAGCCTTCCATGCGCGCGGCGTCGTAAAACAGGCCCCGTGAAGGGCCGCAAGATCGCGTGGCGTTAGCATCAGTCAAAAACCACAGGCGCTGGATCGCGGGGTGGGGCGGCGTCTGCGGGACGCATGTAAAAGGGCTTGGGGCGACTGATGCTGCGTGGATCCGCGGCAAACTTTCGTAACGCTGCTTTGGCCAAATTCACAGCCAAGGAGGTGGTCGGTTGTGTGGCGGATGAAATCTGCGTGGTGTCGTAGCTTAGGAGTAAGCCAGATGCATCAAGGGTTTCGATGTCTTGCATTTGTGGGGGCGATTGGGGGTGGCCTGCGTCGAATGTTTGGCTATAGCAGCTGCCGCGGCGTGCGGCGATGGCCCCGAGGACGGGGGATGTGGTGGATGCGGCCAGTGCTTCCAACCCTGTCACGCCAATCGCAGGACAGCCAAGCCCAAGCGAGAGCCCGCGCGCATAGGCCACAGAAATGCGAATGCCCGTGAAGTTCCCAGGGCCCGTGCCCACGGCAATAAGATCAAGATCACTGAGGCCAAGGCCGGCTGTTTTCAGTGCGTCTTCAACCAAAGGAGGGAGGTTTTCCGCCTGACCTTTTTTCATCGGGTGTTGCACATCCACAAGGCAAACCTCCCCATGAAGCACCGCAATGGCGCAATGGGGGGCAGAGGTGTCAAAGGCGAGAATTTTCATGGGTGCAGGTCCCTTCAGTGGGGGTCTTAGACCTCCACTGGGCGCACTTCAACGACTTCGGGAATGTAATGACGTAGTAGGTTTTCGATCCCCATTTTGAGGGTCACCGTTGAGGATGGGCAGCCCGCACAGGCACCTTGCATATGAAGGTAAACCACGCCGCGTTCAAAGCCGTGAAACGTGATGTCACCGCCATCTTGTGCCACCGCAGGGCGCACACGTGTATCGAGGAGCTCTTTGATCTGGCTGACAATTTCACCATCTTCGCCGTCATGCTCTGCGTGGGCATCTTGGGCGTCGCCCGTCATCACGGGGTTGCCAGATTGGAAATGTTCCATGATCGCGCCCAAAAGTGCAGGCTTAATATGGGTCCAGTCGCTGGCGTCATTTTTGGTGATCGCAACAAAATCGGAACCAAAGAAGACCGAGACCACGCCGTCCACTGCGAAGAGCAGTTTTGCAAGCGGGGATTTTTCCGCGTCGCTGGCGGATTGGAACTCTGCCGTTCCTTTTCCAAGCACGTCTTGGCCTGGTAGGAATTTGAGCGTTGCGGGGTTCGGGGTGGATTCTGTTTGAATGAACATTAGTGGCCTCCAGATGCAAAATCTATATGGGCCTTGGGATCAGGAAAGTCAATATTTAGAATGATTCTAATGTTTGTTTAAGTGATCGCTTCGAGGCGCTCTTTGGAAATATCACCGGGCACAACCGTCAGCGGGATTGGCAGGCTGCCTGAGCTGCGGCTCATTTCAGTCACAAGAGGGCCTGGGCCCTTTTTGTCGGTGCCTGCACCCAACACCAAAACGCCAATTTCGGGGTCTTCGTTCACATGGGATAGGATTTCTTCGACGGCGCGACCTTCGCGGATCACGAGTTTTGGATCCACGCCTTGTTTGTCACGCATCCATTTTGCGAAGACTTCAAAATGCACTTCAATGCGTTCGCGGGCTTCTTCGCGCATCAGGTCGCCAACACCGATCCAGTGATTGAATTCCTCAGGTTCGATAACAGAAAGAACATCAACTCCACCACCTGTATGGGCCGCACGCATGGCGGCAAAGCGGATCGCATTGAGACATTCACGGCTGTCATCCAAGACCACTAGAAACTTACGCATTGATACTCCGAAATTTTGTCAATGATGGCTGAGCAAAGCTGTGAGTTCAAGCTTTTTCACTATGGGCCCAATCCCAATAGAGATCACGGGCCTGAGTTGCGATTTTGCGCGATGCATAATGGGTGCCGTCAAATTCGCTCACAGGTGTGATTTTTGACATATTGCCCGTCATGAAAACTTCGTCAGCGTCGCGAAAATCATCCAAGATGAGCACAGCTTCGTGTACTGCAACGCCATCTGCGCGGAGATTTTTAATATGGCGGGCACGGGTGATACCCGCCAAGAATGTACCATTTGGAATGGGGGTGAAAACCTCACCATCGCGCACCATAAAGATGTTTGAGCTGGCGGTTTCCGCAACATTGCCCATGGCATCCAAAACAAGCGTATTGTGGTAGCCTTTGCGCTGTGCTTCGGCCAACATGCGCGCGTTATTGGGATAGAGACAGCCCGCTTTTGCATTCACGACCGCGCTTTCTAAAACGGGGCGGCGAAACTGAGTTGTGGTGAGGGTCACGGCGGCGTCTGGCGCGGCCATTGGCATTTCTTCGAGACAGATTGAAAATGAAGTGGCCCCATCTTTGGGCACAAGCGCAGAAAACCCGCCATCAACACACCAATACATTGGACGGATATAGACAGCCGCATCCGGAGCAAAAAATTTGAGCCCCTCTCGCACGATTTGCACCATATCTGTGGCGTCATGGGTTGGGTCGAGCAAAAGGGCGCGCGCGGATGTATTTGTGCGCTCGCAATGGGCCAATAAATCCGGTGTAAGACCTTCAAAATAGCGTGCTCCATCAAAGACCGTGCTGCCAAGCCATGCGGCATGATCGGCTGCGCGAATGATGGGCACATCGCCTTTGTGCCATGTGCCTTCAAAATAGGTGTGAATATTTGTGCCGATTGTCATGGTGCGTCCTTTATGTTGCTGCGACCCTATGCGCGTCGTTTTGAAAGGTCTAGGGCTTTTGCTGGATTTATGATCGGTACAAAAGCAGGCTAGAACACGCAATAATTCCCATCGCCAGGAGGACGATTAAATCGGGCGTTTCCCCAAAGAGCATATATCCAAATACAACCGCAAAGATATCGCGGGTATATTGAAGCGCGCTGTTGAGGCTGGCTTCGCCTTTGCGCAGGGCCTGAATGCCGATCCACTGGCCGCCAATGGCCAAAATCCCGATGAGGCCGAAAATCCAAACATCTGCGCCTAGGGGTGTTTTCCAAAGCCAAAACATCGGCACACCCGCGATGAGGCTAACAAAGAGCGCTTGGAACCGAAGGAGTTGAGCCGTGCTATGGGTTTGGGACCGTTTGCGCATGGCTGTCACTGCAATGGATACGCAAACCTGAATTCATAGAGTCTGTTAATAAAAGGGCGACCCGTTGGCCGCCCTTTTGAATGTTTGTGTAAAGGGGCTAGCCGATTGTCGCGCCATCTTTGCGGCGGATCGCCACGATGCCAGACCGTGGAACGGACGTGCCGCCAGCTGGGAAGTGGCTGTCGCCTTTTTCACCAGGATGCTGAATGCCTACAAAGGCAGTTTTGCGATCATCGGACCAGCAAATGCCCGTGATTTCACATTCACGTGGACCCACCATAAAGCGGCGAATTTCGCCTGTTTCTGTGTCCCCTGCGAGCATCTGATTGTTGCCCATGCCTGCAAAATCATCCTTGTTGGAATATTTGCCGTCGGTTTGGATCCACAACAACCCTGTGCTGTCAAAGGCCATGCCGTCTGGGCTGTTGAACATGTTGCCCGCATTGATGTTTTCGGACCCTGCGTTCAGGTCGTCATGGATTTCGGGATTGCCCGCGAGTGCGAATAGGGTCCAAGCGAAGCCATCAGCCGTGTGGTTTTCTTCATCTGGCACCCAACGCAAGATTTGTCCGTACACGTTTTTTTCGCGCGGGTTTGGTCCACCCACTGGGGTATCGTCACCGCCCTTGTTTGGCTTGAGACCGCGGTTTTTGTTGTTAGTGAGGGCAACATAGTTTTCAACCTTATTTGGATTTGAGGCCACCCATTCAGGGCGGTCCATTGTTGTTGCGCCCACATTTGACGCCGCGATTCGCGTGGAAATGGAAATTTCAGCCTCCGACATCCCAGTTGTTTCAGGCGTTAATGCCAACCATTTGCCACGCAATTTGTCGTCGAATTTGGCCACATAAAGCGTGCCTTCTGTCAAAAGCGTGCTTGTGTCACCGCCTTCAACATAGGCGTCCTTTGACACATAGCGGTAAAGGAATTCACCACGTTCATCATCGCCGAGGTAAACAACCACACGGCCGTCTTTGGCGATTACGGCTTCGGCATTTTCATGTTTGAAACGGCCCAAGGCGGTGTGCTTCTTGGGCGTGGATGTTGGGTCAAACGGGTCAATTTCAACGATATAACCTGCACGGTTCGCCTCATTTGGTTCTTTGGAAATGTCAAAGCGATCGTCGATTTTTGCCCAACCATAGCCCCAATCTTTCACGCCAATGCCATAGCGTTTCTTATCGGCGCTGACTTCAAAACTTTCATCAGCGGCAGAAAAATAGCCGTTGAAGTTTTCTTCGCAGGTCAAATAGGTGCCCCAAGGGGTGCGCCCGTTGCCACAATTGTTCCATGTGCCGCGTGTTTTGGTGCCTGTTGGATCCGCTTTGGTTTTCAAAAGGTCATGACCCGATGCGGGCCCTGTGATGACCATTTCGGTTTGGGGGGTGATGCGGCGGTTAACGTCTGCGTCCTTTTTAACGCCCCAGTGACCGTCTTTTACTTCGACTTCAAATACGGACACACCATGGGCCATCATGCCTTTTTCGACATCATCATCAGAGGCGGCTTTGCCGTCTTCGTGGTTGCCCCACATGATTTTGCGATTGGTGTATTCGTTATTCACCGCCATGACGCGTTTGCCACCGCGTTCAAAAAACGCCATGCCGTCATTGTTGTCGCCAAATGCGCGCGCCTGTGTGGCGGCGGTGCCACGTGTGGCTTCGTCAAATTCTGGCACATCCGAGAAAAGAGGATCGCCCCAATTCACCATCATGTTCCATTCATAGCCTTCAGGAACGACGACCGTATCTTCTGTTGATGTTGGTATTGCCTCAAATGGGAATGTCATCTGGCCGTCTGCCTTCGCGGGGCTCACGATCCCTGATGTACCCAAAAGGAAGCTCCCGACACCAAAGGTCATCACACCGCCCAAAAACCCGCGCCGCGACAGCGCGGTTTCGACGATTTCGTCAAACTCACAGATTTCAGGGTGGGGATTGTTCATTTCATCGAAATCGTCAAAGCTGATTTCAGTGCTGTCGTGGCTCATGCTCATGGCTTGGCTCCGTAAGAATCGGTTGAGGGGCAGGGCGCCCTGCGCGATTTTTGGCGTCTGAGTGTGACAGTCAGGTGACGGAGTTTTATCAGATTTGTAAATGAAACGCATGTCTAGGTTGAAATGAATTCGAGGAAATCCCGCAGTTCTGAAAATCGAGCACCATCTTTGTTGTTTTCAAAGTCATTCAGAAACTGAGAGGTGGTCCTAGTTTTTCGACCAGTTTACAGCCTGTTTAAGGTGGATCATGGT
>JBMYYE010000080.1:0-11326 GCA_049609065.1 Halocynthiibacter sp.
ACTCGAACTTCCACGGGTGTTACCCCACAGCGACCTCAACGCTGCGCGTCTACCAATTCCGCCACGACCGCACGTCTTGACTTGGTGAGGTGCTTCTAGCGATAACGATTGGGGATGTGAAGAGGAAAATCGCGGGTTTTTGCATTTTTATTTCATTTTTGGAATTTGCACGGGCCATGCACCCAAAGGGTGCTTGTCCTCTCAGGGTTGCACGCCTAAATTCAACAAAACAAACGGGTGAATTATGGTTGAATGGATAACCACAAACGGGTTGGTGGCCTATGAAGATGCGGTTGCGTTTATGGAAAAACGTGCGGCCGATATTCGCGCCGGCCACGCGGATGAAGCGATTTGGCTTGTGGAGCACCCGCCACTCTACACCGCCGGGACGAGCGCCAACCCCGCGGACCTCACCGATCCGGATCGGTTTCCCGTCTATGAAAGCGCGCGCGGGGGGCAATACACCTATCACGGACCGGGCCAGCGGGTCATTTATGTGATGCTCGATCTTGAACGCCACGGCAAAGATGTGCGGGCCTTTGTAAAGGCGCTCGAAAACTGGATCATTGCGACCCTTGCGACATTTAACGTCAAAGGTGAAATCCGTGACGGGCGCGTTGGGGTTTGGGTTGAGCGCCCCGAAAAACCCGCCACCATCGCAGGGACTGTGCGCGAAGATAAAATCGCAGCCATTGGCATTCGTCTTCGAAAATGGGTGAGCTTTCACGGAATTTCCATCAATGTGGAACCTGATCTCAACGACTTTACGGGCATCGTACCATGCGGCATCACCGAACATGGGGTAACGAGCTTGGTCGATCTAGGCCTGCCCGTAACAATGGATGATTTGGATGCCGCCTTGAAATCCACCTTTTCGGAATGTTTCGCACAGCCAGCATAAGAACCGCAGTGATTCCCCGAGCTGACAAAAAACGCGACCGCCGCCCCGCAAAGCAGGTCTCTGCGACAGTTTGATGCGCTAATTGTCGCCGAAAGCCTCTAAAACCTTCTGGTGAGACAGTTTTTCGCGTTTTACTCCTCCTTTAAATAGCATACCCTCGCCTTAGCACGGTATTATTAACTCAGCTTGGGACCTATACTCATGAAAAAACTCGTTGCACTTATGGCTTTAACCGCTTTTGCCGCCCCTGCATTTGCAGAAGGGGACGCTGCAAAAGGCGAAAAAACCTTCAAGAAATGTAAAGCATGTCACACCATCAAAAATGGCGATGAAGTCATCTATAAAGGCGGCAAAACTGGCCCGAACCTTTATGCGGTTATCGGCCGTACCGCAGGTACAGCTGAGGGCTTCAAGGGGTATAAAAAGAGCCTCAAAGCAGCTGGTGAGAAAGGTCTCGTATGGGACGAAGCAAACCTTGCTGAATACACCAAGAACCCGAAAGATTTCTTGAAAGCCTATCTTGAAGACGACAAAGCCAAATCAGGCATGAGCTTCAAGTTGAAGAAAGGTGGCGAAGACGTCGCTGCGTATATCGCATCAGTCGGGCCAGCGGTTGAAGCTGCCCCTGCAGAAGCGACAGAAGAAGCCGCTGCCGAAGCTCCAAAAGCAGAATAGCTTTTCTGACATAGATCAAAAGGCCGCATTTTTTGCGGCCTTTTTTTATGGAAATCGCCTTTTCCTTGACCGCACCCCCAAATATTTTTTGATTTATGTCAAAAAAATGCGGCCCTGCGACCGCTCGTCCATTGCAAGCGCCCTGATCCCCCGCTAAAACCAACGGAAGGGAACGCGCACAAATTCCACTTTGTGCATCTATTTAACTATCGGGAGGGACCCAAGGTATGGCAGACGCAGCCACCCACGGCCACGACGGACATGAGGCGCAGAGTTTTTTCACGCGCTGGTTCATGTCAACCAACCACAAAGATATCGGCATCCTTTATCTTTTCGTAGCAGGGGCCGTTGGCCTTATTGCTGTGACCTTTACTGTTTATATGCGCCTCGAGCTTATGCATCCTGGCGTTCAGTATATGTGTCTTGAAGGCGCACGCTTCATTGCGGATGCCAGCCAAGAATGTACACCCAACGGACATTTATGGAATGTTATGATCACGTATCATGGCGTATTGATGATGTTCTTTGTTGTGATTCCTGCCCTCTTTGGCGGTTTTGGGAACTATTTCATGCCGCTCCAAATTGGTGCGCCTGACATGGCCTTCCCACGGATGAACAACCTTTCTTTTTGGATGTATGTCGCAGGTGTAAGCTTGGGCGTTGTGTCCTTGTTGTCACCAGGTGGCAATGATCAGCTTGGTTCTGGTGTTGGTTGGGTTCTATATCCACCGCTCTCCGTGAACGAAGGCGGCATTTCCATGGACTTCGCGATCTTTGCGGTTCACGTTTCTGGGGCCTCTTCGATCCTTGGCGCGATCAACATTATCACGACCTTCCTTAATATGCGTGCCCCTGGCATGACATTGCACAAAGTACCGCTTTTCGCGTGGTCCGTGTTCATCACGGCTTGGTTGATTCTTTTGTCCTTGCCTGTTTTGGCTGGCGCGATCACCATGCTTTTGACTGACCGTAACCTTGGAACAACCTTCTTTGATCCAGCAGGCGGCGGTGACCCGATCCTTTACCAACACATCTTGTGGTTCTTTGGCCACCCAGAAGTGTATATCGTGATCGTTCCGGGTTTTGGTTTGATTTCACACGTGATTGCAACCTTCTCTCGCAAACCGATCTTTGGCTACTTGCCGATGGTTTACGCGATGATCGCAATTGGGGTTCTCGGCTTTGTTGTGTGGGCGCACCACATGTACACAGTCGGCATGAGCCTCTCGCAACAATCCTACTTTATGGCAGCAACCATGATGATTGCGGTGCCCACGGGCGTCAAAATCTTTAGCTGGATTGCGACCATCTGGGGCGGTTCCATTGAGTTCAAAACGCCGATGCTTTTCGCCTTTGGGTTCTTGTTCCTCTTCACCGTTGGTGGTGTGACAGGCATCGTATTATCCCAAGCGGGCGTCGACCGTGCCTACCATGACACATATTATGTGGTTGCTCACTTCCACTACACAATGTCACTTGGGGCTGCGTTCTGTATCTTTGCTGGTATCTACTACTGGTTTGGTAAAATGTCCGGCAAGCACTACCCAGAATGGGCAGGGAAGGTTCACTTCTTCTTGTTCTTCATCGGTGCAAACTTGACGTTCTTCCCACAGCACTTCTTGGGTCGCCAAGGTATGCCACGTCGTTACATCGACTATCCAGAGGCCTTTGAATACTTCAACACAATGTCCTCATATGGTGCATTCTTGAGCTTCGCATCCTTCCTCTTCTTTATCGGTATCATCTTCTACTCCTTGCTTTGGGGCAAGAAAGTCGAAGAGAACAACTACTGGAATGAATATGCGGATACGCTTGAGTGGACTTTGCCAAGCCCACCACCAGAGCACACATTCGAAATTCTTCCAAAGCAGGAAGAATGGGATCACGGCCATAGCCACTGATGCCCATCGAATGGCACGATAATCCAAAAGAAGCCCCGGTCATTGCTGGGGCTTCTTCGTATGCACAGAAAGGATCCCCCATCTTGGTGGTTTCGCTGTGGCCCTATCGTTCTTTACCAAAACGCGGCTTTGTGATTTTTATTGGACTAACTGCGGGTCTTTTGCTTTTGCCGCTAATCGGCGTGCTGGGGACATCCATCCTTTGGGCCCTACTGCCGTTTATCCTTGGCGCAGTTTGGGCCATTTGGTTTGCTCTCCAGAAAAGCTATGATCAAGGCGAACGCCTCGAAACGCTTATCCTTTGGAACGACCTTTTACACCTTATCCATATCACGCCGAAAGGGCAGATATTGGAATGGACCGCCAACCCCTATTGGGTCACGCAAATGATCTATGCCCATGAACGGCCCCTCCCCCATTATCTCACCTTATCCGCGGAAGGCCGTGAGGTAGAACTCGGCGCGTTTTTGACACCCGAAGAACGCCAAGACCTAAACACCCGCCTCAAGCGGGTGCTTCGAACGCTAAAAACACGAAAGGTAGTTTAGTTAAGCTGGTCTTTGACCATCGGGCCAACCGCGCCAAAATCCATTTGGCCGGTGAATTTTGCTTTCAAAACGCCCATGACTTTCCCCATGTCGCGAATTGATTCTGCACCGCTTTCGGAAATTGCGGCGGCAACCGCTTTGGCGGTTTCTTCGGCGGTGAGTTTCACAGGCAAAAACTCTTCGATGATCACAATCTCAGAGCGCTCTTTTTCCGCAAGCTCAAGACGCCCACCTTCTTCATAGGCCCGCGCGCTTTCTTGGCGTTGCTTGACCATTTTCCCAAGAATGGCAAGGAGTTCTGTCTCAGGTACAGTTTCCTCTTTCCCTTCCCCACGTAGGGCAATTTCCCGATCTTTGATCGCAGCATTGATCAAACGCAACGTTGACAACCGTTCGCTGTCTTTTGCTTTCATCGCGGTTTTCAGCGCAGTGGAAAGTTCCAGTTTCAGTTCCATCTCAGGTCCTTTGGCAAGTGGAAGAGGATATTTCGCCCCTCATTTTGAGACGTGGACCCTATCTTGTTTGATTGCGGAGGGCAACAACCTAAAAACATCCCTAAAACACGATGAAAACGTCGGCTTTCCCTTGACCAATGGACCACACAAACATAGTTTCCGATCGATTTACCTTGGAGAGTCGATATGCCTGCTGCTGCCCCATCCATCACCGAAAACACCACACCAACCGCCTGCCTTGCATTGGCGGATGGGACGATCTTTTACGGATACGGGTTTGGGGCCACAGGCGAAGCGAGCGCAGAGGCCTGCTTCAACACTGCGATGACCGGGTATCAAGAAATCATGACGGACCCGTCTTATGCGGGGCAAATCATCACCTTCACCTTCCCTCATATCGGCAACACGGGCACAACGGTTGAAGACAATGAAACAGGCGCCCCCGTTGCCCTTGGCATGGTGGTGAAATGGGATCCAACCGATCCGTCCAACTGGCGCAACGACCAAGACCTTAAATCTTGGATGGAAGCCAACAACCGCATCGGCATCGGCGGCGTTGATACACGCCGCTTGACCCGCGCCATTCGCCAACAAGGCGCGCCTCATGTCGCCATTAGCCACAATCCAGACGGCGTATTCGACATTGAAGCCCTCGTTGCGAAAGCCCGCGCCTTCAAAGGTTTAGAAGGTCTCGACCTGGCCAAAGACGTCACATGTGATGCGGCCTATAACTGGGACGAAATGCGGTGGGCATGGCCCGAAGGCTACAGCAAACGCGATGGCGGACACAAAGTTGTCGCCATTGATTTCGGGGCAAAGCGCAACATTTTGCGGTGCCTTGCCTCTGCTGGCTGCGATGTGACGGTTCTCCCTGCAACGGCCACCGCCGAAGACATCCTTGCCCATAAACCTGATGGCGTTTTCTTGTCCAACGGCCCAGGCGACCCCGCCGCGACAGGTGCGTATGCCGTACCAATGATCCAAGAGTTGCTCAAGGATGAAACCTTGCCAATTTTCGGGATTTGCCTTGGGCATCAAATGCTTGCCCTTGCGGTTGGCGCACGCACAATCAAAATGAACCACGGGCACCACGGGGCAAACCATCCTGTCAAAGAACACGCCACCAACAAGGTTGAAATCACCTCTATGAACCACGGCTTTACCGTCGATAGCACGAGCCTCCCTGATGGGGTTGAAGAAAGCCATGTGTCGCTTTTTGATGGTACAAACTGTGGCCTCAAACTCACAGGCCGGCCGGTGTTTTCCGTGCAACATCACCCAGAAGCCAGCCCAGGCCCCATGGACAGCACCTATCTCTTTGATCGGTTTGTGGAAAATATCGAAGCAAAAACATCGTAAACACCGCGTTGTCGGCTGTGTTAACTTCTTTTTAACACAGTATTAACCAGTTCCCCCCATGATCCGATCTCTACGGAGATTTGCATCATATGGAATTGCCTCTCGATAATCTGTTTTCGCTCTTTGCGCGCAACGATCAAAATCAGCCACAACATATTAAGGCTTGCCTGCTTGGGGAAGCGCTTGTCACCCGTGGATTAATCACCGCAGATCAACTCGCCGACGCCCTAACAAAGCAGGCGCTCTACGACTGTCAATTGGGTGAAATCCTCATGGCAGATGCGCTCCTTTCTGAGGAGGACCTTTACAAAGAAATCGCGTCTCAGCATCTGCTGCGCTATATTGATCTGAACCACGCTCCTGCCATGCTCACCCCCAAAAGCGCGGATTTGGCACAACATCTTCTGGCCCATGATGCCATCTTGTGGCGCAAGGTCGACGGAACCACCCTGATCGCGACAGCCAGCCCCGATAAAGCCCCGCACTTATTTAGCGGCCTTCCCGATGATTTTGGCCCTGCGGCATTAACCATTACGACACAAAGCGCCATCCATGAGGCCTATCTCCGACACCCTATGCCCGCCATGGTCGCCCGCGCGGAAACCCGTGTCCCTGAGGACCTCAGCTGTCGCACATGGAATGCGCCGCGCCTAAAGAAAATCATGCTAAGCCTTCTCATAGGCGCGTTTGTTTGCCTCATCACTTTTCCGGAAATTTTCATCACCGCACTGACACTTTGGCTTGTCGTGACACTTGTCGCTACCGTTTTCTTAAAAATTGCTGGGGTCACGGCCTCTTTCTTTGGCCAGAACTATGACGCGTCTGATACGGGTTGGCACGCGGATAAGCTCCCGAAAATATCAATTCTCATTCCCCTTTATAAGGAAAGCAGAATTGCACATCGCCTCATATCACGGCTGCACCGCTTAAAGTACCCACGTGCATTGCTTGAGGTTTTAATCGTCGCGGAAGAAGATGATACGATTACCCAAGACGCGCTTTCACAAATTGCGCTCCCCCATTGGATACGCACCGTGACCGTACCAGATAGCCGTTTGAAGACCAAACCGCGCGCGCTCAACTATGCGCTCGATTTTTGCAAAGGCTCCATCATTGGTATTTATGACGCTGAGGATGCGCCAGAGGCTGACCAGCTCCTTAAAGTCGCACAAACATTTGAAACGGCGGGTGACGACGTCGCCTGCGTGCAAGGGAGACTTGATTATTTCAACACCAAGGTGAACTGGCTATCTCGTTGTTTTACAATTGAATATGCTGCATGGTATCGCATCATGCTGCCAGGGCTTCAGATTTTAAAAATGCCTATTCCACTTGGGGGAACAACGCTTTTCATAAAGCGGGATGCCATTGAACATCTTGGGCGTTGGGACGCGCAAAATGTGACTGAAGATGCCGATCTTGGCATTCGGATTGCACGATTTGGCTATCGCACCGCCATGGTCGATAGCACAACATTTGAAGAAGCCAATTGTCGGATCATTCCATGGATCAAACAGCGCTCACGCTGGATCAAAGGCTATCTCATCACCTATGGCGTTCACATGCGTGACCCACGAAAGCTTTTACGTGAACTTGGCCTTCTCAAGTTTACGGGGTTTCAAATTCTCTTCCTTGGATCCCTCACGCAAACCTTTCTCATGCCTATTTTCTGGATGTTCTGGCTCTTTATGATTGGGTTGCATAACCCGCTTTCCAGTTTCGCCAGCGACAGCGCCCTATGGACATTGTATTGGTTCTTTTTGGGCTGTGAAATGCTACATATTTGCATCAATGGATTTGCCGCCGCAAAGACCGATCGGACATATCTTATCAAGTGGGTGCCAACACTCATGCTCTATTACCCATTTGCCGTCATCGCCGCTTATAAAGGGCTCTGGGAACTCCTATCCAAGCCCTTCTATTGGGATAAAACCGAACATGGGCTTTACGACCATATCGAGGATTATTAAACGTCCAATTCCTCAACAAATTGCGCGTTTTCTTGGATATATTGGAACCGCATTTCGGGTTTTTTCCCCATCAAACGTTCAATAAGATCACCCGTTTCCCCCGGCTCATCCTCATCAATGGTGACGCGGATCAGCTGACGGGTTTCGGGGTTCATTGTTGTGTCTTTTAGGTCTTTGGCATCCATTTCCCCAAGGCCCTTAAATCGAGACACATCAATTTTCCCGCGCCCGCCAAGCCCCTTTTCAAGGTAAAGGTTCTTTTCCGCGTCATCGATACAATAATGCCGTTTCGCCCCTTGGGTCAGGCGGTAAAGCGGTGGACAGGCCAGATAGAGATGGCCTTGATCAATCATCGGCCGCATTTGCGTGAAGAAAAATGTCATGAGCAACGCCGCGATATGCGCCCCATCCACATCCGCATCGGTCATGATGATGATTTTGTCATAGCGCAGATCATCAACGTTAAATTTAGATCCCATACCGACGCCAAGTGCCTGACATAAGTCGTTAATTTCCGCATTGGTGCCAATTTTTGACGATGCGGCCCCCAACACGTTGAGGATCTTACCACGCAGCGGCAGAAGGGCTTGGGTTTTGCGGTTGCGCGCCATTTTGGCAGAGCCCCCCGCGGAATCGCCCTCCACGATGAACAATTCCGTGCCATCGCGGTTGGTCGCCGAACAATCCACCAACTTACCAGGCAACCTAAGACGCTTCGTCGCCGATTTTCGGGCCGTTTCTTTTTCTTGCTTGCGGCGCATGCGTTCTTCGGAGCGCAAAATCAAATAATCGAGGATCGCACCTGCAGATTTCGTATCTGATGCCAACCAGTTGTCAAAATGATCCCGCACCGAATTTTCAACGAGGCGTTGGGCCTCGGTCGTGGCCAAGCGGTCCTTGGTTTGCCCAACAAATTCAGGTTCGCGAATAAAACAGCTCACAAGCGCAGAGCCACCCGCCATAATATCATCGCGGGTGATTTTTGCGGCTTTCTTGTTGTTTACCAACTCACCATAAGCGCGAATACCTTTGAGGATCGCGGCCCAAAACCCCGTTTCATGGGTTCCACCTTCGGGTGTTGGCACGGTGTTACAATAGGATTGAATGAACCCATCACGCGACGGGGTCCAATTGACCGCCCACTCAACGGAACCCGCCGTGTCCGCGCCAAATTTTTCGGAAAATTCAACTTTGCCCGCAAAAGGCGCATCCGCATAGGTTGACGCCCCTTCAAGACGCTCATTTAGATAATCTGCCAAACCACCTGGGAAATGGAATGTTGCCTCCGTTGGAGTTTCCCCATCATCAATCGCCGATTTCCAGCGGATTTCCACACCAGAAAACAAATACGCCTTAGACCGCACCATCGTCAAAAGCCGCTTGGGCTTAAACCGGTGGGATTTAAAAATCTGTGCATCCGCATGAAATGTCACGGTTGTGCCGCGTCGGTTCGGGGCTGCGCCTATTTTTTCAACGGGCCCTTGCGGCAATCCGCGTGAAAACCGCTGTTCATAGAGTTCCTTATTGCGCGCGACCTGCACGATCATGCTATCGGATAACGCATTCACAACCGACGCACCCACCCCATGCAAACCACCTGAGGTTTGATAGGCTTTACCGCTAAATTTCCCGCCCGCATGCAGCGTGCATAAAATCACTTCAAGAGCGGATTTATCAGGAAATTTGGGATGTGGATCCACGGGAATACCGCGGCCGTTATCACGAATGGTCACCGAATAATCGGCCTGAAGTTCCACCTCAATCCGGTTCGCATGCCCTGCGACAGCTTCGTCCATGGAGTTATCGAGAACCTCTGCCACCATATGGTGGAGCGCCCGTTCATCCGTCCCGCCAATATACATGCCAGGCCGTTTTCGGACGGGTTCTAACCCCTCCAGCACCTCAATCGAGGACGCATCGTAAGATTGCTCGGCCGCCGTATTGTCGAGAAGGTCGTTGGACATATATCTGCTCTTCGTTTGGTTTTGAAATACCTTAATCCGCTCCGCGCGCCCACGCAACGAGAAAGCCAATGATCATTTGACACATCCTACGAGATTGCCTAATTCTCCAACATCAAATGAAGGATTTTTCCATGCCGCAGACCCGCGTTGTATTGTGCATCAAATGGGGCACGCTCTACCCTGCCTTTTACGTAAACGTGTTGCATTCTGCTGTGAAAAAGCACCTCAAAGGCGATTTTCGCTTTGTCTGTCTTACGAATGAAGGCGACGGGCTCCACGAAGATATCGAGGTTTTCCCTCTGCCTGATCTCGATTTGCCCGAAGAACGCTATCGCCATGGGGCGTGGCCAAAATTGGCGATTTTCGCCAAGGATCTTTATGGGCTGACGGGTCGCTGTCTATTCATTGATCTAGATAGTGCGATTGTTGGCGACCTTGAGCCGCTTTTTGAACATCCAGGCGTCTTTAATGCCATTGGCGATGGGGATGGATGGCGCCGTGGCCGCGACAATCAGGTGGACTGTACGCTGGCCTCTGGGGTGTTTTCCTTTGATTTTGGGTCTGAGCCGCAAGTCTTGGACAATTTCATGGCCGATAAACAGGCGGCCTATGACGCCTTTATCAATGAACAACAATGCATTGAAGGCCACATTTCCGATTGGGCCCCTTGGCCCCATGATTGGGTCATCAGCTTTAAACGGCACCTGCGGCGTCCGTTGGTTGTGGATCGGTTTTTGCCCCCTTTAGATCCTCCCAAAGACACTAAAATCGTCGCATTTCACGGCAATCCGCGCCCGATTGAAGTCGTGCGAAATGCCAATCAAAGCTGGGGCAAATTCCCCCATTACGGGCGTGGTCCCGTGGGCTGGATGCGCGACTATTTCATCGAACATGGCTACAGTGATGACATGGATCTGCGCTAGCGCATCTGCGCACAAATGGGACAATCCACACGTGGTTTAAGCGCGATTTTTCGTGTTTCGCCATAAAGCGCATCATAGATCAACATCTGCGATTTAAGCGTCTCTCCAGCACCCGTGATGAGCTTCACGGTTTCAGCTGCCATCATTGCGCCCACAACCCCAGGCAAAGGACCAAGGACCCCAGCCTCGGCGCAACTTGGCGCGAGCCCTTCGGCCGGGGCCTCAGGGAAAATACATTGATAACAAGGTGTTCCGGATTTCACGTCATAGACACTTATCTGCCCTTCCCACTGGGATAGGGCCGCCGAAATCAAGGGTATGCCCAATGCCTGAGCCATCTCATTCACAAGATATCGGGTCGCAAAATTATCACAGCCATCAAGGATAATATCATAACCCGACATAAGGTCTTTTGCGTTACCTTCCGTCAATCGCAGTGCATGTTCATCCACCACAACATGGGTATTTAGGGCTTTCATCGCACAGGCAGCGGAGCGCACCTTGGGCAGGCCAAGTTCAGTTTCCGAATGGATCACTTGACGCTGTAAGTTCGATAAATCCACGACATCATCATCCACAATGCCAATGCGTCCCACCCCTGCAGCAGACAGATACAAAAGCGCGGGCGCC